>JBAYRN010000007.1:0-86575 GCA_041676625.1 Vulcanimicrobiota bacterium
GGTACAGATAGACCACTTTTCCTTGGAGGAAGCGCAAATGATGTATCCAGTCGGAGGCTACTACGCCATGCCCAGCCCGGTAGAGATTCGTAAACTGTACGCCGGGACCGAAGCCGAAAAAGCCGCTGCTTCCGCTGTGGAAGCCAACCCGGCCGCTCGGGCCATCGTCGATGACGTGAATTTTGTGCAGTATGAGATGAGTAGACTCGACGGCAGTGAATTCGACACCGACTCCTCCAAGCAAAACGTGAGTTTGGACGCTCAACCTAAGAAGACAAATTTTTTCCAGAGACTCACCGGGATCGGTCTAACTCCGGTGGAAGAAATCGCCACTTTCCAAAAAAGCAAAGAACCGGTGAGCTCAGTCGAAGGCGTTTTAAAGGCCGACGAGATGGACGTTACCGTGAATTATGAAGGTAAAGACTCTCTGGTCTACAGCAAGGTTGAAGCAGAGGATGGAGCGGTTTTTTTCCAGCGCGGAAATGAAACCGTCGGTATCGATGCCAACGGCAACCTGATCATGGGGCAAATATAGCAAAAATCTCCAAGTACGGAACCGAAAGGTCGCTCTCTGCGTCGAAGAGAACGACTTTTTCAGTTTTTAGGAGATGTTTCAATGAACAAGTTTGTAGCCGCTGGTCTCTTATCGGCGATTCTGCTTTCCGGCTGCGGCAATTCGGACTCGGTGGTACCAGGGCCGCTGCAGTCCAGGACCAACGTGCTTCGAGTGGTGGACCCAACCCCCGATCTCACAGTGAACGGGCATCCGGTGACGTTTGGACGATTATCCGGCTTCGATCAACAGGGCAACCTGGTGTTTGGACCCGATGAGGAGCTTTACGGCCCGGAGATGGTCTTCTCCGGCCTGCCGGATACCACCCGCAGGGTGGAAGTGGAGTTTCAGAGAGGGCAGGGTTTCACCCTGGCCAGACACCTTGAAGAGGTCGATTTTCCGGCTGACGACGATGGAGTGATAACTCTCGATCAGGTCAACCCCCAGTTTCTGTCGGCGACCCCGGAGATGTTGACCGTGAGGGTCGAAAACCTCTCCAACTACGACCCCAGTAAAATTTTTGTCACGGTGTTGGGTAAAGACAAAGCCGATTCTGCGTTTTACTACCTCCAACTGGGAGCCAACGGCAACAACACCATGCAGCGCTTCGGTGATAGGTCTGGTTCGGATAACTATTCGTTTCCTTTGAGCGCGACCGTCAAGGAGGAGGCGCCTGGGGCCTATTCTTTCCAATGCCCTTACGACAAACTGGTCTCCGGACGGATCTATCTCTCTTTCGGGGAGAAACTCCAGGGGCTCGGGCTGGCCGATACCGCCAACCCGTTGAGCCTGGTCACCCCTTCGCCAACCGGTGCTCCGGACTACCAGAAGGTCTTCGAGTTTATGGAGTTGAGCGCCACCATCCAGGACACCCCGGGTGCGCAGTATATCTTGTTTGCCAATACCAGCGTGGTGGACTTCTTTTCGGTCGGTTTGGGCATGACCCTGGACTATCACGAGGGCGGGGCCAACAAGTCCGAGCGAGTAGGGTTTGTCGAGAATGCGCGGGCTCTGGTGTTGCAGGCCTTTGACAGTTCGACCGTCCCGGCGGAATTTAAAAGCTACATCAATAGCCCGGGGAGCGACCGGATCATCCGGGTGCTCAGCCCGGTGCAGACCGTCGCGGTCAACTCAACGGGGCCCACGGCAAGTTTCCTGAATGCTGCGATCGACGCGGGTTGGACCCACTACAGCCAGCAGGTTTTGAACTTGCCCGATACTCTGTCCACCCACTACGGCTACCAGTACACGGGTCAGTTGGTCAACGCCAACAACCTCACCATGACCACCACGGCCACCCCACCCGGGGACAGCGCCAGTCTGAACGAGGTAAGCTCTCTGCCCAAACCCAGCACTCGGATCGTCTTCTTTTGCGATGACGACCAGCCTCCGGCTAATACCCCGGTCAACAGCACCTGGCAAAACCTGGGGACCCACGGCCATAAGCGGCTCTGTTCGCTCTTGAGTTCGGCCATCAACCGGGGAGTTTTTGAAAACTACAACGACTGGGACAAGCCTGAGAAATTCTACACCCGCCCCGATGGACGCTACAATCACTACTCCAAAATCATGCATCAGTTCGCTTTAGACCAGAAGGTCTATGGCTTTGGTTACGACGACGTGTACGGTCAGGACCCCACTTTGTCGGAGCCGATCGCAACGGTGAACCAGGTAGTCTTGGAGATTCCCGCGTTCTCTATTTGAAGTAATCAGGCTTCTCCGAGGCTCTCAACACAGACGCCTTCTTCGTCTACATGGAAGCGCACATTCAGGCCTTGCAGGGTGATCCCGTAAGAGCGAGAGTCCTGGTGGTAACGGGGGCGGGGGTCCAGGCTCAAGACCTGCTCGATCAAGGTCGCGAGCCGAGGATTCATTTGTCGGTGCTCCTGGACGCTTTGAGAGAATCTGACCTTGAGCGGTTCAGGAGTCTCGGTGGCGAAGGAGTGGGAGGCCTGGGGGAGGCAGTCGGAGTAGGGGAGGTAAGGCTTGATATCCAGGATGGGGGTGAGATCCAGGAGATCCACACCGCTGAGCTCTAAACGAAAGTCCTGATTGTCCACCGACTCCAGTTTCACCGCCGAGAGGCCCAGCCGGTTGGGCCGATTGGGGCTTCGAGTGGCAAAGACTCCGCGTTTATCGTTGCCTCCGAGACGCGGAGGGCGGACTTTGGGCTGCCACTCTTCACTCTGAGCGTGAAACAGGAAGATGAGCCAGAGGTGGCTGGTACCTTCCAGACCGTCGAACACTCCGGGCTGCCGGTACGGCTCTTCCAGACTCAGGGTCGCCCGGGCAGCCGGGGCCAGTCCTGGTTGCCTTGGGATGCCGAACTTTTCAGAGAAGGGAGTCCGGATATGGCCCAGAGGTTTCAACTCGATCATGGGTTTGGGGTCGCGGAACGTTCGAGTTCCTGTAGCTTGAGTTCAGCTGCCAGCAAGGGCTCTCTCCAGGAACCGTCGAGCCGGTCGAGGGGAGGCTCGGTGGGTTGCGAGTACTTGGATAGCAAAGTCAGAGCGGACTGAAAAGCATCACCCACCTCTTTCAACTCGACTTCCTTCAGGCGCATCTCGTGCTGGCTGTCGATCGGTCGATCGACTGCGGTGGCCAGCATCTCCAGCGATTGACGACCGGTGACCACGTGTTGGGCGAAGGTCCGCACCGCCTCTTGGAAGGTGCGCCACAACTCGGTGTTTTCGGGTTCGGCCTCCCAGCGCAAGAGAGCCAGATCCACCGCGCGACAGTTATTGGAAAGAAAGCTCGAGGTGATTTCCGATTTTCCCCCCGCACTCTCCTCCAGGTGGGGAAGCCGCCTGCCGCAGCTACGACAACGCCCGGAAAGGGAGAGTGCGCCACCGCAGAAGGGGCACGGATCGGTGAGAGGTGCACACTGCTCAAGGGCATGAAAGACCGAGCCGAGGGACTGGCCGGACTGGAGAATCCTGCGGGCAGCCTCTTCACAGGCCCCGGGCCCATTGGGCAGCTTGTCGGTCAGTTCAGCGAGGGCGGACCGGAGTTCCTCGACCCCGGCCACGGCTTGTTCGACGGCATCTTTTTCTTCTTCCGATTCTCTCGGATTGACGTTGCTCTGGGCCTGTTCGATCTCTCGCCGAGTATCCTCCACCGCCAGGCGATACTCTCTGACAAATTTTGCCAGGGCGTCGACCGGGAGCAATCCCCGGCGCCAGCCTTCGAAGAAATAGTTGAACTGGTTGAGTTTGGGAGACTCGAAGGTGGGGAGATCGGTCAATCGCTCTTCTTGTTCTAGAGCAAGAGTGGCTTTTCGCAGGGCCTGGTCCCGCTGCTTGAGCTCTTCGAGTTTGTCGGACGGACCCGGGGGCAGGGACGGTAGAATCTCGTCGAGCAGGCGCTGGATCGTTTCCAGGTGAGATCGGATCTCAGGATCGAGTTCCCTGAAAAGGGGCGTTCTCCACCGGAGTGCCCGGGACTTCTCGATGTTTTTCCTGAGATCGGCAAAAAACCTGGACAAAGCAAGAGCGACCTGCCGGGGGTCGTCTCCCGATGGTCGCTCTGGGTGCAGAGAGGCCCAGAAGGCCTCCATCAAAGGGAAAGGGTGCAAAGCTTACCAGCAGGAGTAACCGCCGGATAAAGAGCCGGCGAGGTAGCCGATCGAGCTGCCCAGGGCCGTCCCTATCGACGAGCCCATGGTCGCACCCCAGAAGCCGCCGCCCAGGGCTCCCAAGCCCATCCCGAGCAACCCGCCCACGCCGCCACCGATGATCGAGCCACGAAAGCCACCGTACATCGAGCCCATGGGGTTGTAACCGCAGCCGTATCCGCCCCATCCGGGGGTCGCCCATCCGCCGGAGAAGGAATTGCAAGAGTTGTAGAAGCCACCTCCGTAGAACCCTCCACCACATCCGTAGGAATAAGGATTGGAAAAAGTGGGGCCGTAGAAACTGTTGATCATTGAAAATTCTCCTTGTCCATATTATTACCGCCCGGCCCACGGGGGACAAGGGATGGAATGTAAACGTCTGGTAACAGGTTCACTAAAGTGTATGGGGACTGAATAAGTAGTCCTTTTTCAGAAGTCCTTCCACCACCGGGAACCATTTCCCGATCAGGGGATCCGGCAGTTGCGCCACCAGGTCTTCAAAGCCTATAAAGAGACGCCCCATGACGTCCAGTAGCAGGGCTTCCTCGCGGTTCAGTGGCTCCTCTTGCCCAAGGCGGAGCTGAGCTTTGTTCTGAATGCTGACTCCCCGGGACTTAATAGTCTGGGTGAAGAGCTGGGGATTGAGACCCAGGTAGGTACTCCTGGTCAGACTTACCTTTCTTTCTTTAAACTCCGGACCCACCAGGTAGAGGTCCAGTTTGGGTCGATCAAAGAGTTCCTCGATCAGACGGAAACGCTCCCACGGCTCGAGCGGAGCCGCCGCACTCGCGGCAAATTCGGGCAAAAGCCTGCCCAGATCCCATTCCCGCGGTTCAAACCAGCCCAGAAACCTCAAGCCGGCTTGCTCCACCGCCTCTTGTAATCGAGGTACCGTGAACGGCTGGTCGTGAGGGTTGAGATAGCGATCGGCAAACTCCACGTCGTCCACCCTCTCTGCGTCTTCCCAGGGTCCGCGAAAGACCGGTGGTGGAAAGGGATCGCGATACTTGCCGCTCGCTGCCAATTCTTCCAGCAAGGCCCGAGCTCGTTCAACCCGCGTCTGCCATCCGGCTTTCCCGTACAGGAGGCGAGCCACCCGGGCGAAGCGGTAGAGGTCGGTTCGCCCCAGTTCGCCGTAGACCATGAGTCGGAGCACTCCTTGCGGAGCTAACCGCCTCGCCATGCTCTTCAAGACCCCTATCGGATCGGCAGTGTGATGAATCACTCCGGTGGAGTAAATGATATCGAAGCCTTCCGGTGGACCGAAGTCGGGATCCAGATTCAGCAGATCCATTTCCCTCAGGTGCAGATTTGCTAGCTTGAGTTGTCGAGCTTCCTTCTCCAGGCTCCCTAAGGCCACCCGATTGAGATCACAGCCGTAAACCTGGAAGTGGGGATAGAGAATGGCTCCCCCCAGCACGTTGAGACCGGTGCCGCAACCCGCGTCCAGAAAGCTCCGGGTGCGCTTGTGGGGCTCTCCACTGAAGGCCCAGATGTACTCCAGGAACGGGTCGGCAGAACCCCCGGGGATGCGGGAGGGATAGGGATAAGCTTCATAGAGCGATCTTATGGAGGCGGAAACCGGGTTGGGGCTCATTTTTTTTCAGTTTGGCTCCGAACTGCTGCTTTCCCTCTGCTGGAAAATCTTGAAAAACATGAAGGAACTTACAGGGCGCAAGGACCTCTTCGCCAATAGTTACAGAACACAACAACGACCCTTCGAGAGGCCCGCTCTTTATGAGTTTATCCACCATAGATCAAGGAAAAGTGATCGCCTTACACCCTTTCCGACGCGTTCAAACTTTTGACCAGCACTACGAGCTAGGTCGGATGTACCGCGAGCAAGGACGTCTGGATGATGCTACCCGGGAACTGCAGCGGGCCTGCGCACTGGACCGGACCCACGTCGATGTCCGTCTAGACCTGGGGGTGCTACTGGCTGAAAAGGGGCAGTTGCACCAAGCGGTATCGCTCTTCAAGCAGGTCATAGAACTCGACTCCGGCAACACCGAAGGGCATTTTTACTTGGGGCTGGCCTACTTTCAGAAAGAGGAGATGAAGAAGGCCGTCAAGGTATGGCGCAACGCCACCAAACTGGATCCCGAGGACTGGGAACTCAGGCTTTCTCTGGCCGAGGCTTACATCGAACTCGGGGAAAAGAAGAACGCCATTCGCCAGCTCAACAAGATTCTGAAGGTCAACCCGTCCCATTTGGATGCCCTGAATCTGAGGGGGGTGCTTTACTTGCACAGCGGCAATCTGGATAAGGCCAGAGAAGAGCTGCAGCGATGCGTCCAACTCGATCCGAATTTCCCCCGCAGCCACATGAATCTGGGAGTGGTTTACATGCACCAGGGGTTTCTGGATATGGCCATCCTGGAGTTCCGCAGGGCCAGTCGGCTCTCACCCAGCAACCCCGATATCCTCTACAACCTGGGCCACTCCCTGGCTCACCGGGGCCGATTGGAAGAGGCCCGTGCCGCCCTGGAAGGGGCCCTGCGCCTGGAACCCGGAATGCTGGAAGCGCTTCTCTTGCTGGGTGGAATTGAAGTCAAGCTGGGCTTTCTAGATGAAGCCGAGGAACGCTTTTCCATGCTCTTAGAGTGGGATCACGAAGATGCCGAAGCGTTCGCCAGCCTGGGTCACATCTGGTATCTCCGAGGTGACTACAAGCAGTCTCAGCTTTTCTTGCGGAAAGCTCTGGAGCTGCAACCCGCCCAGGGCGGCTTCCAGTTCTTGATGGCGCAGACCCTCTGCAAGGATGGTAAAATTTCACGGGCTGTGGTCCACGCCCGAAAAGCCACTCGCTTTTTGCCCGATAGCGCCGAGTGTCAGCTTTTACTGGGGGATCTGCTCTTTCAACGGGGCATGAAAGCGGCCGCCCAGGAGGCCTGGGAAATGGCCCAAAATCTAAACCCCGACCTGCACCTGGAGGCGATGAAAGAAGAGCCGTCAGGTGCCTGCGTGGGGGGACAGCGGCAGGTCGAGTAACCGTTACTGGTCGGGACGGCTGCGATCTTTGAGCAGCTGTACCGCTTGCTGGATAGCCTCGGGGCTCTCTCCGGCAGCCTGAGCGTTTTTCTTAAGTTCCTTGATGGCTTCCTCATTGTTGCCACCCTGAAAATCTTGCTTGTGCATGGTGGCGTACTTCAGCAACGGCTTGTCATCGAGTTTACGAAACTTGCGAAGACCTTCTCCCGCATTAATCTTTTTGGGTGGGGTCACAGAAAGGGTCTGGTTGGTTCCAGTGGCCCGGGTCCGTACGTCGTACTCCTCGGTCTTACTGCCGCCGGTACCTCCGGCTCCACCTGCCTGTTCTTCAATTTTGGATTTGTCTCCGGCCTCTTGCTGCTTGGCTTGTTGTTCCAGGTCCTGAGACTGTAATCCGGCTTTCTCCAGGCTCTTTACAGCGGAGGCCTCCTTGGCTTCCTTGTTGTCGTCCTTTGTATCGGAGGGCTTTTGAGCACCCGGGGTTTGGTTCTGCCCTTCGGCTGACTTGTTCTGGGCGGCTTTGCCGTAGTTGGGAGTACCTGACTTGTTGCTGTTCTTGGAGCCACCGGCTGCGCCAACACCGCCTACGCCCCCGCCTTCTTCACCCCCGCTCTCTTTGACTTCCACGGATACCCGAACCTTACCGATGACATCACGCCCGGGATGGATCTGGCCTTCCTCGGTCTTGGGAGTCCATTCGGCCTCCTTCTTGACCTCTTTTTTCTTCTTCTTTTGGCCGCCGCCGGCTCCCTCGGATTTTTTGTTTTGTTCGCTCTGCTTATTGAACTCGGAGTCCGGATTAAAAATTTCGCTGTTCAGTTTCTCCATCAGGGAACTCAACAGCCCATCACGGCGGTTCATGGAGTCGGCGCTGTTTCGAGTCGATACTTCGCTCAGGGCTTTATTGGAAAGCTTGATGGCGTCTTCCTGAATCTCGCCTTTGCTCGAAACGGCCTGGCCACCGGCATTGGCGGCGTGTACGCTGGCCAGTTGTTCAGCGGCCATGGTCTGGGCCATGCGTTTGAGTTCGGCGTTTCCGGAACCGTTGTTGCCGATACCCTGGCCCTTTCTTTGAGAGCCGATTTCTTCAATTTGCACGCGATGTTCCTCCACAGAGTTTGAGCACACACACTTCGAGGGGAACGAGGCCACTATCGTATATTTTGCGTAGCCTACCTCTTTAGCATAGGCCGATCCGGCAGCTGATGCCAGGTACACGATGTTAAGGATGTGACCATCTTGTTAAAAGTTGGTTAACGCCCAGATAGGGCGAGGCTTTTCAGGACACTGAGCTTGAGGGTTTCTTCTTTACCCTTGCGGTGGTCCTTGCAACTGGCATAGCCCTGGTAAAAGAGTGTCTCCAGGCGGGCCTGGAACTGTTCCGTTCGGCCATCAGGAAAGTCTGCTTCCACCACCAGATTTTCCTTGTCCCCGGACAATCGGCGAAGCTGCAAAGGAGCCTGCCCGTACTCTTCCCATAGCTTGGCTTCGACCACCTGCAAGCTGCTCTTCCAGCGGCCGGAGCCGCGATAGCCTCTGGAAAACGGCTGCCCCTTGGCCAGGGTCTGATCCATTTCCAGGTATTCCTCCGGCTTGAGCCGCCCGTAAAACTTCCATTCCGGAAAGACGGCCACCACCGGGGCGAAGCGATGCCCACCCAGATGAGAGACCTGGAGCGTACGCCGAGAGCCGTGGGCTCGCAGAGTTTGAAACACCGGCACCCCCAGCAGACCGCAGCAAGGATCCCTGGACCCATGGGTGCATACCATGTAGCAGTTCAGGGGTTCTTCGGGCAGGGGTGAATGAAGAGCCTGAACCAACTCCTCCCGGTTGGCCGGAAAGGTCTGATAAACGGTCTGGCGGCCGTTCCAGCGGATCAACAGGGCCCGGGGCGATTGGCAGGGTTCCAGCCAATCTACCCCCGGTGTACCCAAAATCTTGGCGTCCAGGCCTTTGTGCTTCTTCAGGATCGGTCGAAGCTCTTGAACCAGACCCTCCATTTTTTTGATCTTGGCCGGCCACGGCTTAGGAAGCTCCAACAGCAGGTAGGCCTCTTCGGTGGGTGCGGTACCCACGATCGAGCTGCCCTCCAGTGGAGTCAAGGCACAGCCCGGAAAGGACGGACAGGTCATGACCGGGGCTATTGCTTGGCTTCGACGGGGCGCAGGTGCGACCGGTGTTTGTGGGTAGCCCACAGCACGAACAGGATCTCAGCCACCACATACACGCCCACGTATTCCACTCCACCGGAGCCGAACCCGTAGGAGTGCAAGCCTGCTCCCAGGACGTAGTTAACACCGTACCAGGCCATCAAGACGCCCTGGAAGGCAATGACCGACCAGGCGGCGATACCGAATTTTCGGATCCACCCGGCGTGACGCCCGTGCAGGATGGCGAGATACCCCAGCAGGGCGATCAAGGCCCAAACCTCCTTGGGGTCCCAGCCCCAGAAGCGACCCCAGGAATAGTTCGCCCATACGCCACCCAGGATGGTCCCGGCAGCCAGCAGCAAAACTCCCACTTGCAGAGCCCGGTAGAGGGCGTCGTGGAGCCCGGCGATGACCTCTTCCTGTTGGGGCCTGAGAGCCGATTTCCAGAGGACCATATGACCCAGCCCCAGAGCCAGTAAGAAGGCTGCATAGCCCAGGGTTATGCTGAGGACGTGAATGGTGAGCCAGAAATTGCTCCGCAACACCGGAGTGAGGGGGTTGATGGAGGGATCCAGTACGGTGGGGAGGGTGTCGGCCAGAACCAGGCACACCACCGCCCCCGCAGCAGCCGACATGAGGTAATAGCGCCGGGGCGATATGTACTCGAAGATCAGAGCGAAAAGGACCGCCCCGAAAGCCACCCAGATGACCGATTCATACATATTGGTCACGGGTGGACGACCGGCGATCAAACAGCGCAGGGCGAACCCGTAGATGTGCATGACAAAGCCCGCCAGGATGAACCCGCAACCAGCCCGGTAGGCCATCGTTTGAGTTTTGGGTTGGCTGAAAGTCAGGATGGCCAGCCCCACCAGATAGAGAATCCAGGCTTTGCGGAAAGGGTGCGATTTGTTGTAGCGCAGTTCCCGAGCCATGATGGTCTCTTCGGGTACCGGTCCGAGTTTGGAGAGTTCACTACGGACGCTTCCGGCGGCAGCCAGAATCGCCGCTTCATCGCCGGAAACGATAGCTTGTCGGAGTTGGTCCACGGCGTTTTTGGCCGGAATCACCAGTTCGATCAGCCCTTCGTGCTCGAAGTCGGCGAAGCTACCCCAGGTCTCTTCCATTCCCGAAGGGTTTGGGACAACCTGAAAAATGGAGCCGTTCTTGATTCTCCCGACGACGCTCATCTTGATCAGAAGGTCTTGAATCTTTTCTTCCGGACCGTGGAGTTCTTCGTCGTTTTGTTGATGCTGGTGGATCTCTTGACGCCACTTGTCCAGGCTTTGGTTTTCAGCAAGTTCTGCGAAAGAGTACCAGCGCTGATCAGGATCCAGCCCCAGCTCTTTCTTGGCTTCGAGATCTCGAAATTCAATGATCTCTCGTTTTTCAAGCTCTGGATCGGCCCACCAACTCAGCAGGGTAACGACCGGCTCTTGCTTTTCAAACTGGACCTTGCCGGTGACCAGACGAACCGACTCTCGGGCCAGGGTGTCCAGTGGCTTGAGACGCCCTCCGGATTGAACCGGCAGGGTCGCGAGCGATTGGGTGGCGCTGAGGTCTGACTCGCCCTGGGCCCAGCCGGATACGGCCAGGGTCAAGAGCATAAAACAAACGGTGATAAAATTCTTAGTTTTCACTGGAGGGTTCTCCAATCTCCGAGGCAGCCTTTTTCTTGGGCTTAAAATAAAACATGATGATGATTCCTACAATGAGCAGTATCGAACCGATGTACTTCAGAGCGATACCAGGATCGTTGGCTACCGCGAAGACCGAAATATCTTTGCCGTCGGCGGTCTTGTCGAAGGAAGCTTGGAACACTTTGTAACCGCCCTGCTCGTAGGGCTCGTTCATGGCGATGGTGTGTGGAGTGTTATGGATGACGACGTCGCTTTCGTAGGTGGCGGCGTTGCGCGTACCGGGGTCGTACCCGACGCGAAATTCTTTGAGTTCAATCTCGAAGGGAAGAGAGACGGTCTTGTAACCGTACCCGATGTAGACAGGGCTGCCGTCCTTATCTTCCACCTTTCGGATGTCGCCGCGTTCCAGCCAGATGGGGCCGTCCAGGCCACCACCTTCGAGACTCAGCCGAATGGCCGGACCGGGAGCTTTGTCCTCCTGGCCTTTCTTGGGAAAGACCTCGGTCATCAGCTTCTCTTTCTTGGCCGAAGGGTGAAAGGTGACGACTTCCGCCTGGAGATTCATCCAGCCGGTTTCGACGCGTTCACCCACTTTGGTGGGAAGGGCCTTGCCTCCATCCACTCGATAGAGCAACTGCCCGTCGGGGGTCAAGCCCAATTCGAAGCGACGCTCGGTGGGCTTGTCTTCGCGATTGTAGATAAGACTGGAGGAAAAATCGCTGCCGATGCTTCCGATCCGAGAGTTCAGTTCAGGGAGCTTGGCGAACAGCAGCCATCTCTGGGAAGCCTCTCCCTTGCGTAGAACCAGTTCCACGCAAGGATTGTGGGGCTGTTCGGACTTGCTGATCAACTCGCCGTCTTCAACGCTGGCGTGCGGTAGGTAACGAACCAACTCCAGGCTGGCTCCTTCGATCTCCAGAGGAAAGGGCACACCGGGAGTGAGCTTGTCCAGGGCGACGACGTGGGGAGCTTCATTGAGCAGGAGTTGTACCATGCCTCGGCCCTCTTCGGAGACTCCTGCCTTAAAAGCTGAAACCGTGGCCTCATCGTGCAATCTGGTGAAGGAGAGGGCTGCAGGTCCGAGATCGATCTCTCCCAGGGCAGGGGTGAGCCACATCTTCTGATCCACATTTTCGTTGGAGAGGCGAATCTCCGCTGCGGGAAGTCCGGCTTCGTGATGGACGTAGATGTTCTCACCTCTAGCGTGGTGATAGTAATCGTCGATCACGGCCACCAGGGTGTCGTCCCCTTCCAGGGTGTATCGGTATTCGGTTTTCCCTGGTTCCGGGGGGCTCCATCGATACTCGGCTGAAATCTCTCGGAGAGTTTCCAATTCTCGACCGAAGTAAAGGACCGGCTCGTCTATCATGATCCGGCTGCTGGTTTCACCCTCCTCCAGGGCCACGCTCCCGTCCACTCCCCGGTACATGGTTTGAAGGGAGCCCACGAGAATGACAATGATTCCGAGGTGGGTCATCACAAAACCGGTCTGCTTCTTTTTCCAGGGATACCTCATGAGCGCCGAACTCAAGAGATTGATGCCCAAGAACGTCAGGAAAAGCGCGAAAAGCGGACTTCGGTAGACGAGATATTGGGCGGTCTTGGTGTCGTACAGCGACTCGTAAAAGGTGGCGGTTGCCAGTATGCCGGCCAGCGCCACCAATAGGATGACAGCCAGTTTAAGTGACGCTAAAAACCGAAAAATCGAATTCTTTTTTATCTTTTTAAGGAGCAATGTCTTCGCTCTTCCTCACGGACCCCGTTATGTGGTACCCCAAGAGTCCTTACCTCCAAACATCTCAATCCTACCATGAGTTCCGTCTGAAGGAGGTTCCAAAAATACTATTCTTCTTTGCTTTTCTTCTTAAGGGTCAGCCGCTTGCGTTTTGGTTTCTTGGTGCGAGCCCGTAAAGGTGCGATTTTTTTAGGACCCGGCTGCTCTGAATCCTCAGATTCTTCCGATTCCTCGGAGGGTTCCTCTTTGGGTTCCTCCGAGGGCTCGGCCAGGATTTTCTCCAGGTCTTTGCGCCATTCATCCATGCTGGCCGGCTTCAAGTCGGGGGCATCCTCAAGTCGAGAAAACTCCTGCCGGGCCTTATCGGCCAGACCCTGACTCGCGTAAAGGAGCGACAACTGGTATCGCACGACATGAAGATTGGGGTCCACCACCAGAGCCTGATTAAATCGCTCGCTCGCTTGCTCCCATAACGAGCGCTCGGCCGCCGATAGCCCAAGATTGAAAAGGGCTTCGGTGTAGTCGGGATCCCGGGTCAACACTTCCGACCACTGTTCTTCGGCTTGTTCGTAAGCCGACTGGCGAACGTAGGCGATACCCAGATTGTTACGAGCCGAAAGGTCGGAGGGATCCGCCTGGATCGAGGACTTAAAGGCCTCGATGGCTTCGTCCCAACGCTCCAACGCCACCAGGGCCAACCCTCGGTTGTTGGAGAGTTGAGCGTCGGGCGTCTCAGCGGAGGCGTCAAGTTCCTCGAAGAGGGCCAGGGCTTCTTCGACCGCTCCGTGATTCATCAGGGCCAGCGCCATGTGGTTGGTAGCGAATCGATCCCCGGGATGTTGTTTGAGAATGGCCGCAAAGCACGCAATCGCGTCTTCGAATCGGCCCAGGCGAGTGAGGGAGAGGCCCAGGTTGGTCCAGGCGTAGTGATCCTCAGGCGAGAGTTCGATCACGCGCTGGAAGATCTCTTCTGCTTTCTGGTCGGCTCCCAGCAAGGTGTGGGCATAGCCCAGATTGTTCAGGGCCAACAAGTTGTCCGGATAGAGGGCCAGCACCCGCTCCAGGGGTGGGACCGCCTGATCCACTCGTTCCGTTTTCAAGAGACAGATGGAGAGATTGTTGAGGGCGAATGGGTCGTCGGGGAGGAGGTCGAGGGAGCGGCGAAAGTTGTGCTCGGCGGACTCGTACTGCTCCAGAGAGATTTGAGCCCGTCCCAGGTTGTTCAGGGCATAAGTATCGTTGGGCACCAACTCCAGCGCTTTCTGATAATGGGCGATGGCCTCTGACCAGAATTCGAGTTGAGCCTTGACTCGACCCAGGTTGTGATGAGCCACGGAGTCGTCGGGGTGGGCCTCGAGGACCTCTTCAAAAGTCTTTATGGCGTCTTCGGTTCGGCCCATCTGGGCCAGGATTCGTCCTTTGTTGTTGGCCGCGTAGGCGTCTTCATGGTCGATCGCAAGGACCGCTTCGAACTGCTCCAGGGCGCCTTCGAGATCCCCCTGGCGTTCCCGGAGTTTGCCCAGATTGTTGTGGGCGTAAAGATCACCGGGTTCCAGTTCTAAAACGCCCCGGAACTCCGATTCAGCCTCTTCCACGAAGCCCTGGCGGGCTAGCAGTTGGCCCAGGGAGTTCTTGGCATAGATGTCCTCGGGGTCCAATTGCAGGACTTGCTCAAGACGGCGCCGCGCGTCGTCGTCCTTCCCCTCTTTGACCAGTACCGAACTCAGGTTGTAGTGGGCCTGAGTGTAGCCGGGATCGAGTTCAGTGGCCTTGTTCCATAATTCGATCGCTTCCGGCACACCCGAACTCCTGGAAAGGGCGAGGGCCAGGGCGTTGAGCACCTGAGGTTGGTCCGGTTTTCGAACGAGAGCTTCCCGGTAGAGTTCTTCGGCCTCGGAAAGCCGGTTCTGGCTGAGGTAGGTGGTGCCCAGGAGGTTTAAGGCTCGAGTGTGGTCGGGTTTGAGTTCCAGGGCTCTCCGCCAACTCTTGGAGGCTCTCCCTGACTCACCCATCTCGGCGAGTAAGAGGCCCTGCTGATAGAATAGCTCAGGGTCGTGGGGGAAATCCTTCAGTTTATCTTCGATCTCACTCAGGTCCATGTTACTTCGGTGACTGGGCCCTCAAAAATTTCTCCAACTCTTCGATATCCTGGGCCGTGCCCTCCACCATCAAGATGTTGAGAATTGGATCGACGACGTAGGTGGCGTTGGGGAAGGCCAGTTGGGCAGCTTTCATGGCTTTCTCCGCACTCCGGCTCTTAAAGGGAAAGTACTCCTTGACCAGCTTTGCGGTGGTGGCCGGGGGAGCGGCAACCGTACGAGCAGGAGTGGACTCTGGTTGGGCCGTGGTCGGCTGGGTTGTAGCGGGCTGGGCGGCGGTCGCTGGTTTCGGGGGTTCCGGCTGGGTTGCTGCCGGTTGGGCCGGTTGGGTTGCTGTCGGCTGGGCTGCCTTTGGCTGTGCTGCCGTGGGCTGAGCCGCCTCCGGAGTTCGAGACGGTACGTGGGCCATTTCGCTGAGCTTCACCGCATAGCGATACCCCGTACCTGTTTTGGTGAGAGATGTCTTGGGCTTCGATAAAACATGCACCCGAATGACCGCGTCCTGGGCGTTGGCGCTAGTAACGACCCTTTGGATCAAGCCTTTGTCCACCGCCGTGCTGGCGGGTTGTCCGGCCAGCGCGGACTTGGGAAAGGTCAACTCCAGAAAGGCCGGGTCAGGGTTCATCCGGAGTTGCGGTTGGGGAGCCGAGGTGTGGGCGTCTATGTAGAGGGTATCCCCCTTGACGCTGACTTTGACATCGACTTGAGTTTGGGCAAGTGCAGGCGAGCCGGCGACCAGAAGGACGAAGCACAGCGAACCGAACCATTTTGAAGGGAGATTATTCCAGATCATAGGAACAGTGGGTTATACACACTTTCCCACGGCTCCTTCACCTAACGTCCGGTCGCTGGTAGTAGCCCGATTTTATTAAACTTGTTCAGGTACCATTGGCCGTCTTCAGCCTGCACGATTTCCACTTCGACGATCACGCCAACCTGAACTTCCGGTGGGACCTTGCGATCCTGGGCCACCATGACTCGCACGAATTCATTGGCACCCATCATCACGATGAAGTTGGACTCCTGGACGAAGTTGATGCGCCCGGTGAGGGTCCTGGTGGGCGGGCCGAAGAGCGCCAGCGCAGGACCCGCACACAGCAGCACCGCCAGCAAGAGAAAGACTATAGACTTATGGGCACGCATGATATATTCCACCTCGATAGAGAATCCGGAATCACGGAAGCCGCTTGAGCTTCCCGGATGGCCGGGCGAATATGTTTATCGGTGGGAGTGGCGGTTTCCTCTATTCAATGGCATGTCGGAGGCTCTCAAACCAGGTACCCGCTCAGTCGTCCAGGACCCAGACCGCGGCGATCTGGGCTCCGCGCTTGACATTGAGGACTTCCGAAGGGGAGAGCCTGACCAGCGGGCTCACCGATTTGTCGGCCAGACCGTAAGGTGATAGGTCGAAGAGGTAGCTAAAGCATTCCCAGGCTTTGCCGGTCCAGGTAGGTAGAGAGCGCTTCGGAATGGGCACCCTGTCCTGAGCCACATAACCGCCCAGAGCGAGGCTCCGCTCCACGTGCTCGGCCCATTCTTCGCGGGTGCAACGCCAGCCCAGATAGAGCCCCTGGGCCCCCCAGCCGTCGGCCGGCTTTAAAACAAAGCGCTCCTGCTCTCGGACAACCTGGTCCTGGTTCTGCGGGGTCAATTTTAGAGTCAACGGTACCAATTTTCGGACGATCTTCAGGTCTTCAGCAGAGAGAAGCTCTTCGGCTTCCGGTTCATGGAAGAGAGCGAGGAGCGATTTCACGGTGAGGGGCTTGGAGGCGAAACTGTTGATCAGGCAGACCGCTCCCGCCCGGCAAGCCTCCACGATGGCTCTGGAGCCGGCGGGGTCGCGGAGCATGTCTTCGACCAAAACTCGGCGGTAGACCAGGTCGATCGGTTTTCCGTCGTAGCAGCGAAGGCGCCCGAGGCTAAAGCTGAGTTCCCGGGGGTCGGCCACCACCGCCTCGTAACCCCGCTCAGCCAGGCCCTGGGCGATCAGTTCAAACTCCCGGTGGGTGCTCACCGTGACCCAGTCTACGATGGCTATTCGGGGTTTGCCGGTGGGGGAGGATAGCTCCGGATGGTCGGCTAGAAAGCTGTTCCAGGCTTTGTCCAGGTGCTCGTAGAGAGCGGGACGAAAAGGGATGGTGCGACCCGGGGCCGTTTTCTGAAATTCTTCCCAGAGGGGTGTGCGGCTCACGATCTCCGAGCTGATGTCGAGAAAGGCGGCGCCGCCCGGTGAATCGATGTTGAGTTCGACGATCTGATAATCACCGGCGTGCTGCGGATCTTCAGAGAGGAATCCGTCGACCCGGGAGATGGTCTGACCGGGCCTTAATTGATTTTCGATCCGGATCCAGTTTTGTTCGGCCGGGTCAAAGCCCAACCAATCCAGCCAGCGACCGTCCTGAAGCTTGGGCTCAAGGTGAGCCAACACGGTATTGAGCTGATCCAGAGATTTGACCAGTTCGTTCCAGCGGGCCTCCGAAATGACGAAGGGGGGAAAGATCATCGGGACCGGCTTGTCTCCGAAGAGGAGTCGTTGCTCGACCAGGGACTGCCGCACCTGATTGAATTGGGCCTGAGCTTCGACCGGGCTGGCTCGCAGGAGATCCAGGAACTGTTGCTGGGCTGTCGCTTCGGACTCCAGCGCTTTAGACCAGTCATAGGACATGACTTACCTCCAGGGTGGAAAAATTTGGATTCAAGCACCGTTGAGTTGGAGAAAACCGATACGGTTTGTCCAAAAAGAGAGGGGTGTGCGGTTCGGAGTGCCCGATGGGTATACGGCCCAGCAGACGAAGACCCAATTCCTGACAACGTTTCTGGGCGACTTCGTAGACCGCTGAGGCCGGCTCGAAGCCAGTGAAGGTGCCCAGGAATACCTTCCGGGTCTGGGAGAAGAAGCCGCTATGAAAAAGTTGGGTGAGGTAGCGATCGACTCTATACGGGGCTTCATCCACGTCTTCCAACAAAACCGCGCTTCCGGCTTCAGGGGTCGGTAGCCAGGGGGTGCCGGCCAGGGAGGCCAGGACGGCTAGATTGCCCCCCCAAATGGTTCCGTGGAACTCCAGGTCTGGGCTGGCTTCGGCTAACGGGATCGGGGCGGCTTTGCCCCGGAGGGCCTGCAGGACGGTCTCTTTGTTCGGCTGTCTGGGAAAGGCGCAGAGCATAGGACCATGGACGCACTCGACGGAGAGTTTTAGTGACTTGCAGAGAGCGAAAAGTGCCGTGATATCGGAGTAGCCCATCCAGCGCTTCGGGGCGAGGTTGAGAGAGCGTACCCTGGGCTCCAAAAGGTGTAGGATCCGGGTTAAGCCGAAGCCGCCGCGGCCGAACCACGCGATGCCGAACGCCGAAGTCAAGAATTCGACAATTTCCTCACAGCGATCCTGATCGGAGCCGGCCAGGTAATCGGTGTGGTCCTCCCTGCCTCGAGCACGCAACGACCGTGGCCAATGAAAACAGAGACCGGCCGAGTGGGACTCTAGCGAATCCCGGGCTTGCTCGATCTGGATTTCGTCCCTGGGAAAACTGGACGGGAAAAGAACGGAGACCGTGGTCAATCCTGAACCTCGACCGGCAAGGCCCGCTGCTTGGATCCATCCCATGCCCACAGAAAAGAGTCGCCGTTCCAGGCTTCATCGAGGGTGTTGAGGGCGGCCTCGATCAGGGCTTCGGCTTCGACCGCTTCAGAGTCCGAGGAGACCAGGGAGGCCCTGGCCGAAACGCCGGCCTCCTCCAAAATCCGTTTGCAGCGCCTGGCTAAAAGGTGGGCTTGACCGGGCTGGCTGTTGGGCAGGAGAACGGCGAAAAGCTCCGCTTCCCAACGCCCAAAAAGATCGGCCCCTCGAACCGTATTGGAGAGGCCCAGGGCGGCCTTGTGGACGTCGGCTTCGGAACTCTTGAGTTCCAGGAAAAGGATGCAAAAGCTGATGCCGTCGCGGCGGTTCTTGCGGCACAGAACCTGCAATTGGTCCAGCAGGAAATTCTGATGATAGAAACCGGTTTTCTCGTCGGTGAGTCTGGTTGACCTCAGGGTGGCCAGGCGTAACGAGCTTCGATGGAGGGCTCGAAACTGAGCTTGCAGGAGTCTCTGGTCGGAAGTCGGATCGATGATCGAGGCTGCTCCCCGATCAAGGAGTGAAGTATAGTGGTCCTTCTCCTCACCCGGGCCGGTGATCAGCACGATGGGGGTCCAGCGGGTGTCGGGGTGACTGGCCAACTCCTCCACGGCAGTTTCCAGGGCTTCTTGCTTGCCGGTAGGGGCCAATAGAATAAGGAGCGGTTGTTCCCGCCGGGCCAGAGCCGCGATCTCCTGGACGGACTGGGGGCGAAACAAAAGAGCCCCGGTGGCTGACACCAAGGAGGAAAGTTGGGAGTCGAGGGCTGTGCTTTCTGTCCACAGTAGTACCTTCAAAGGTTGTTGCTCCTGGAATTGAATGTATGGGGGCCTGTCACCCCGGGGCCTTTTCCGTTGGAAGGAACAGAACCTTTTGCAGCCCTGCAATTTTCATTTCTGACGAGAAAAGGTTGACCGGCAAACGTAATCCTGCTACATTGTCGACCAATGTTCTGCTTGTGGCGAATTGCACACGAGTTGAAAAGGGAGGCCACTGTGGCTAAAAAGAGCGCGATTGCTCGCAACAAAAAGCGAGCTCGAATGGCGGACAATCAAGACGCAAAACGCAAGGAACTGCGAACCAAGCTGAAGGATCCGAACCTCGAGTATGAGGAAAAACAGCAGGTGATGTTCCAGCTTCAAGCTTTGCCCAGAAACGGGTCCAAGGTGCGAGTGCTGAATCGCTGTTTGATCTCGGGTCGTCCCAAGGCCGTCTATCGTAAGTTTCGAGTCTCTCGTATTGTTCTGCGGGAGTTGGCGCACCGGGGCATGATTCCCGGTATGCGAAAGGCCAGCTGGTAGCCCCACTAGGGCGGGTGCGTTTGCACCTGATGCTAGCGAGTCTGGCGGTCGGCCTGGAAATGAAACAAAAATCCTGTGCGGACCTGAGTAAACCAAGCTGGGTACCCGGCTTGGTTTCATTTTTTATGTAGATTTTATTTTGCGGGCAATACCCGTCCATAAAATGCCCATTGGAGGAATACTTACTTGAGTTATCACCTGTTTACTTCGGAGTCGGTGTCCGAAGGACATCCTGACAAGGTCTGTGACCAGATCTCCGACGCCGTCCTGGACGCTTATCTGGCTCAGGACCCCAACGCTCGTGTGGCCTGCGAAAGTTTCGCCCACACCGGTTGCATCCATTTGGCCGGACAGATCACTTCCACCGCTACCGTAGACCTCAATAAGATCATTCGGGAGACGCTGCTGGAGATTGGATACGACAATCCTGATTACGGCATCGACGGCAGAAGTTGTGCGATTTTACTCTCCATCGATCCCCAGAGTCCGGATATCGCCCAGGGGGTGGATGCCGCTCTGGAGCACCGGGGTAAGAACGCTACCGAACTGGAAGAGCAGATGGGGGCCGGCGACCAGGGCTTGATGTTCGGGTACGCTTGCCGAGAAACCGAAGAACTGATGCCCCTCGGCATCACTCTGAGTCACAAGCTCATGCAACAACTCGCTAAGGTTCGCAAGAATAAAGAAGTCGATTTCCTCCGCCCTGATGCAAAGTCTCAAGTCACCGTGAAATACGGAGCCGACGGTGAGCCCGAAGGGATCGAAACGATCCTGATCTCCACCCAGCACCACGAGGGTGTTTCCCTGGAGGAGATTCAGAAGGTCCTGGTGGAGAAGGTCATCAAGCCGATCGTACCCGCCAAGTATCTCAAATTCGAGGGAAGTGCTCTGGTTCATCCGCGTATCCTGGTCAACCCCACCGGAAAATTCGTGAAGGGCGGTCCGGAGGCTGATACCGGACTCACTGGACGCAAGATCATCGTAGACACCTACGGCGGCATGGCGCGTCACGGTGGAGGAGCCTTCAGTGGAAAAGATCCCACGAAGGTGGATCGCTCTGCCAACTACGCAGCCCGCTGGGTCGCCAAGAACATCGTGGCGGCGGGTCTGGCCGACCGCTGTGAGGTAGCCCTTTCCTACGCCATCGGGGTGGCTGATCCGGTCTCCATCGCGATCAACACAGAACGCACCGGGCGCCTACCCGAAGAGAAGCTAGAAGAGATCGTGGCCCAGGTTTTCGACCTGCGTCCGGGTGCGATCGTGAAAAATCTAGAATTGCGCCGTCCCATCTATCGCCAGGTGGCCGCTTATGGGCACTTCGGTCGTCCCGAACTGGATCTGCCCTGGGAACGAACCAATAAGGTAGAGGAGCTTAAGGCTAAGGCCGGAGCTATGGCTTCTGCCTAGCTCCTAGCCGAAAAGCCCCTGAATTAAGGGGTTTTTTAATTTTCCGGTACAGGGGTTCTTTCGCCGGGGATGGAATCTGCTAACCACCGATGTCGGTGCCACTTGGGCGATATGAACTTCTTTCGGAGCTCGGTCGAGGCGGAATGGGAATCGTCTACCGGGCTTTTGATCCAATGCTTGAGCGCGATTGTGCTATCAAAGTGCTGCCGCCCAAAAAGCTGTCGAAGGAGCTGCGGGAGCGTTTTCTCAGGGAGGCCCGGGCGGTGGCCAAGTTGGACTCCTCCAATATCGTCAAGATCTATGATATCGGTCGCGAACCCGATGGCGACTACGAGATCAACTACATCGTTATGGAGTTCGTCGAAGGGACAAACTTCGGGGAGAAGTATCCCGGGGCACCCAGTGATGAAGCAGAGCTCAACTCCCGGCTGGATGTCTTTGACCAGGTCTTAGAAGCGATCCATTACGCCCACGGAATGGGAGTCGTTCACCGGGACCTCAAACCGGACAATATCATGGTCACGGCCTCCAATCGGGCCAAGATCATGGATTTCGGTCTGGCCTTTTTTGCCGGAAGCCACTCCCTCACCAACGCCAATCAGGTCATGGGCACGGTGGCATATTTCTCGCCCGAGCAAGCAGCCGCTAAGAAGGATGTCGATCATCGAGCCGATCTCTACTCCCTGGGAGTGATCCTATTTGAATTGATGACCGGTCAACTCCCTTTCGTGGCTGAACACCCGCTGCACATGATGAGGATGGTCATCGGCGACCCCCCCCGCCGGCCCTCGGCCCTGAGCAATCTGGTCACCCCGTCCTTGGAGGCCGCCTGCCTGAAGTGTTTAGAGAAAGAACCAGGCGCTCGCTTTGCCGACGTGGCCGAACTCCGCCAGGCCGTGAAACTGGCCCGCCTGGCCGCGCAAGCCAGGAAAGTGCGGGCTCTTAATCCCCAATCCCAGGAGAAGCCTCCGGGGAAGGAACCGCCGAAGCCACCCCGCCCACCCTCTAAACTGCTTCAAACCGCTCTCGGCAAGACCGGCTTTGGCAAGAAAGAAACGCCCAAGAAAGAGTCTGAGGTCGACATGTCGGCTCTGCTCGGCACCGTGCTGGACCCCATCGCAGAGACCGGTAAGAAGCCCAAAAATAGACCGGCTCCCCCGGAAAAAATTCGATCGCTTCATCCAGCCCTTGCCTCCACCTCCTGGCAGCAGGAGATTGATAGCGACCGGGGGGGCGAGGAAGAAAGTCGGGAGAACGACTCCGAAACACCGGTTCCGATCCGGCCCCGGATCGTCGGACCGGGGATTTTCTGTCAGTGCGGCGCGGAGAATCCTGCCGACACCGACGTCTGTTATGAGTGTGGTGAGGTCATCAAGCCGTCGATCCACATTGTGCATCAGGACGCGGCTACCCACTTCAAGAATGGGATGCAGGCTCTCGGAAGGGGGCATCTGGAAGAGGCCCGACGCGAATTTGCCTCAGCGGTGGAAAAGAACCCGGAGTTCGGAGAGGCCTTCCTGGAACTCGGCAAGACCGAACTCAGCCTGGGCCTCTTTGATGATGCCCACGATCACCTCGAAGAGTCGATGAATTATCTCAGTTCTCGCTACGAACCGCTGATGAATCTTGCTGACCTTTACCAGCAGGCGGAGCAGCCCAAGGACGTGATCACCTGTCTCCTGGATATCCTGGAAGACTTTCCACGGGAAACCAACGTCCGCTGCAGACTGGCTTTGCTCTACTGTCAGTTGGGAGAGATCAATAAAGCGCTGGCCGCGTATCGCACCGCTCTCAAGTATGACCCCAACAATCTGGCTGCGAACCGCCAACTGGGGCTGCTGCTGGCGGCCGAGGGATCGGAGGATCAGGCGATCCACTATCTGGAGATCGTAACGCGGTTAGACTCCAACGACGGCCACATCCGGGGGCTTTTGGGTAAGCTCTACTCATCCAGAGGCCAGTTCCGCCAGGCTGAAGACTCCTTCAGTAGAGCGATCGAGCTGCGGCCGAAAGACCCCGATCTCCGAGTGGAAATGAGCAATCTGTATTGCCAACAAGGACGCCTGGACAAGGCCACTCAGGTGCTGCAGAAGACTCTCACCAAGGCGTCCGGACACCTCGCTGCAAGTCGCTTGTTGGCGCAGGTCCGCTTGGATTCAGGGGATCTAGGCGGGGCCAGGGCTTGTCTGGAAGAAGCCATCGTTTACCATCCTGAAGATGAGCGGCTGCATCGGCAACTCGGTGAAGTCTATCTGATGCAGTCCAATCTGGATGGTGCCCTCAACTGCTTTGAGAAAGTGGTGGAACTGCGACCGGATTGTGCCAGGATGCGGAATCAGCTGGGCCGGCTTTACCTGAAAAAGAACTATGACGAAAAGTCCATCGTGGAGTATTCCGAAGCGGTCAGCCTTCATCCCCTGGAGCCAACCTATCGAGAGGACCTGGGGATGGCCTACTACGTGACCGGAAAGCTGCCCGAAGCAGCGGCAGAACTCCATAAAGCCACCCGCCTGGACGGTCGAAACGCCGATTATTTTAAAGCTCTCGGGTTCATATACGGGGAGTTAGACAATCCCGACCAGGCGGTGGACCACTTCAAGTACGCCTTGCACCTGGACCCGAACGACTCCCGGACCCTGGCTTCCCTGGCCCGGGTAAGAATGGGCCAGGGGCTGGCCAACGCCGCGGTGGAACTGTATCAAAGCGCCTTGCAGTTGGAGCCCGGACTCACCATTCTTCATCTTCATCTGGCCAGGGCGCTGGCTGCCGCCGGCAAGAGCCAGGAGGCGGTGAAGTCTTTTCGAGACTTCGCCGCAACGGTGGGTGAGAAGGCCGACTCCCAGTTGCTTTCGAGCGTGTTCGTGGAGATGGGCCAAACACTCTTTGAAACCGGTGATGCAGGGCAAGCAGCCGAGGTCTTTCAGGCTGCCCTGGCTCACCCGGAGAGCCAGGCTCAAGCCCGGGTTGGTCTGGCCAGGGTTAGCCTGAGCCGCAGCGATTTTCGGGCTGCCGCCGGCCATCTGCAGCGAGCGTTGGAACTGGAGCCTCGAAACGCCGATGTCTGGCATACCTGGAGCATGCTGGCCGCTGAGGAAGGCAAATGGGCCGACGCGGTGTCGCGCATGGAGAGCGCCTTGAAACTCAAAGCCGACGACCCGGAACTCTGGATCCAGATGGGGCGGTGTTATCGAAAAGCTGGTCGAGCCGACGACGCGGACCGCACCTTTACCAAGGCTGCCGAGCGTTTTCCCGAGGACAAAGCCAGGTTTCTATGGCTCAGGGGGAGGCTTGCTATCCGCAAAAAAGACTGGAGTTCCGCCTACGGCATGCTCCAGGCTTCGTTCGATCTGGCTCCCGGCTCCTGGCGGGTGCACGAAGATATGGCTCAGGTCTGTCTGGGCCTCCAAAATTGGGGGCAGGCCGAGGAACACATTCGTAAAGCAGAAGAGTTGGCACCGGCGGGTAAAAAGGCCTCTGTGCGCCAACTCCTGAGTCGATTACCCTCCTAGTTGTCGGGTTTGTAGACGCTGATCATTCCCGAGTTCGACTGAGGATATTCAGGATCGCAAAGTCCCACACCCAACTGCACCGAGTGGTCACCGGGACATTTCAAGAGATACTCGGAATTGTCGTCCGATGGGGTATAAGAAGCGGTATAAGACGCCTCGTTGGTCGGGCAAGTAGGAATGGCCTTGATGAAAGGCTTGGCTGGGTCGATGATGGTGACCAGATCCTCCGGGTACAGGTTCTTGTTTTCCAGGGAGTACAGCTGAAGCGCGGTGGAGATGTTTCGCTCGTTCTGGACGCAAGCCGAGTGGTAGGTCTTGAAACGACCTCGGATTAGGACGGGGGTAAGTATAGCCGCCAGAATCCCAAAAATGGCAATAACAATCATGAGTTCGATGAGCGTGAAACCCTGGCTCCCACCCCGAACAGCGCTCTTTCTTAGCATACACTTTACTCCCATTTCAGCGATTTCGTAGTTTCTCTTCCGATCTCTCGGTCGGTAAGCGACTGTTGTTCGGCAGGAGATCCACTCTGTAATCGTTTATACCCGCTCAACCGAATTTCGGACACGCCGAGATGTCATTGAAACAACCTCGACAGGAGGTTGTTAAAGGATCGAAACGGATTGGGATACTCATGATAACAGAAACGAAGAGATTAAATTGGAAGAGTGTCGCGATGGCGGCCGTGGGCACGCTGTTCATGACTCTGGCTGTCCTGCTGCCCGCGGAGAGTCAGTCGTCCAGCAGTGACTACGCCATTCTCATCGTGGGAGACGAAGGCACCGCCGAGATGTTGAGGGAGGAGAAGGTTCTGATCAACGAGATGGCTGTTCGAATTCGCCAGCAGACCCCCGAGCAGAGGCTTCCCATCTACAGCTATCACTTCAATAAGGAACGGGAAAGGGCATACTGCGAGAATAAGCTCAATGTACTCAGCGAAGACCTGCTGTTTGTCGGAATCGTCAAGCTCAAAGATAAGGTTCCGCTGAAGGTCGTCTATCGGGTGGACCGGATCACCAACCCGGCCAGGGCTGCCAAGGACATCCTCGTCCGGGCAGAAGAGATCCTGGCGGAAGCCTCACCCCAGCCCACCGTCTCCGAGAGTCCCGCTCCGGTAAACACTCCCGCCACCGTAACCAACCGGGGCTTCAGAGTGCAATTGGGCTCTTTTGCCAAACTCGAGTTTGCCCAGAAGAAAGTGGCTGATGCCAACCGGGCTGCCCTGAAGGTCGCGGTTGTTGAACTCGATGGACCCGACGGCGATACCCTCTATAAAGTGCTGTCACCAGTTTTTTCTGAACGGACCGATGCCGACGCCATGTTGGCGAAGTTTCACGAAGCGGGATTCGAGGAAGCGTTCCTGACTCGCGTGAGTGAGTAGCCCGGAGTTTGTCAATGTCGTGATCGACGGAAGCGCTCCTTATCTGGATCGCTTCTTTACTTACAGCGTACCTGCCGAACTCCGCTCAGAACTAGCTCTCGGGCAGTACATCAAGGTCCCCTGGGGAAAGAAAACTCGGGCTGCCTTTGTGGCTGAGTTCGCCTCTGCGATTCCGCTGGAACTGGAGCGCTCTGAGATCAAGCCGATCGAACAGATACTAGAATCGAGGTCCCTGATCGCACCGGAAGTATGGACTATGATTCGCTGGCTCCGCGTTTTTTATTTCAGCACCTGGCCCCAGGCCGTGCGATGTGTGCTTCCAGGACCGGTCTTGCAGGGGCTGCGCCGGGGTACGGAGTCACGCACCCGGGTGGATAACGATGACTTTCAGGTGGAGGAGACCCCGCTGGAGTTGACGTCCGACCAGGAGCGGGTCTGGAGAGCTTTTTCAGAGCAGCGCGAGAAGGGAGACACCTTCTTGCTTCACGGCGTCACCGGCAGTGGGAAAACCGAGATCTATTTGCGAGCCACTGCTGCCTGCCTCAACCGGGGCCAGACCGCCCTCGTCCTGGTGCCGGAGGTTGCCCTGACCCCCCAAACCCAGGCTCGCTATATCCGAAGATTCGGGTCCCAGGTCAGTATTTTGCATAGTGGCCTGACCGGTGCTCAGCGCCGGGAGCAGTGGTGGAGGATCGCAGGAGGGGGGGCCAGGGTGGTGGTGGGAACCCGCTCGGCGGTCTTCGCTCCCCTGAAGTCCCTGGGCTTGATCGTCATCGATGAGGAGCACGACCCTTCTTATAAGCAGAATGCTGAACTGCGATATCACGCCCGGCAGGTGGCCGCTTGGAAATCCAGACACACGGGTTGCTCGCTGCTTCTCGGCAGCGCGACCCCATGCCTTGAAAGTTACACCCTGGCTCAACAAGGGCGATACCGACTGTTGGAACTGCCGAACCGAGTCTCCGGACAGCCTCTACCTCAGGTTCGCCTGCTCAAAGGTCACGGGCTTCCCCATGAAGCCCTGACGGCACTGTCGATGAGGCTGGAGCGGGGGGAGCAAGCCGTCATTTTGCTAAACCGCCGGGGGTTCTCCAATTATCTCCAGTGCTTTCATTGTGGCTGGGTACCCGAGTGTCGGAGTTGCAGCATATCCTTGACCTATCACCAATCGGATCGTTCCATGCGCTGTCACTACTGCGGGGCCCAGCATCCGGCGCCGGACCACTGCGGCGATTGTGGAGGTACCGCGCTGGAATATCCCGGACGGGGTACGGAGCGGCTGGAAAAGGAGTTGCAAGCGCGCCTGCCTGCCCTCCGGGTGGCCCGGCTGGATCGCGACACGGTGGGGGGGAAGAGCTCGGTCTTCAGTAAGACCTTCAAGGCTTTCGAAAAGGGTGAGCTGGATTGTCTTCTGGGCACCCAGATGGTGGCCAAGGGTCTGGACTTTCCCAGGGTGACGCTGGTCCTGGTGCTGGAAGCCGACACGGGGCTGCATCTTCCTGATTTTCGGGCCGCCGAACGGACCTTTTCGCTGCTGACCCAGGTGGCAGGACGATCGGGTCGAGGTGAAGCGCCGGGTGAGGTGTTGCTGGTCTGCCGCAAGCCTGACTCTCCGGTCTTTCAGCAGGTCTTGAACCACGACTGGCATAACTTCGTGACCTCGGAGCAGGCGCTCCGGCAAGCCTTCCGCTACCCTCCCTATAGCCGCCTGTTACGGATTTTGTTGAGCGATGAAAAGCCGGAAAGGCTGGAGGAGGCAGCGGAAAAGCTCAGGAGTTGGTTCGACCGAGAATTGGCGGGTGGTCCGGTAGAAGCCCTGGGTCCTTCCCCCTGTCCGCTGGAGAAGCTCAAGGGGCGCTATCGCTGGCATGCCCTGCTACGCGCCCCCGGGGTGCAGGATCTCCAGGCCGCCGTCCGAAAACTGGCTCCTACTCTGGATGTAGGCAAGACTCGTTTTACTTTCGATCCCGACCCTCTGGATCTTTTGTAGGCAGTGGCGTCGCAGAGAAACCTTTTTTATCAGTTCGTGCTCAACTACTCGGAGGTATTTATGACCCAGAAATTTAGCAAAAGCGGCCTCGGCCTTCTGCTCGCCCTCGTCTTTGTGCTGGCTCCTGTGTGGGCCGCCGAAAGGATCAAGACGGACGGCACCAACAAGAACAGCCCCATCAAGATCGACAGCCTCGACTTTATGGATTCGGGGTACGGACTTCCCGGGCCCAATTCCGAGATCAGAACCTCGGTGACGGTGCGCAACACCTCCCGGGAGGACGACCTGAAGAACGTGGTCATCAAGTTGCAAATGAAGCTGCCAGGGGGAGACGTGGTGCAGGAGTGGACTCAGAAACTGCCCACCATGAAAAAAGGTGAAGTGGTGACCTTTGATCCAGGTACGGTTTACTACAACTACAGCTTCAACAATCTGCAACCGGCGGTGGAAGTTGAGCACGACAAGCCTGAAGAGAAAAAAGGCGAAGAGAAGAAGGATCTGTAGATTTGCCCGTTCTTCCTCTCAAGTACGTCGGTGAGAAAGTCCTCCGACGCAAGGCCACTCGGGTCGCCGAGATCGACAAACCGCTACAACGCTTGCTGGACGACATGGTGGAAACCATGTACGCCGCCCAGGGGATCGGCTTGGCCGGTCCCCAGATCGGTGTTTCCCGAAGGATCATCGTGGTCGACGCCGGTGACGGCCCGCTTCAGTTGATCAATCCACGGATCGTGGATCACAAGGGGCGGGCCGTGGGGACGGAGGGTTGCCTCTCCATCCCCAGCATCTACGGTGAGGTCGAACGCTGGAAAGACGTGGTGGTCAAGGCTCTGAACCCGAAAGGCGAACCGGTGACCTACGAAGCCGGTGGACTCTTCGCGGTGGTCTTGCAGCACGAGATCGACCACCTGGATGGTAGGCTTTTCACCGATCTGGCCACCGGATTGGTCGACGCCGTGGCCATCGACCGCCAGCACTCCGAAGAGGAGGGGGACGAATGAGGACGATCTTTATGGGCTCTCCCGAGTTTGCCGTGGCCTCTTTGGAGAAGGTTCACGAACTGACCGATCTCCAGGCGGTCTACACCCAGCCCGACAAGATCCGGGGCCGCCGGGGCAACAAGCTCGAGCCCACCGCTGTCAAGAAAAGGGCTTTGGAACTCGGTCTGCCGGTTCACGAGCCGAAACGGATTCGGGACCCGGAGGTGATCGAGCAACTGCGGGCCTACCGGCCGGACGCCATCCTGGTGGTGGCTTATGCCAAGCTCATCCCTCCCGAGATCCTGGAATTGCCGGAGCACGGCTGCATCAACGTGCACCCTTCCCTATTGCCCAGGTATCGGGGAGCCATTCCGCTCCAGGCCTCGATCTTTCGTGGAGACACCGAGACCGGTGTCTGTACCTTTTTTATGGACGAGGGTTACGACACCGGGGACATCATCGTGACTCGGCACACCCACCTCGGAACGGATGAGAACTTCTCCGAATTGTCCGAGCGGCTGGCTCTGGTAGGGGCCGAAGTTCTGGGAGAGACCATCGAGTTGCTTCGAAGTGGGCGTCCGGTACCCCGGTTCAAGCAGCCTGCCGAGGCTGAAGGGGGCTACACCAAGCCGCTTCAGAAGGACGACTTGAAGCTGGACTGGACCCAGGACGCCGAGAGGGTCCGAAACCGGATAAGGGGTCTTGCGGAGGTACCGGGAGCGGGCACGACTTTGGGCAACGGTGAGGCCTTAAAGATCGCAGCGGCGAGTCTGGCCGCCGAGGAGTATCAAGGGCGACCTGGGGAAGTCCTGGGTGTGGTGAAGGGGCGGGGGCCGGTCATCGCCTGCGGGCGAGGCGCTCTCGTTTTAGAGAAGGTGAAGCCGGCCGGCAAGGGCTGGATGGATGGTCTGGGGCTTTGGAACGGCAAGAGAGTGGAAAAAGGCCATTTTTTGGGCAGGGAAGCATCGGTCAGCGCGACTTGAGATTTCTCAGTCTCAGTTGACCGCAAGCGGCGTCGATATCGGCGCCCTTTTCTCTTCTCACCGTGCACTTGATGCCGCGCTGCTCCACGATGCTCTGAAACGCCCGGATGTTTTCCGGCTTGCTTCGCTGGTAAGAGACACCGTCCACCGGGTTCCAGGGAATCAGATTGACCAGGCTGTGAATCTGATGGTCGTTTAAGAGGCGCGCGAGTTCGGCGGCTTCCTCTCGCGAATCGTTGATCCCGTCGAGCAGGATGTATTCAAAGGTGATGCGGCGCCGGGTCTTGAGAAAATAACGGGCGCAGGCTTTCATCAACTCCTCCAGCTTCCAGCGCCGGTTGACCGGCATCATCTCCGAACGAAGCTCGTCTCGGACAGCGTGAAGACTGATGGCAAGGCGGATCGGCAAGCCCTCTTCGGCCAGTTGGTCGATCTGAGGGACCAGGCCCGAGGTGGAGATGGTGAGATGCCGGATGCCGATGTTCAGTCCGTGCGCGTGGTTGAGTAAACGGGCTGCCCTCAAGACCTCGTCGTAGTTGTGAAGCGGCTCCCCCAGCCCCATGAAGACCACGTTCGCCACTCTTTCATTGCGGGGGCGCAGAGCGTTTTGGATTCGGGTCACCTGCTCCACGATCTCCCAGGTGCTCAAGTGCCGCTTGAGACCAGCCACCCCGGAGGCGCAAAAGTTGCAACCCATGGCACACCCCACCTGAGAGGAGATGCAGACCGCCAGGCGCCCCGGACCCATTTCCTCGAGGTAGCGCATTTGCACGCTCTCGACCTCTCCCCCCTGGGGCAGGTCGAAGAGGTACTTGGTGGTATCTCCGGCTTCACTCTCGGCCACCGTGCGGGTGGTGAGAGACGGCAGCACGGCGGTTTGCTCGAGTTTGTCCCGCAGCTTCCTGGAAAGGTCGGTCATGTGGGCAAAGTCTTCGACCCCTCGAGCGTAGATCCAGGCAAAGACCTGTCGGGCTCGGTATTTGGGCTCGCCGATCTCTCGAAAGAACTCCTCCATCTCCTGGAAGGTGAGATCCTTGAGATTGCGCTTGTCGCCCAGGACTCGTTCCTGGGGGTTGCGCGGCAGACGCTTGAAGAGAGGGGGCAGGGCTGTCACGTTAGAAGTATAGGCACCGGGCCCCGGACCGTCAATCAAGTGTGACAAACATGTTACATTTTCCATGTTGTGACCGGTAGAACTCGCCAATATAATAAGTTATCCAACATTGTGGCCATTTTGGGTCCATAGCGGAAAGGTTTTCGATGAATCCAGGCTCCATAAATCAACCTCACATCCCGCAGGTACAACGCAAACAGGTACCCACCACGCAAACCCCGGAGACTCCGGCCGCCGAACCCCAAGATCCCCACGTGCCCACCGAACAGGTGGCCTTCGGCGCCGTTATGAACGTCTCGCCCGATGCCCTCCAGGTGAAGGACGACGGTAAGGGTGGCTACGAGTCGGAGATGACTCTGGCCTTCGTAAAGAAGTCTGACCGGGAGCGACTGGAGAAAGAAGGAGCCATCTTTCCCGAGGTTGGTCAGGCGGTCCTGGGAGACGGGATCGGTAAGGAAGGTGCTCTGGAAGTCGTTTCGCTGTACGACACCGAGAACCAGACCTCCAAGAACGTATCCGCCGCTATCGAAGTGGACCGCTCCCTGCTGGTGGAAGATCCCGAGACCGGGGCCCGTCCCATCGATTCGCATACCCCCATTTTTCTGGCCCAGGGCGAAGATATTCTGCCCGCCGACAAACGAGCCGTGGATAAGAGCGCCGCTGTCATTCCCGAGGGCTACGTGGGCACCCTGGCCACCTCCAAGGCCGGCCGAAAGACGGAAAGCAAGAGAATTCTCGCCAATAACCTGACCAAGACCCTGGGCACTTTCTCCGGCAGTTCCATGGCCGGTTTCCCCATGCCGTTTATCTCCAGTTATGCTCCCATTTTGGCGCTGGGTTCGGCGGGATTTGCTTTCAACCAGAATATGGAGGCCAGGAAGACCGCCCAGGACCAGCTCGGCTATCTAGATTCTCAACAGAAAAAATCTGGTAACGATATGGTCGAGTTGGCCGACGAGTTGCTGGGAGAGGGCACCTACAAGGTCTCGGCCAAATCCCATCGCAAGCGTCTGGAAACCCAGTTGCGTCAGGCCAATCTGCAGTTGGGTTCCGCCGGGCTGTTGGCGCTGGCCGGAGGTACTTCCATCGTGGGTTCGCTGGCCGGGGCTGGAGTGGCCGGATTCGCGGGCATGGCAGGGGCTGCTGCCGCCACCCCCTTTCTGGCCGGTGCCTCCGTCTTGATGGGCAACGGTGCCATGGTGTTCAACTCCCTGGCCGAATTGAAAGACCTTTCCAAAGAACGAGCCGAACTCAAGGCGTTGCAGGAAAAGGGCGAGACCCACGTGGATCGCGTGGTCGAGTTCATGAATCAGATCCAGGACCCCAGCACCGGCAAAGTCGTGGCCAAGCGTCCCGAAGCTCTGGGCGACGAGCCCGTGAAGATGCCGATCTCAGAGCGCTTGAAACAGATCGACAAAGATATGCGAACCCAGCGCTTTCTGGCTGCCGCTTTTTCGGGTAGCGCGGTGACCATCGGTTCCATGCTCACCGGCCTCGGCTCCATGGCTGTGGTCGGACCCCTTTCTCTGGCTCCCGCGGCGGCCGTGGGGGGAGTGCAGAGCGCTCTTCGGCTGAAGGAACTCTCGGGTGAGAAAAAAGAACTGCTGGAAGCCCAAAAGAACGGCGAGACCATGGTCGAGCAGGAGATCCAGCAAACCGACGGCACCTGGAATAAAGAGAGGGTGCCGATCTCCACTCTGCTGGCCGAGAACAAAAAGGAAGTCAATAAACACAAGCTGATTCTTACCGCCGCCGGTACCTTTGGAGCCGGACTGGGATTGACCCTGGGGGCCGGACTCTCTCTGGCGGCCGCCTCGCCTCTCTTGTTGGTGCCGCTGGCCGTCGGGGCCATGCTGTTCCCCGACAAGGTTAAGGCATTCGCCGACAAGGTCAAGAATTTCCTGAGCGGGACCCTGGGAGAGTTGGGCCAGTCAGCTCGAGAGGTGAAAAAGAACACGGCCAAAGATGTCGATAAGTTCTCAGAGGCCCTGGATTCCAAGCTGTCGGCCTTGAAGGAGGCGAGCCCGGAGCTATTCGCTCCCCGGGACGAAAGCGCCATCCCTTTCAAGAAGGACAAGCCCGGGGGCTACTTTACCGAACTCCAGGAGATGGCGCGGGGATACGCCGCGGCCGACTCGTCCATGGAGCGCCACGAGCGTTTGCGGGAGATCGGCAGTTGGATCGAAAGAGCTCCGGACGCCGCCAAACCCGGACTGCAAGCGTTCCAGGAAGAGCTGACCAATCTTTCCATGAACGTGGAAGCCCAGTGGTTGGCCCGGGACATCGCCATGGAGATGAAAACCCCCATCACCGAGAAAGTGGTCAACGACGATCGCGTGAAAGCTCGGGTGGAGGAGCTCAAGTTTCCCTCCGACACCATCCGGGATCAGTACGAGGAATCTCTCCACATCGAAAACTCCCCTCAGAAAGCCGGAGAACTGATGCAGGCTTCCCAGGCCGGAGATCGAGACGCTTCTCGTGTTCTGGCCCGAGCCGAGGTTTTTAAAGCGGCTCGGATTCTGGCTCTGAAGGAACGCAATCTGGGGGTAGACCTCTTTACTCGTTACCTGGACGCAGTCCAGCGCCCCGAAGATGAGGACAATCTGGAACTTCTGATCAAAGAGGTCGGCTACAAGCAGCAAGTAGCGGTAACCGGAGAAGAGATCGAGCAAGTTTCGGCAGCCCACCGCACCCTCAACACGCCGCTCCAGTTGGCGCCCGAGAGCCCTCAGCCTCATCAGCAGAAGCTGGCTCTGGCGGTGGAGGAGATGAAGCAGGCCGACCCCGATGCGGCGGCCAAGCTCCTGGAAGCCGACGCCAAGATTTCGGACCCTGAAACCTTTAGGGGGATGACCGCTCAAGAGTCGCTGGCCGAGCGGGCCAAGCTCAATGCCGTCTACCAGTCGGCGCGGCGGAGCTTGAGGAAAGCCGCTCCGGAGGCTCTCCAGAGCTATCAAGAGGCCGATGATAAACTGCGAGCGCTGGCCCGTACCGAGCCCCAGGCTCAGGTTCAGACCGCAGCCGTCCTGCAAGGGCCTGAAGCCCGCATGGAAAACGCCTTCCGAGCTTTGAATCAGCAAGAGCCGAAGTTGGCGCAGCAACTGGGAGAGGCTTTCTCCAAGCTGAATAATCCTCGCCAGTACGAAGGCCTTACCGACCAACAAGTCAAGGCGGCCAAGACCGCCAACTCTCTGGAATTGGCCAGGGCCCGTAAGAAGCTCGGCAAGAAGGAGCCAGAGTTGATGAAGCTCTGGGATGGCGCTCGCAAAGAGGTGGAGAACGCCTACTACGAGCGGTCGGTGGACCCCCAGGTTCGAGCCAAAGTGATGACCGACCCGGTGGTCACTGAAGCGGCCCAGGAGCTAGGTCTCGGCAAGGAGCAAGTCCAGGGCCTGACCGATGCCCTGCTGAAGTTTATGATCCTCGAGGATTGCCGAGAACTGAGCGCTCAGCTGAGCGATCAGGATGGAGAACGAGACACCAAAATGGAGCAGTTGGCCGCCGTGGTTGACCGAGCTCTGATGCGGGAGTCGGCCAGGGCCTTGAACGGCGGCGCGGATTTTGAAGCGCCCGAGAGAGTGGATGCTCAAAACGACAGCAATGTTCAAGCCTTTCTGGGTCAGAATCCGCAGGTCGTCCAAGTTCTGAATTCTGACCAGTTCAAGGAACTGGCCCAGCGGATGCAACTTCCAGTGGAGCAGGTGGTGCAGGCTTACCTCACGCGGGTGCAGGCCGAACTGAACCCCGTTCTGGCAGCTGAAGTCAACGGGAAACTGGAGGCGGGCGATCTTGCTACCAGGCAGACCATGGACGTTTCTGAAGCGGTGATCGGTCTGATCAGAGAATTGACCCGACCCTCCGACGAGTTGGTCGCCCAGCACCTGGAGCAGAGCATGCAAGGGGTGGTGGTGAAGACCATCCTGGAAGACCCGGAGACTACCGCCAGGGCTGATAAGCTGGGTGTGGACGCCGAAGAGACTATGAGACTGATCCTTCAGGCCGAACTGAGCGGAGACGTTTCCGCGCTGGCCCAGGTGGAGCAGCAGGCGCAGGCCGGCAGTGCCAAGGCTAAAGGACAACTGGAGATGATCCAGGCCATGTCCCAGGACCTGGTCGCCCTCTCTCGGCAGGTCGCCGCCCAGGCCGAGCAAGGCGCCGTTCCGCCGCCCGAAGGCCGGGCTGCTTAGGATCTGATCCTTAACAAAGAATTTACATATGATGCGTTGTTTTCAGTACTTCGTTCCACCCGGCCGGAGTAAGCTATAGACAACTTCCATTTCTTTCGATGCAAAGTCCGACCGCCGCCCGGCGGTCTTTTTTTTACCCAATGTTCACATGGTCTGTCCCGGGACCCGATATCCTGGCTTTATGATTATTGGGCAAAGTTCAAAAATAGGATTGGCTGCTCATCTCACTGGTCAAACTCCGAAAACCTCCGCTGCAAAGGCTGCTGAGCCTGCTGCCTTTATGCCGACAGACAGACTGTCGATCGGCCACGACGATTCCACCTTTTCCAACGGGGTCCGAAGTCGTCTGACCGGCCTTGAGCCGGAGATCAGCGCACAAGAAAAGTTTTTAGAACAGTATGAGTTCGTTCCCGATCAGGTTCTGGTCAGGCTGAAGAGCCAGGTTGGCAACTTTTCAGAGTTCGCTACCGAGTACGGGGGCAAGGTCCTCAGGAACATCGACCTGACCGGACTGAAGACCTCCAGAGCCAGCTCCGAGCACCTGATGCTGGTGGGGCTCAACGGTGAGTTGTCGGTAGCCGAAGCCATGGTGTTGATGGCCAAAGACGACCGGGTTTCGGTGGTGGAGTCCAACGACATCGTGAGAACTCAAGTGACCGGTGAGCCGAAATCCGTGTCTCCGGACGACCTGGATGCCACCCTCTGGGGTCTCCATAACGAAGGGCAGGATGGGGGCAAGGCCGGTATCGACATCGGCGCCAAAGCGGCCTGGGAAACCAGCGTGGGAAGCCGTACCGGACCCATCGTGGCGGTCATCGACACAGGCGTCGACATCCGCCACCCGGATCTCAAGGACAACATTTGGACCAATGAGGGGGAGATCCCCGGCGACGGAATCGACAACGACGGAAACGGTGTGATTGACGACGTCAACGGGTACAACTCGGCCGCCAAGAACAATGACCCCAAAGACGATAACGGCCACGGCACTCACGTAGCCGGAACCATCGGGGCGGTGGGAAACAACGGCAAGGGGATCACCGGGGTCAATCAACAGGCCCGGATCATGCCGGTTCGCTTTCTCTCTCAAGACGGGAGCGGCAACACCGCCGACGCCATCGAGGCGCTGGTCTACGCCAGTCGGACCGGGGCCCGGATCGTGAACAACAGTTGGGGGGGCAATAAGTACAACCAATTAGTGTTCGACGTGATCGCCGACTCTCCGGCGCTCTTCGTATGCGCTGCCGGCAACGAGGCCTACGATAACGACATCCGTCCGGTTTATCCGGCTACCCTGCCCCTGGACAACATCATCTCGGTGACCGCCCATGACCGCAACAACGAATTTCCCAAGTTTGCCAATCGGGGGGAGAAGACGGTCCATTTGGCCGCCCCGGGGGTCGATATCAACTCCACCCAGCCAGGCAATAAGTTTCAGTTCCTGAGCGGTACCTCCATGGCTACCCCCCACGTGGCCGGGGCGGCCACTTTGCTGGCCACCGTGGTGCCGGATATCAGCAACGAAGAGATCAAATTCCGGCTGATGAACAATCTTTCGGAGCTACCGGAGAAGTACGGTAGCCGCATCATCAGCGGCGGTCGTCTCGACCTAGGCAAGGCACTGGAGAAGGACACCACTGCTCCGGCCCCGGTCGGTGAGTTGAAACTGGAGTCGGCCCGGCCGAGCAAACTCAACGTCTCCTGGATCGCTTCCGGCGACGATGGGATGGAGGGAAATCTTTCCGGTTATGACGTTCGCTACACTCTGGGAGCCTTCAAGAATGGGGAGTCGGATGAGGGGATCCCTTTCAACGAAGCGCGGCGCCTGCCCACCGGCAAGCCGGTACCCTCCGGTCAGAAAGAGCTAATCGAGTTTGCACTCACCCCTTCGGGGAAACCCCGCCACCTGACTCTGGGAGTCATCGGTTTGGATAACGTCATCAACAAGAGCGAACTGCGGACTTTGAGTCTGGAAGTGCCGGCCGCGAAGGTGGCCTTTGAAGACCGAGGAGAAGGGGAGAACGCCTTTGCCCCGAGCGAGCACTGGAGTCTGGTCGATGAACCCGGCCGGGGCAAGGTTTACACGGAATCTCCGAACGGCGATTACCCGCCCAACCGAGATGCCCAACTGACCTCCAACAAGTTTTCTCTGGAAGAGTTTAAGCGCCCGGTTCTGCACTTCGACTCCAAGATCGACGTGGAACTCAAGCACGACAAGTTTGTGGTGGAGATCGAAAAGTACGGATGGTTCGGCCGCCGCAGTTGGGAGCAACTCGCCCGTTTCGACGGTCTGTCGGACTGGCAGAACCACAAGCTTGACCTCAGCGGCTACACCGGTAAAGACGACATGCGCATTCGATTTCGGCTGGAGAGCGACAAAGACCGCAACCGTGACGGAGTCTATCTGGACAACGTGGTGATTGCTGAAGCCGAGTAGACCTCGCCATGGTAAAGAAAGAGAGCTTCTCCTGGGAGAGGCTTTTTTTTGTGCCAGGGTTTCAGGATCTTTTAAGAGATCACGGCTCTGAGATTTTAGTTCACACAGTTTTAATACTTTCGACTTTCGTGTTTTTTATGATTTGCACAGAAAACAGGCCCGTAGAGGCTGTTCAATATTCCAGGGAGATTACTCATTATGATTGTTAAAACCACTAGACCGAACACGCTATTTACAGCCCAGAAGGTAGCTTCGGCCGCCCCTGCCGCGCCCGCTAAAGAAGCCGCCGCTGCAGCCGCGGTACCCGCGGACGCCGTCCAGCTTTCCGCCCCCCAGGGTGGATTCAATCTGAGCGCCTTGATGGCTGAAACCGCCAAAGAGGCAGCCAGCCTGGAGACGAAACTTCCCGAGCACGTAGAGAGCGAAGTCATCGTCAAACTGAAGCCCGAATTCGCCTTCTCGGCCGCTGAAGGCGCTTCGCCCTCCGGTGGATTCGCCGAGCAATACGGGGCCAAAGTTCTGCAAAAATTCGACATCCCCGAGAACATGTTCAAAGCGTTCAACGGAGAGATGGTTCTGCTGAAACTTCCCGCCGGCATGAGTACCGCTCAAGCCATGGTCATGATGCAGAAAGACGGTCGGGTTGAGTACGCGGTACAAAACGACGTCATCAAGTTGACCACCGATATGTCCGGTGAAGCCGAGACGGGGATCGCCTCCAAGCCTGAAAACTTGAACGGCCAACTGTGGGGAATCAACAACGAAGGCCAGACCGGCGGTAAGGTCGACGCCGACGTCGACGCTCCTGAAGCCTGGACTCTGCAAACCGGTAAGACACAAGCTGAAGGCGGACCGCTGATCGCCATCATCGATACCGGTATCAACTACAACCACGAAGCCTTGCAGGGCAACATTTGGACCAACCCGGGCGAGATCCCCGGTGACGGCATCGACAACGATGGCAACGGCGTCATCGACGATGTTCACGGGTTCAACGCGGCTGCCAAGACCGGTGATCCTTTGGACGACAATGATCACGGTTCACACTGCGCAGGCTCCATTGCCGCCAACGGCAACAACTCCAAAGGCCTCTACGGGGTATCCCAAAAGGGTAACATGATGGGAGTGAAGTTCCTGACTGCCAGCGGCGGTGGGACTCTGGCCGCAGCCATCGACTCGGTACTGTACGCCACCAAAATGGGCGCACGGGTCACCTCCAACAGTTGGGGTGGCGGCGGTTTCAACCAGGCTCTTTACGACGCTTTCAAATCGTCCCCCGCCATGCACATCATCGCGGCTGGAAACGAGAGCAACAACAACGACGCTCGTCCGGCTTACCCGGCTACCTTCGACCTGCCTAACGTGATCTCGGTCGCTGCTACCGATCACAACGACGGAATCGCTCGATTCAGTAACTACGGCAAAACCACCGTCGACCTGGGAGCTCCCGGGGTAGACATCCTCAGTTCTACCTCCGGCGGCGACAAAGAGTACAAGAGCTTCTCCGGTACTTCGATGGCCACCCCTCACGTGACCGGTGCGGCCAACCTGCTGCTGACCCAGTTCCCCGAGATGAGCAACGAAGAGCTGAAATCGCGTCTGATGAACACCGGTGATTCGGTCGCCAGCCTGCAAGGCAAGACCGTATCCGGAAAGCGCCTGAACGCCAACAACGCGATGGAGACCGATACCACGGCCCCCGCCGCCCCCAACGACTTCCGGGTGAAAAACGCCAACGCCGGGGAAGTGACCGTGGGCTTTACCGCCACCGGTGATGACGGTTGGTGCGGAAACGCTTCCGGCTACATCGTGAAGGTCAGCGACCGGCCCATCGTGGATGGCGAAGCCGCTGAAGGTCAGGTCTCGTTTGATGCCGCTCAGACCGTGGTTACCGGAGCCCCCGGTGAAACCGGCACCCTGGAAGAGGTGAAGATCAAAACTCGCCTCTCAGGCACCGAGCGTCCCATCTACGTGGCTCTGAAGGTGGCCGATAACATCGGTAACCTCAGTGAAGTGAGAACCGCTTCCGGGACCGTACCGGCTGCCAAAGTCGCTTTCGAAGACACCGTGGACGGTACTGCGAACAACTTCACGCCCGAAGGCACCTGGGCCAAGGTGGAAGTTCCCGGTCGTGGCAAGGTCTGGACCGACAGCCCCGATGGCGCCTACGGCCAGGATCAGGACATCAGCCTGACCAGCCGCCCCATCAGCCTGAAGGACCTCGCCGGTGCGACCCTGGCTTTCGATGCCAAGTTCGACCTGGAAAACCGCTATGACAACGTTCACGTGGAAGTAGCACAGGTTCCCGCCGAAGGCGCCGAAACCCAGTGGGCCAGCGCGGCCGTTCTCAACGGAACTTCGGACTGGAGCAACCGGGAAGTCGACCTGTCTGCCTACGACGGCAAGGACGTGCAAGTCCGTTTCCGACTGAAATCGGACGGCTCCGTCAATCAGGATGGGATCTACCTGGACAACTTCGTCATCGCCGGCGGTCAGGGCTAAGCCCCAACCACACCGGAATAAAAAAAAGCCCCCGAGTCTCGGGGGCTTTTTTTTATTCCGGAGCGGCTTCGTCCAGGGCTGTCTCGGTAGGGGGGTCTACCGGTTCCGGGGTGGGTGGAGGTTCGGGAGTCATCGTTGGGAGCGGAGCGCCGAAAGCGTCGGGGCCTTTCTCGCTGAGGATCCGGGCGAACAGGTCCAGGCGCTCCCGGGCCAGGGCCAGATCGCTATTGACCGCCTTTAAGAAGAGGCGACGGGCGGTGGTGGCGTCGCCCAGGAGCAAGTGGCATTGGCCCCGTCCGTAATGGGCCTCCGGTAGCTTTTCAAATCTGTCGGTGGCGGCTTGGTAATACTCGATGGCGAGTTTGGGCCGCCCCAGCAGATGCTGGATGTAAGCCAGATAAAACAGCAGGTACGGGTTGAGCCCTTCGTTGTTGGCCGAAGCCAGGCAGCTCGTCTGGGCTTGCAAGAGCCGGAAGCGATGGTACGGTTTGCCCGCCTCGTTTTTGCTCATCAAGATGTAAGCCTCGGCCAGGTGGTAGGAGACCCGAAATGCGTGAGGATCGGTCTTACGAGCTGCTCTCAGATACTTAACGGCCTCCTGGAGAGGTTTCTTTTGCTCCTCGGGATCGGAGATGGCCCAGGCCTTTTCCAGCAGCCCCCGACCTTTCTTGAGGGCGTTCCCCGCTCTCACGGAGTTGCCGAAGTTGGCGATCTCTTCTCGGAACTTTCTCTTGACCGGCTTGAGCGAATCGAGGTCCTCGGGCAAAAGGGGAGGATGGTGTTCGAGTTTGGGGACTTCCAGGGCGTGGAGCCTGGTTTCGACCTCGACCAATATGGGGCCCAACAGATAATCGGAAGAGCTCAGTTCGCTCGGCAGCCACTCGGGCTTGCCCCTACCCATGGACGCGGCTACTCGCTGAGAGAATTTCGGGCGTTCTACTCCGTCTCGAGGACCGAATCCGAACTGCCTCAACAGCGGAAGGGGGTCTCCGCCTCTCAGTTCGGCCAGTAGCTTCAGACTGGTTCTGCCCTGGTGGTGAGGTGAGAGTTCAGCGAGCTTGGCCAGGGTCGCCCAGAAGTTCTCACGCTCACCGGCGAGTTCCTGAGCCAGGGCCAGAAAGAAGAGGGGGGCTGGATTGGCAGGGTCTCTTTCGACGGCCTGCTGAAGCGAGGCGGCAGCCTCTTGATATCGGTCCAATCTCAGAAAGAACAGCCCCTGCTGAGTCCACGGAAAGGTCGTCCCGTTCGGATTGGAGGTCAGGGTTTGAAAGAGAGATTCGGCCTTTTCCGCGTCGCCTTGCTCAAACGCGGTCCAGGCCGTTTTGATGGAGGCCGCCATGGGCTTTGGTTTTCGTCGCCAGGCTAGCCAAAACCTTGGACGGGTCCGCCTACTCCGACACGCTCCTTGCCAGGTTAGGCGGTCTGGGCTGCGAATTGTAGGGCATGAGCCAGGCTCAAAACAGGAGCAATACCACCTTTTCCGGGATCAACGTCACACCCTTGACCGACGTGATGCTGGTCTTGTTGATCACCTTCTTGCTCAGCGCCAGTTCTTTCGAGCAATCCAACGTCACGGTGCCTCTGCCCCGGGTGACCGAGGTGCAAGAGGTGGAGAAGTACGCCTGTGTGATCCAGTTGAATGCGCAAGGAACGATCAGTTGGCCTGAGCCTGGGCTGGACGGGTTGGAGCGATTCGATGCTCTGGAGAGATTGAAGGCCTTGCGGGAAGAGAGGGTTCTGGCCGTCGGTGTCCACCGCGAGTGCCCGTATGGAAGAGTTTTTCCGGTTCTCGAAGCGGCCGCGGAAACGGGCTGGGAGGAGGTGGTGGTCTTGACCACCGAAGCGCTTTGATTCGACGTCGGCGATATCATCGGGCCCGCTCTCAAGAGGGAGCGTTTCAGGCCATCAATATCACTCCCTTCACGGATGTTTTGTTGGTGTTGCTGATTATCTTTTTGATAGCCGGCTCCAGTCTGGCTCCCAGTGGCCTGGAGGTGGATGAACTGGCTCAGGAAACCGCGCTGGGAGTGGAGGGCGCTCAGGAGAGTGACGAGTTGACCCTCTTCGTGCATCCGGACGGAACCCTGACCCGGGTTGAAAATGGTGAGATCACCGAGGACATCGATCCAGAGTCCCTCGCTCCGGTGGGCTCTATAAATTTGACCGCCGACCGCTCCACTCCGATCGAACCGGTGATCAAAGCTTACGACCGTTTGTTGCGCCTTGGCTGGTCCTCGGTCCGACTGGCTTCACCCCAGGAAGATCCGTCAGCGCTTAAATTTTAGCAGCATGGCTTTCTGCTCGAAGTCGGTAGAGCGGGCGTAGTCGTTCATCTGATCGTAGATTTCAGCTTGCAACTGCAGGACCGGTACCAGATCCCGCGTTTCTTTGCCCCGGATCTCGGTCATCAGTTTTTGGGCCTCTTCGGCCAGGGCCAGACTCTCGGTGAGTACACGGTTTTTCTTGAGGATGCTGGCCAGTCCAAGAAGAACCTTGTACTCTCGCTCCTTGTTCTCTACTCCGCACAGACGGACCAATTGGAGGCAGCGCCGATAAGATTGCTCGGCGAAGCCCAGACGCTGGTCGCGTCCGATCTCGGCCAGATAAAGATATTTATCGGCCAAGTCATTTTGATCAGTGCCCAACTTTTCCCGCAGCGAGAGGGCCCGCTGCCACAGGGCTGCCCCCTCCTCAAACCGGTACTTGTCGAAGTGGTTTAGAGCCTCTGATTCCCAAACCGGCAAGACATCGGCGTACAACTCGTGGGACTCACTGGTCTGTCCGGCCGACTCCAGGCTTGCCGCCAGTTCCAGGCGGCTATTCATGACTCGGGGGTCCGAGGAGGGTGACAATAGCTCGCGCAGCCGCAGGAACACTCGGTCCTGCTCCACCGGAGCGTGACCGATTTCAGTCAGGACCTGCCGGTTTTGCTCAAGAAAAGTCAGGGCCTCCTCAGCCCGGTCCGAGGTCTTGGTTTGAATGGTTTCAAAAAGGCTCCCTGTGAGAGCTCGGGTCAAGAGGGAAATCTCGGGTTCCAGCAGGCCCGCCATGGACATGTCACCGATGGCGATAAAGCCCCAGGTGCGGGCCGGCCAGTTCACCTGGGTGAGCGGTCGGGCGATTCCGTCGACCAGATGAAACCAACCGGCATCGGCGGGATTTCGAGCCAGGCCGCACATCCCCGCCTGGATGGCGCGAAGGTGCGGGGCCAGGTGGGAAAGGTTGACCACGGTACCCTGGCTGGGGGTGCTCACCAGAGTGGACAGAGTCTGGTGGTGCTGTCGTTCAAAATTGGTACCGGTTACCAACGATTCGGGAAGTCGGGTGTAGCGCTCGATGGGGCGCCCCGAAATGATGATATCCAGGGGAGTGAGGAAGCAACGCTTGCGGATCAGGGCGACTTCGGGTAGTTCATTGCCCATGGCCTGATTCACCCGCCGATAATTACCGGATCCTTTGAGAATGATTCGGGTGGTCATCTTGGCCAGGTTCAAGTCACTGAGGTCGGCCTGCTCTATCTTGGGCGCTGCGAAACCTTTGTAGTGGGCGCTGAACATGCCGTTCTCGGTGAGAAAGTCCAGTTGAATGGCACCCTCATCGTGGCCCAGGTGGACCCGGAAGGCGTTGGAAATTTCAGACAAGCCTTCTACCCCCCGGTGGAGTTGAGCGGCCACTGCCTCGGTGAGCTTTTTGGCGTCGTGAGTCAGAACCAGATCGACTCCCTGGATGCGAACCTCCAAGCGGTGGGCGCCCAGTCGCACAGCCGTGGCTATGAAGCCGAGAATGGCCTCTTCTGGGACCTCCTGGATGCTCTTTTGAAGCTTGCTCTCGGCAAACTTAATAGTCTTGTCCTTTATTCCGGAAACAAATCGATTGACGAATCCTGTGTCAGGTTGCGAATCCATATCTCCTATTTATTGGTAAAGCCCGAGGAAAACCTTCCTTTTTGTGATCCAGATCACATGTGGGAACATGCGGTCGAGGATATAATGAATTTAGCAAAACGACACTCCCAAGACACCCAATCCCCTGCAGCCCGGAGCCCCCACTCCGGGCTGCAACCTTTTAGACAGAAATTCTGGGAATACAAAAAGCCCTCTTCTGAGAGGGCTTTGTGGCTCCGACGGCTGGACTCGAACCAGCGACCGATCGGTTAACAGCCGATTGCTCTACCACTGAGCTACGTCGGATAGTGTCACGGATTATAACAAGTCGCTCGGTGGATGTCTACCCTCTCTCGAAATATGCCAGAGCCGGATAGACCGCCTCAAGTTTTCTCTCCAGATTGTGCTCCACCAGATGGAAAAATTCCAAATCGAAATGCTCTCTGGCCCTGGCGTCCAGCTCTCCTCGGTCCCACTGACGAAGCAATCCTGGCAAGCGTGTTAACCCGGCCTCCATGCCCCTGTGTTCGTAGGTCAACTCCTTTAACGCTCGTTCCGCTGAAGGGAGAAACCCGAGCAAGCGAGGGAAGAGATCGTTCTCCTGGCTATTGATGTGGCTCTGGACTAGTTCACTGTATCCGTCAAGGTCCCGGCCTTGGAACAGCTCTCGATAGCCTTCGAGTATTTGGTGACACTCCAGGACCCAATCCTCCGGTACCGCTGGGTCGACGGCTGGAGACAACCATAGAATCTGCTCATACCTGGCCGAAGAAGTCAGAACCAGCGGCCGATAGGAGGTCAGCTCCCGGAACCAGTTCTTCTTTGGTCTTCGGGCCACCCACAAAAGAGCAGGAGGTTGGTCGCCCAGCCGTTTCAGGAGTTCGCGTTCCAACTCCTCGACTGGGTGTTCGCGAAGATCTACGGTAGGGGAAAGGGAACCCAAATGGCCTCCTCGGGGACCAACCGGCCTCTGAGTGGGAACAAAGCGGCTTTGCTGTCTGAGGGATCATAGGTGTAGAGAACCCCGTCGTCGATGAAGAGGATCAAGCTTCCGTCCACCGAGTAGCATGGGGAGACCAGTCCCTGTTGCTCGGGGACCAGAGTGCGGAGCTTGTCAGTCTCCAGGTCTTTTTCGAACAGAACACTCCGGCGCTTGGGCGGGTGTCCGACGGTGGCTACGAATCGTTTCCCGCTGGGGCTCCAGTTCGGTGCGCCGTGAGCAAAAGGGCTTTCCGTGAGCTTTGTGAGGGCGTCGTTTTCAAGCTCCAGCCGATAAACTTCGGTCAGGCCACTTCGACGAGACAGAAACAATACGAATTTGCCGTCCGGGGAGTATTCGGCCCGGGTGTTGATCCCACCGTCGTAGGTCAGCCGCTTGAGTTCTCGACTATCCAGGTCCATCTCACAGAGTTCTAAGGGACCCCACATATCGGTGGAAAAGAGGAGCTTTTTTCCGTCGGGGGAGACCGAAGGATAAAGCGCTTCGGCTTTCAGATCAACCTCCAGTTGAAAATCTTTTCCCCGGGTATCCACCGAGCAGATCTGATGTCTGGCCAGGATCGGCCTGACGTAGAAAAAGCGCTCCAGTGCCGGAGAGTAAGCCGGCTGCATCTGATGGCCGGGTTCTTTGCTCAGCCGTTGCAGATCCCGCCCATCGGGCCGACAGATAAAGAGCTTCTTGAGCCCGTTATGCTCGGCCACCAGGACGACCCGCTCGGAGAGGGGGCCCGCCGAGCTGGAACAGAAGAAGAGCAGAACCAGGAGTAGGGATTTGATGCCGATTGTTCTCATGGAAAGTCAGAAAACACTGAGAGCCCGTTCCGGGAACAGGCTCTCAGGATGCTATTGCCTCCGTTGACCTACTCGACCCAGGTGGTAGGGTGCATGTGGGTCACGATCCAGGCGTTCTCCGCATTTCGCTGCGTATTGTATCGCACGTTGTACGGAACCCGCGTGGCTACGGCATAGGTGTTTCCGAAGCGTTCCCACGACATAATTTCGTAGTGGTAATTGCCGTGTTCATCAACGCCGGTAGCCATGGTGACCGGAATGCCGGCGATGTTGGTCGCCTTGGGACCGGTCCAGGTGCCGCAAACCATTTCCTCGATGCGGGCCTGCATGTCGCTCACGATGGTCTGAGGGGATTGGTCCTGGATGCGGCCGTTGGCCCAGACGCCCAGACGTTCGGCGAACTCCAACCTCATGAACTCTCGGTCAGCACCCATGGCTCCGAGTTTGTTGGTGGGGTAACGCCCCATTGGGGTCCACATGGTGACATCCCCGTCGTCCAGATAGAACGTGATGGGACGATTCTGGTAGCAGAAGAACTCTTCACCTTGCAGATTGTAAGGCACCTCGCTGAGGGTCTTGCACTCATGTTTTTCGTACACGAACGGCTTCACCGGGGGCGGTGGTGGAGTAACGACCTGCTCCCGGCGAGTTTCGGTGCGCTGAACAGGCGCCTTGACCGCTCTTTGCGGTGCTCTGGGTTGCCGGTCTGGACCCAGCAATGCCATTTCAACTCTGGCGTCATCGGCGGATTGAGCCGGTTCTGCACCGGCTACGCCGATGAACAGTCCACCGGCAAGTACGGCCGACAGGCCGATTCGAATAAACTTTCTCATGTAATAAACCTCCTCATTCCCCGTCATACCGACTTTCGAGAGTGCAGCCATCTCGAGTCGGTAAAAGGTTAAGTGGCGTTTCGGCTACACCGGCACGCTTCCCTCTTGGCAGATGACCTCGGGGGAGAGGAAAACCTTCTAAGCGCCAGAACCAACCTCGGTGCGTGTCCTATCCCGTAGTGAACATCCGGTATCCCGAAGATTTGTAAATTCAGGAGCGCTTCGGGTGCTCAATCGACTTTACCGAGCGGGGCATACGGCCTATCTGGTGGGAGGAAGCGTGCGGGATCTGTTTCTCAAGCGCACCCCCAAAGATTTTGATATCGTCACCTCGGCCCGGCCCACGCAGGTTCGAAAGCTTTTTCGAAACTGTCGCCTGATCGGTCGACGCTTCCGCCTGGCCCATGTGCATTTTTCCGGCGGAGAGATCGTGGAGGTGGCGACCTTTCGCTGCCAGCCTGAATCGGAGGACGACGACGATCTCTTGCTCCGCAGCGATAACCGCTTCGGCTCGCCTAAGGAAGACGCTTTTCGCCGAGACTTCACCATCAATGGGCTGTTTTACGATATCTCGAATTACAGCGTCATCGACTACGTAGACGGGGTCCGAGATATCGAAAAGCGGGTCATCCGTACCATCAATGATCCCTGGACCCGGTTTCAGGAAGACCCGGTCAGGATGATTCGAGCGGTGAAGTTTGCCTCTAAGTTGAACTTTCGGATCGAGAACAAGACCTGGACTGCCATGCAAGAGTCCAAAGAGGCTATCCATAAGTCGCCCCCTCCGAGGGTCCAGGAGGAGTTGGCCAGGCTCTTGGAGGAGGGGGCCAGTTGCCGAGCTATGACTCTGATGGAAGAATCCGGCCTCCTGAAAGAGCTTGATCCCAACCTGGCCAAGTATCTTAAGAGTTCTAAGAACAGACCCTCCCTGGACAAGGATGGGCGCTTGCTCTTCAATCTGTTGAGCCGGGTCGATGCCTATCTGGAGAACGAAGCCAAACCTACCCGCGCTCTACTTTTTTGCGTCTGGATGTTGCCGTTCTTGCTGGCCAAAGATTTTTTCGAGGCGTCCAGCCCCGATCTGTTGGCTCGCCGGTTGGCCGAGGAGGTCCTGGCCCCGTTCGGTGCCTCCCGCAAGGACCTGGAACGGGTAGCCCAATTGGCCCTGGCCCTGCGCCGATTTCAACAGGGGAGCAAACGCAGTCGTCGCAACGCTCCCAAATCTCTCCTCGGTAAATCGTATTTTCACGAAGCCCTCAACGTGTATCGGTTTCTGCTGGAGGCCACCGGTGAGGATATGGAGCCGATGGAGTGGTGGCTGGAGCAGAAAGAGTCCTTTGACTCCAGCAAGAAGGCCAAGCCCGTCACCGCAGCTCCGGCCCGTGCCAATGAGAGCAGGCAGAGCCGTCGCCGACGGTTTCGTAAGAGGAGCTAATGGCCACCGAACTGGAGGTTTTCATTCGTGAGGTGGTCGACCGACCGAGCTCTGTGGGTAGCCAGGACGAGGCCAAGCGGGCGGCTGCTCGAGCTGCTCTGGAGTTGGTCGAGCCGGGGATGACCCTGGGTCTGGGCACCGGCAGCACGGTGGAGTACTTTTTGCAGGGCCTGGCCGAGAGAGTCGGCCAGGGCCTCACCGTCCGAGGTGTTCCAACCTCTAAGGTCACCGAAAGCCGGGCCCGGGAGCTGGGCATTCCTTTGCTGGGTGCTCCTGATTTTCCTCAACTTCACTCGAATTTGTGCGTGGATGGTGCGGATCGAGTCGAGCCCGGGGGCTGCCTGATCAAAGGGGGCGGGGGAGCCTTGTTCAGAGAAAAGTTGGTGGCTTCTCATAGCGAGAGAGTCTGCATTCTGGTAGATCCCACCAAGGTCCGGGAAGTCTTCGACCAGAGCTTCCCGGTGCCGGTGGAATGCCTGGCCTTCGGTATAGACAACACCCTCGATGCGCTCTGCGAGCTGGGCTGTACCCCGAGCTTGCGCCACGGGGGCGACTTTCGCACCGACAACGGCAACCTGATCGTGGATTGTCAATTCGCAAGAATTCCCGATCCGGTGGTCATGGCACTTCGCCTCTCGGCCCTCGTGGGGGTAGTGGAAGTCGGTCTTTTCTGCAATCTGCTGGATGACCTGATCGTGGGCTTTCCCGACGGCGGAACCCTTTGCTGGAAACGCGGCTAGAGCTTCTAGAAGAAGCCGAGCATGGCGGCGATTTTCGGTGAGATGTTGACGGTGAGGCCGGCGAACACCACCGAGGCAATAGCCATCAACTTGATCAAAACGTTCAGAGCAGGCCCGGAGGTGTCCTTAAACGGGTCGCCCACGGTATCACCGATGATTCCGGCCCGGTGCGCTTCTGAACCTTTGCCGCCGTTATTGCCGAGTTCCACGTATTTCTTGGCGTTGTCCCAGGCCCCACCGGCGTTGGCCATCATAATGGCCATCAAGAAGCCGCACACCAGGCCCCCGGTCAAAAGACCCATCACGGCCGCGGGTCCGAAGATCATCCCCACGATCATGGGGACGGCCACCACCAGAACCGAGGGGAGGACCATCTGCCTCTGGGCGTCGGCCGTACTGATGGCCACACAGGCGGCATAATCGGGTTTCTCCTCACCCTGTAAGATGCCCGGTTTCTCCCGAAATTGGCGTCGGACTTCTTCGATCATCGACATGGCCGATTTCCCCACCGCCTTCATGGTGAGGGCGGAGAAAACGAAGACCAGGGTCGCGCCGATGAAGAGCCCGATTAGAACCATGGGGTTTAAGAGGGTCACGTCGTACCAGAGCATGAGATCCTGATAGGTTGCCGCAACCGCCTGTTCGTGGTTGATCTGGTTGGCCCCCCAGGGATTGAAGCTGCCGGTCGTGGTTGCGGAAATCAAGCGGATTTTGAGTTCTTCTCCGTAGGCGGCTAGGAGCGCCATGGCGGTCAGTGCCGCGCTACCGATGGCAAAACCCTTACCGATAGCGGCGGTGGTGTTGCCCACAGCGTCCAGCAGGTCGGTCTTTTCCCGAACCTCCGGGGGAAGATCGGCCATCTCGGCGTTGCCCCCGGCATTGTCGGCGATCGGCCCGTAGGCGTCGGTGGCCAGGGTGATACCCAACGTCGACAGCATCCCCACCGCCGCCAGGGCCACCCCGTAAAGACCGAGACCCACGTTGAGAAATCCGTTGCAGAGTATAAACGAGCCGAGGATTCCAAGGATCACAAAGAGGATCGGCATGTAAGTGCTGAGCAGTCCCACCGCAAAGCCCTCGATGATGACGGTGGCCGGTCCGGTTACTCCTGCCGCCGAAATGAGTTGGGTGGGTTGGTAGTCATAGGAAGTGTAGTACTCAGTAGCTTTGCCGATACCCAGGCCCACGGCCAGACCCAGCACGACGCAGCCCCACAGGCCCAACCACCCCAGGCGGTTGGGCATGTCCACGTCTTTTAGAAGATCCCAGAAGATGGCGGCTGAACCGGCCACCATGACGATGGACGCGATCCAGACACCCCGGTCGAGTGCGTGGATCAGCTCTTTCTGGTTGGCCCCCTCTCGGGTTTTGACCATGAAGATCCCGATCACCGAGGCGATGATTCCCAGGCCGGAGATGGCGATAGGAGCGATGGCCGCTGCCATCTGGTCATCGAAGTTGGTGTCGGGGAAAAGACTGAAAGCGCTCACCCCCAGGGCGATGGCGGCCAGGATGGAAGAGGAGTAGCTCTCGTAGAGATCGGCCCCCATGCCGGCCACGTCCCCCACGTTGTCCCCCACGTTGTCGGCGATGGTGGCCGGGTTGCGAGGGTCGTCTTCGGGGATCCCGGCTTCGACTTTTCCCACCAGGTCGGCACCCACGTCGGCAGCTTTGGTGAAAATGCCACCCCCCACCCTGGCAAACAGGGCTTGGAAGGAGGCGCCCATCCCGAAGGAGACCATAATGATGGTAGCTTCCTTCAGCTCCAATCCAGAGAATTTTACCATAAGAAAGAAGGCCACCACGATGAAAGCCAGGGCCAGGCCGACCACCGTCAGGCCCATCACCGCGCCGCTGCGAAAAGCGATCTTCAGGGCCTGGTTGAGCCCCCGCTCCCGAGCCGCGTTGCTGGTGCGGGCACTGGCGTTGGTCGCGGTCACCATCCCGAGGTAGCCGGCTAGAGCCGAGAACGCTCCCCCCAGGATGAAGGCAAACGGTACCTGAATGGCCTGCAACCTGGCTAGAGACAGGACCAGCAAGGCGACAAAGGTGACGACCAGGATCAGGCCAACCACTCTATTCTGTTGGCGAAGGTAAGCGTGGGCACCCTCCCGGACGTGCCCGGCGATCTCTATCATGGTCTCGGTGCCTTCCGACTCTTTCATCATCTGCTGAAAGAAAAGGTATGCGGCGAGCAGGCCTACGATGGCACCGATCGGCCCTAGAAGCCAGATAGTGTGAAACATGAAACGTCCTCTCGGGGGGAAGCGCGTTTCGGTGAGGGCATAGGGATCCCTCCACTGCAACCAGAAGCCCCGGGCATGGAAAAGACCTTTCGAAGATGGTGGTTCCTGGGCGTGCTTTGGCTCCTGTCGGCTGCCTCCACCCTGGCTGACGGGGTGGCTGTTCCTACGGCAGGCGGAGTATTGGTCCTGAGCGGGCGAACTCTTACCGAAGTGAGGAGTTTGGAGTTCAAGGAGCAAGAGGTTCCTCGCCTGGCGGTCCATCCGTCCTCACCGATTCTGGCCTCTCTTTCAGGGGACCGGCTGCAATTCTGGAACCTCCCGTCGTTTGCCGAGGCTTCCCGCCACGAAAACGCACTCTTTGAGGGGGCCCATTCTCTCGCCTTTTCGCAAGACGGGGCGGCACTCTTTCTACTCTCCCCGGAATTGCGGGCGGTCCTCAAGTTTGACCTGGCGACGTCCAGGGTGGTAGGCACCCTGCCGGTACCCGGGGGGGATCCGCTCTGGATGGAAGTGATCCCGGAAGGAGTCCTGGTGGGGCAGGCGGATTCGCTCAGCTTGCTCTCTCCGGAACCACGGTTAGGGCTGCTGGCCCAATTTCGATTTCCGGATCGTCTGAACTCGGCAGCGGTGGAGCGAGGACGGCTGCTGCTGGCTCGTGAGGGGGTGGCAGGGCTCGATTCCTATGAAATCAAGACCGGTCGAGCCGTAGAATTTGTTCCTACTTCGAGTACCTTTGAGCACCTGGTGTCCGAGGCCGGAAGGCTTTACGCGCTGAGCCCGGGAGGCGAGGTCCAGGCCCTGTCACCGGATGCTTCTCGAGCACTCTGGACCTACTCCGACTCCTCGCTATCTCCGGACCGATTGGTGGCTGGGGCAGACGGCTCTTTGCTCTACGTCTTCGATCATAGCAAAGGAGTCCTGATTTCACTCGACGCCTTATCAGGGCAAGAGAATGCTCGCATTCAACTGTCCGGAGCAGGCCGAGGTGTTCCGGTGATCTTTACCGGAAATCTGTAAATTATTGACGAGGCTTTAGACCTGCTATATACTGCGAACTGGTCATCGGGGCGTAGCGCAGCTTGGTAGCGCGCTTCGTTCGGGACGAAGAGGTCGGAGGTTCAAATCCTCTCGCCCCGACCAAACTAAAGGGAGAGCCGCGGCTCTCCTTTTCGTTTTTAATGCTATATGAGTGAAAATCGAAAAAACGATACTCCGCATCGCGTCTCCTTACTCTTGTGCATGTCCTGTCCTCCGGAACCGGTCTCCCGCGGGTTTCACCGGCTCTACGAGCAGAATCATCTGCCGCTTCTCAGCAGTTTGCTCGATTGGAATGCTCCCTGTGCTCTCTCCGTTCCCTGGGGACTCACCGAGCGCTGGCATAGTGACGGCTATCATCAGGCCCTGAGAAACTGTGCGGAGTTACGGCGGCAAGGACACACGGAGTTCGTGGCCAGTGCGGCTTACTACCCGATTTTGCCATTGCTGCCGCGAGAAGCCATCGCCCGCCAGATCACCCACGATCAGGTCCGCCATGGCGAGCTTTATAGAGATTGGCACTGCTCTGGTTTCGTTCCTCCGGAAATGGCCTACGGACCAGAGTTGATCCCTATCTTAGTCGAGTCGGGTTTTCGCTGGTGTGCGGTGGACGACTCCACCTATAGTTGTTTGAACCCGGAGCCTCCCCGGGCCCACGTAGCTGAGTGCGGAGGGCTCAAGATCCTGCTTCGCTCGTCGCTCTGGAGTAAGGCGTTGATCGGTTCCATTCGAAGCGGCGCTAGCGGGAGCCGGCTGGCCCGGGAGTTGATGGAAGGGGTGGGGGCCTGGCTGGGTCCGGAGCCGGGCTACTTGCTGCTGGCCCTGGATACCGAGTGCCTGGGTACTCATCGCCGGGGCTCCGTGGCCTGTTTGAGGGATTTCCTGGCTACTATAGAGAGTAGTGAGAAGTTTGAGCTGGTTGCTCCTTCGGAGCTAGTGGAGGGTTTCCCCACTCAAGAAGATGAGGTCCCTCCGGGCAGTTGGCGCACCACCCCCGAGCAGTTTTGGGAGGGGGAGTTCTTCGTGCCCTGGCAGAGCCGATACGTAAGGGCCCATACCTATTTATGGGAACTCACCGAGTTAGCGGTTGAATCCGTGGAGAAGTTGCAGGCCAGACTGGACCGGGCGCTCCACGCGGGTTTTTTTTGGTGGGACGAGAAGAACAACGAGGGTCTGCCTTTGGGGGCTGCCCGGGGTCTTCGCACCTTGCTGGATGTGATCGCCGCCGCCGCTCCCGAGGATCTTGATCGGGCTTTGGAGTTGGCCGCCCGGCTCGATGAAGTGGCACCATAGCTCCCCAAAATGGCCATTGACAGGGGAGCGGTGGATGACTATTATGGCCAGTGCGCTGCGCGTGAGTGCTGTGGAATCCCATTAAATTTGAGTGATCATAAAAAAAACGGATGTGTCTGAAGGAAAGCGAAGTCGATCTGTCGACTTTGCTTGTTCTGCTGTTTATAGACCGTATTAGAGTCAAAGAAAATTTGTGACCCGGCTGGTGTAAGCTTGCTGCGGGTCGTTTAGAGAGTGAGTCAGGAGGAGTAACTCCATGTCAATGTTGCGCCAGGTGAATCCGATTACGAAGCGGATCTCCTTTCAGAAAATCCCGAAGGTGCTCGATCTTCCCTATTTGATCGATCTCCAGCGGTCATCCTACGAAGGGTTCTTGCGAGAAGGTATCAAGGAAACGTTCCTGGATATCTCTCCCATCGAAGACTTCACGGGCAACCTCGTATTAGAGTTCTTGGAGCACAACCTGGAGCCGCCCACCTACACGGTGTCGGAGTGTCGAGATCGAGACGCCACTTATGCTCGCCCACTCAAGGTGAGAGTGCGATTGATCACTAAAGAAGGCGGCGACATCAAGGAGGTCAAGGAGCAAGACATCTTTATGGGTGACTTCCCTTGCATGACCGAAAAGGGAACCTTCGTCATCAATGGTGCGGAGCGGGTCATCGTCAGTCAGTTGGTTCGTTCTCCCGGTATCTACTTCGATGCCACTCCCGATCTGACCGGTAAAGAGTCGTATCAAGCCACCGTGATCCCGAACCGGGGTGCCTGGCTTGAGTTCGTGACCACCGCTGACGACATCATCAACGTGTCGATCGATAAGGCGCGTAAGTTGCCGGCTACGGTTCTGTTGCGAGCCATTGGCTACGGTAGTGATGAGGAGATTCGCGAGCTTTTCGGTCACGAACCGTTGCTCGAAGCGACTCTGGAGAAGGACCCCTCTTCGAGTACCGAAGAGGCCCTGATCGAGATCTACCGCAAGCAGCGCCCCGGCGACCCGCCATCGGTGGAGAGTGCCAGCGCTCTGCTCAACAACCTATTCTTCAGTCCCAAGCGCTACAATCAGGCCAAAGTCGGGCGCTACAAGTTGGCTCGAAAAGTCGGGCGCCTGGTCACCTGTGAGGAGACCGGTGTCGTGGTCAGGCCCGGGGTCATCGAAGATCCTGAGAGCGGAGCCGTGATTCGGTATCCCCAGGTTCTCGATAAAGAAGACCTAGTCATGACCGTGCGCTACATCCTGGCCTTGATGAAGAAGCAACTGCTGGAGAAGCCCCCGGCCGAAGGGGTGCCTGAGGGAGGGATCCAGCTTTATGAAGAGCGCGGGATCACCTATCTGAAGGCACTCACCGAAGAGCAATACGATGTGCCGGTACGGGTGGACGATATCGACCACCTGGGCAACCGTCGTATCCGGGCGGTTGGCGAGCTACTGCGCAACCAGTTCCGGGTCGGATTGCTGCGGCTTGAGCGAGTGGTGCGGGAGCGTATGACGGTTCAGGATCTGGAGACGGTGACGCCTCAAGCTTTGATCAACATCCGTCCGGTCGTGGCGGCCATCAAAGAGTTTTTCGGTTCTTCGCAACTGTCGCAGTTCATGGACCAGACCAACAGTTTGGCCGAGTTGACTCATAAGCGCCGCCTGTCGGCTCTCGGTCCCGGTGGTCTCTCCAGGGAGCGCGCCGGTTTCGAGGTTCGCGACGTGCACTATTCCCACTACGGTCGGATCTGTCCGATTGAAACTCCGGAAGGCCCGAACATCGGTCTGATCGGGGCGCTCGCCACTTATTCTCGAGTTAACCATTTCGGTTTCATGGAGACTCCCTATCGCCGGGTGATCGTCCGGACTCTGGAAGACATCAAGGTAGGTAAGCGAAGCTTTAAGAAAGGCGAGATTCTAGACCGGAACGTGGTGAATGAGCTCCTCATTCAAGATGCCGACGTCTCCCTGCAGGCCGAGGTGACCGAGCAGATCGATTATCTCTCGGCCGATGAGGAAGATCGCCACGTGATCGCGCAGGCCAACACCAGGTTGGACCAGCGTTCTCGAATCGTGGACGAGCGGGTGGTGGTCCGAGCCAAGCACGAAACTCAGATCGTGGATCGAGCCCACGTGGACTACATGGACATCTCTCCAAAGCAGATCGTGTCCATCGCCACTGCTCTCATCCCGTTTCTCGAGCACGACGATGCGAACCGTGCCTTGATGGGCGCGAACATGCAACGTCAGGCTGTGCCTTTGGTGGAGCCGGAAGCCCCCTTCGTGGGTACCGGGGTCGAGTACCGGGCTGCTAAAGACTCCGGCGCTTTGCTGGTGTCTAAAGTGGATGGCACGGTGATGGATGTTTCGGCCGACGAGATCAAGATCGCTTGTGATGACGGTTCCGTGGTCACCTGTCAACTGCAGAAGTTTCTGCGTTCGAATGCGGGTACTTGCATCAACCAGCGTCCCACCGTGGTACCGGATCAGCGCGTCGAGGAAGGTCAGGTTCTGGCCGACGGGGCGTCTTCGGTCAAGGGTGAGCTCGCTCTGGGGCGAAACATTCTGGTGGCTTTTATGCCCTGGGACGGATACAACTACGAGGACGCGATCCTGATCTCCGAAGAGTTGGTCCGGGATGATGTCTTCACCTCGATTCACATCGAGGAGTACGAGTGCGAGGCCCGGGATACCAAGCTGGGAGCCGAGGAGATCACTCGGGATATTCCCAACGTCGGAGAGGAAGCCCTCAAAGACCTGGACGAGCGCGGTATCATTAGGATCGGTGCTGAGGTACAGACCGATGATATCCTGGTGGGCAAGGTGACTCCCAAGGGAGAGACCGAGTTGACCGCTGAGGAGCGCCTGCTGCGGGCCATCTTCGGTGAAAAAGCTCGCGACGTGCGGGATACATCCCTGAAGGTGCCCCACGGCGGCAAGGGTAAGGTGATCGACGTCAAGGTCTTTACTCGGGATGACACCGAGGAGTTGAGCCCTGGCGTGAACCAACTGGTTCGGGTCTACGTGGCTCAGCGACGCAAAATCATGCAGGGTGACAAAATGGCCGGTCGCCATGGTAATAAAGGGGTGATCTCGAAGGTTCTGCCGATCGAAGACATGCCTTATATGCCGGACGGCACGCCTGTTCAGATCGTATTGAATCCGCTGGGAGTACCTTCCCGGATGAATATCGGCCAGATCCTTGAGACTCACCTGGGAATGGCAGCCAGTATGCTGACCGGACCCGATGGTCGGAGAATGCGGGTAGAGGTACCGGTGTTCGACTCGGCTAGAGAGTCGGAGATCGACGAGTTGATGAAATTGGCTCGGACCCGATATTCGTTGGGGTTGATGGGTTATGAACTCACCACCAACGAAATTGACTACGTGATGTCGGATGAAACCCGGGTGGATCGTATGATCCATTATCTCAACTCTTTTGAAGACGCTGTCATCACTCAGGGTGAAGCCGAAGAGCTGATCGCGGCCGGCTCCGAGAAGGACCTCTTGAAGCGGGTCAAAGCGTTTCTCAAGAGTGAACTTGAAGATACCAGCCTGATGCCCACCGATGATGAGATCGACGAGGTCATCACTGATCGGACCTTGGAAGAGCGATTGGCCCGGGTTCTGGGCACCAAGCCGAAGCCCGCCGAGGCTTCTCAGATCAAGAAATTGGCCGATTTCATTCAACGCTATCGCACCATCCCGTCCGACTACAAGACAGTCTTGTTCGATGGGCGGTCCGGAGAGGCGTACGACCGACGGGTAACGGTTGGTCAGATGTACGTGCTGAAGTTGGCTCACCTGGTGGACGACAAGATTCACGCCCGCTCCACCGGCCCGTACTCTCTTATCACTCAGCAGCCGTTGGGTGGTAAGGCGCAGTTCGGTGGTCAGCGCTTCGGTGAAATGGAGGTCTGGGCTCTGGAGGCTTATGGAGCGGCTTACACGCTGCAAGAGCTTCTGACGGTCAAGTCCGACGATGTTATCGGTCGGGTCAAGACCTATGAGTCCATCGTCAAGGGTGAGAACGTCCTGGAGCCGGGTGTACCCGAGTCCTTCAAGGTGCTCATCAAAGAGCTTCAGAGTCTTTGCCTGGACGTGCGCGTCAAGAGCTTCGACCGAACCGGAGATCTGCGAGAAGTCGAGATCAAGGCAGTCGAGGAGTCCGATGTGAAGTCCACGGCTCGAGAGCTCGGACTGGACCTCAGCCAAGAAGCCCTCTCCTCGCTGTAGAGCGCCTGAGGGCATAATGGGAGCTCCTGGTGATTGTTTGCCAGGGGCTCTCTTGCTTTTTGGGATGCCACCAGTGGGACAGTTCGGGTCTCAAGGGCAAATGAATAGTGAAGGAGAAGCACCCCGCATGGAAAGTCACAATCAGGTCGCTGTATTACCCCTGGCCCAGATCGCCCAGTTGGTGGTGCCCCGACTCCACGTCGACGAGCCCCAGATCGCCAAAGCGTTCGCCGATATTTTGCGGGTGGCCAATGAGTTCGTGCCCAGCGAGGCCGGCTCGATCATGCTCGATAATCCGAACCCCGGCGAGGGGGAGTCCGAGTTGGTCTTCGTGGCCTCCTTCGGTCAAGAGTCGGAGAAACTCCCCGGGACCCGGATCGTTTCCGGTAAGGGCATCAGCTGGCAGGTCTATACCAGTGGTGAGCCTTACCTGCAGAACAACGTCCAGAGCGATCCCCGCCACAACCGGGGGGTGGACAAGATGACCGAGTATCTCACTCGCTCCTTGCTCTGCATTCCCATCGTCATACAGGGATCGGTGTGTGGGGTTCTGACTCTGATCAACTGCCTGAGCCCGGGCGGGTTTCAACAGCAGCACATGGACCTGATGACGATCTTCTCTCAATACATCACAACCTCCATGCAAAATGTCATTGATGCGGCACGACTGGAAGAACAGTCGCGTCGAGATCATTTGACCGGGCTCCACAACGATCGCTATTTCTTTCATCGCCTGGGTATCGAACTGGAAAAGGCGCTCAAGGATGGTACGGACCTGGGCCTGTTGTTCTTCGATCTGGACCATTTCAAGGGAGTGGTGGACAAGTACGGTCACCTGGTCGGAGGACAGGTTCTCCAGGAGGTGGGTTGGCTTTTCGCCTCCATCGTCCAGGAACCCGGGGCCGTGCTGGCCCGCTATGGGGGAGACGAGTACACGGCGATCTTGCCCGGGATGCCCAAGGATCGACTGCTGGAGTTGGCAGAGGCCATTCGAGTGGGTGTGGCTTCTGCGATCTTCATAAAAGGTGATACCATCGATGGGCGTCCACCGCTGAATATTGAAGGGGTTTTTACGGCCAGTATCGGTTTGGCGTTTCTTTCAGACCTGGAACTCTCCGGGGTTAGTGTCTCCGCGAAAAGAAACAGCTTCATCCGCTTTGCCGACGAGGCCATGTATGCAGCCAAGGCTCGCGGTAAGAATCAAGTAGCGTTAGCGCCTGAGAATCGGGCCGCCCTGAGATAAGCGGGGATGGCCGACCTGTCCATTGATGTCTGAAGCGTTTACAGATGCGGTCCTGAGAGAGCGTTATAATCTTTACGTCGCTCTGGGTGCTCTTGGGCTCTTCCTGGCGATGGTGGTGGGCCATCGGATCATCTTTAAGGGATGGAAAGGGGGAGGCGAGGTTGCCCGAGATATTCGGGACCGCTTACGCTGGCTCAGCCTGCCTCTCTTGATACTGGTGCCCGTGTGGTGGGCCACCACTCAGTTGGAGTCGCTTTTCTTTCTCAGTGCCGAGCTTTTTATTGCTGCCTTCTTTGTGACCACCGTGCTGATCCTGGAGACTGTTCGGGTGTTCCTGGCTCACAAATTCGGACTGTCGGAGCGATTCCTCGCAGCACTCTTGTATTTTCCGGCCACCATCACTTTTCTTTTGTCTGTGCTCCAGGTCGATCTGTTGGAGGGAGGGACCGGATACGCCCTGGGCACGATTCTGGTCTTCTACATTTCTCTACACATCGTCTACGCGTACCTGTTTCAGTGGGTCCCCTGGAAGCATCCGCTCTCGCAAGTCCTGATCAAACGCCTGGGGCCCTGGGTCTATCTGAGCATTCTGGGGGGAACCCTCTACTTCGCGTCTTTTCATTTTCCGGGCCTGGTGGTGGATCCGGCAACTCTGGCGGTTTTTGCGGGGGCGCTGGCACTGCTCGGCGTGTTGATCTTTTCAGAAGCGCTGGTGGCCTCGGTCTTTGATTTCTATTTTCCGGTGGTGAAGCGCTCGGAAGTACCGGCTCTCTTTCGCGACCTGGTACGGGTTCTTGTTTGCGTAACCCTGCTCCTGACCTTCGTTGGGTTGGTCCTAAAGAGGGACCTGGACTCTCTGCTGGTCGGGTCGGCCGTCATCACCGTTTCCATCGGTTTTGCCTTGCAGGAGACCCTGGGCAACTTTTTTGCCGGTCTGGCTCTTCGCCTGTCGCAGCCCTATGCATTGGGAGACTTCATTCAGGTGGGAGAGGCGGTGGGAAGGGTGGATACGATCGACTGGCGCCAGACCGCCATCTATACCTTCACCGGCGACCACATCATTTTGCCGAACTCTTTGTTGGCCCGGGAGCCCATCAAGAATTACTCCTCACCCTCGGTGCTGCACGCCCGAGACGTGCGAGTGCGACTGCATTATCGTCACCCCCCCAACCTCGTTCTGGCAACCATTAGAGAGGCACTGGGCCAGGTGGAAGCGGTTTTTAGCAACCCTGCTCCTGAGATCCACCTGTTGGACTTTGCCGACTTTTACATGGATTATCGAATCCGCTACTGGATCAACGACTACGATGCTAGATTTCAGACTGACACCAAAGTGCGAATCGCCCTCTGGTATGCCTTCGACCGCGCTCGACTGGAGATCCCGCTGCCCATTCGCACCCTCGTCAACCAGCCGGCACCCGAAGAGAAGAATGCCGAGGAGATCCTGGGTTTTCTCAGGACCGTGGATTTTCTAGAGGCGCTGGGAGAGGAACGACTGGAGGTCCTGGCCCGAGATGCCCGCTTTCAACTGTTTGCCGCCGGGGAGAAAATTTGTGTTCAGGGAGAGCCCGGAGATTGCTTCTATGTCATTCAAAGCGGCCGGGTGGAGGTGACCGTCAAGGATGAACACGGCGAAGCCATCCTGAACTTCGAGATGGCGGTCGGAAACTACTTCGGAGAGATGGCGCTGCTCACCGGTGAACCCCGCTCAGCCACCGTTTCAGCGGTCACCGACGCCAAGCTCCTCACCGTATCTAAGGAAGACCTGAGAGGTATCATCGCCGCCAATCCGGAGGTGGAGAAGATCGTCTCCGACGTGTTGGCTCAACGTCAGTTACGCACCGAGCAGGCCCAATTAGAGGCCGAGGAAGTCAAGGCCGTTCGGGGGGGTGGATCCCAAGCTGGGGGTTCACGTTCGTTGGAACAGCTTTCCGAGCAGTTGCTACGAAAAATTCAGGCCTTTTTTAGTTATTAGCAACTATAGACAAACGGTGTTCTCTTCCATTTTTGATGCGGGTTGACACCCCATAGGGCCGGTGCTATTATGTGGAAGCAATTTTTGCAGGTTGTCCGTTAAAGCTCGATTTTATGGGGTTTTGACGCTGCGAAGAAGTGGAGGAGGGAATTCTCTAAGTGGCCGTCTCGTACGGCGTCTCTAACCAGAGCTGAATTCTTAACTTCTCTCCTTTGGATGACCGATGCAGGACACAAGGAGTTTTTTTTATGCCCACCATCAATCAGCTGGTGAGAAAAGGACGAAAAGTCATCAAGCGCAAGAGTAAGTCGCCGGCTCTTCAAGTCCGTTACAATTCGCTGAAGTCGAAAATGATTCGTACTCGCAAAGGGTCTCCTCAGAAACGTGGGGTTTGTACTCAGGTAAAAGCTATCACGCCGAAAAAGCCGAACTCGGCTCTGCGTAAGGTGGCTCGGGTGCGATTGACTAACGGTATCGAGGTCACTGCTTACATCGGTGGTGTTGGTCACAACCTGCAGGAACACTCGGTGGTGTTGGTGCGTGGTGGACGGGTGAAGGACTTGCCCGGTGTCCGGTATCACATCGTTCGCGGTACACTCGATACAGCCGGGGTGGCAAATCGTCGCCAGGGCCGATCCAAGTATGGAGCCAAGCGCCCTAAGTCTTAGGCTGCGCTATTTAGGGAGTTAATATGTCAAGAAAAGGACCAGCCCCCAAACGGGCTATTATTCCTGATCCTCGTTTTAAGAATCTTCGTTTGGCGAAGTTCATGAATATGCTGATGCGAGGCGGAAAAAAAGGACTTGCGGAACGGATCGTTTACGGTGCGCTCGATGCAGTCTCACAGCGGACGGGCAAAGATCCCCTGGTGGTCTTTCAAGACGCCATGGAGAACGCCATGCCTCTGGTGGAAGTGCGGGCCCGCCGGGTCGGTGGTGCCACCTATCAGGTTCCCGTGGAAGTTCGCCCGGAGCGCCGCAACTCTCTAGCTATGCGCTGGATCATCGGAGGGGCTCGCAACCGCTCCGGACGTACCATGGTCGATAAATTGGCCAGCGAGTTGGCTGACGCCGCTCAGGGCGTGGGATCGGCTGTGAAAAAGCGTGAGGACACTCACCGCATGGCAGAGGCCAACAAGGCGTTCGCCCACTATAAATGGTAGGCCGTGACTAAGAACACGACGTCCATACCTCTCTCCAAGTTCCGTAACATCGGTATTGCGGCTCACATCGACGCCGGCAAGACGACGACTACGGAACGAATTCTCTTTTATGCCGGAGTGGTTCACCGGGTGGGTGAAGTGCACGAAGGAAATGCCACCATGGATTATATGGTGCAGGAGAAGGAGCGAGGCATCACCATTACCTCGGCGGTGACTACGGCGATCTGGAAAGATCATTGTGTCAATATCATCGATACCCCGGGGCACGTAGATTTTACGGTGGAGGTGGAGCGCTCTCTGCGGGTGCTCGATGGCGGTGTGTTCGTTTTCTGTGCGGTGGGTGGGGTTCAGCCCCAGTCCGAAACCGTATGGCGCCAGGCCGATCGGTACAAGGTCCCCCGGGTCGCTTTCGTCAACAAGATGGACCGCATCGGAGCGAGCTACTTCGGTGTGGTCGACAAGATCAAGGAGCGCCTGGGGGCTAATGCTTTGCCGGTGCAGATGCCGATCGGGGAAGAGGACTCTTTCGAAGGGGTCGTCGATCTGGTGGAGATGAGAGCGATCTACTACCGGGACGATTCTGGGATGAATTTTGAAGAGATCGAGATTCCCCAGGAGTTGCTCGAGCGCGCTGAGGAGTTGCACGAAGCGATCGTGGAGGCCGCAGCCGAGGCGGACGACGATTTGATGGCGATCTACCTGGAGTCCGGCAAACTGTCGGTGGAGCAGGTGAAGTCGGGCTTGCGAAAGCTCACTCTGCAGCTTCAGGTGGTGCCGGTTTTCTGCGGGTCATCGTTCAAAAACAAGGGTGTTCAGCCTTTGCTGGATGGAGTGGTGAACTATCTTCCGGCCCCCACCGACCTTCCGCCCGTGACGGGGATTCATCCTCACACCGAGGTGGAGGAGGAGAGGGTCTTGGAGACAGAGGCGCCACTGGCCTCTCTGGTGTTCAAGGTCATTAGCGATCCCTACGTCGGTCGCTTGAGCTTTGTGCGGGTCTATAGCGGGGTCCTGGAGAAAGGGACCACGGTCTTAAACGCCGCTACCGGCAAGAAAGAGCGGATCGGCCGCTTGATGAAGATGCACGCGGATAGTCGAGAGGATGTCGACGAACTGCGAGCTGGAGAACTTGGTGCCATCGTTGGCTTGAAAATCTCGGGCACTGGTGATACCCTGTGCGATGTCAAGCGACCGATTTTGTTGGAAAAGATCGAGTTTCCCGATCCGGTGATCTCGGTGGCTATTGAGCCGAAGACAGCAGCAGACCAGGATAAGATGGGCTCTGCTCTGGCCAAGCTTGGAGATGAGGATCCCACCTTCGTCACCTCCACCAATGAGGAGACGGGTCAGACTCTGATCTCCGGGATGGGCGAGTTGCATCTGGAGATCATCGTCGACAGGCTGCTCAGAGAATTTAAGGTCAGCGCCAACGTGGGTAAACCGCAGGTGGCTTATAAAGAGGCTCTGGGGGCTTCCGCGAAGGTGGAAGGAAAGTTTATCCGGCAAACGGGTGGGCGTGGTCAGTACGGGCACGTCTGGATTGAGGTCAAACCTCTTGACTCGGGAGCCGGTTTCAAGTTTATTAACAAGATCGCAGGCGGAGCAATACCCAAGGAGTACATTCCGGCGGTGGAGACCGGAGTCCGAGAGGGCTTGACAGCCGGGGTGCTGGCAGGGTATCCCGTAGTGGACGTTGAGGTAACCCTCTATGACGGTTCTTATCACAACGTCGATTCTTCCGAGATGGCGTTTCGGGCGGCAGCCTCACACGCCCTCAGAGACGCCCTCTGGAAGAGCGAGTGCTACCTCAAGGAGCCGGTGATGGCTGTCGAGGTGGTGGTCCCGGAGGTTCACCTGGGCGACGTGATGGGTGACCTGAACGGTCGCCGAGGAGATATAAGAAAGATGGATCCGGCTCCTGGGAGTTCAAGCCAGATCACGGCAATGGTCCCTCTTTCTGAAATGTTTGGCTATTCGAACTCGTTGCGTTCTAAGACGCAGGGTCGAGGTAGCTTCTCGATGGAGTTCGCCCATTATGAGGGCGTTCCGAAGTCGATACAGGACGGTATAGTCGGCCGCGTGAGCGGCGGGGTCGCCGTCTAATAAGAACAAGTAACAGAAGGTCGGCCGTCAACGGCCGTTAAGGAAAGGAACAAGGCTACGAACATGGCTAAAGAGAAATTCGTACGCACAAAGCCACACGTAAATATTGGCACCATTGGTCACGTGGACCATGGTAAAACCACGTTGACGGCTGCCATTATGCACTGTCTGTCATCTGCCGGACAGGCCAAAAAAACTAACATCGACGAGATCGATGCCGCTCCTGAAGAGAAAGAGCGTGGTATCACCATCGCGATCGCTCACGTGGAGTATGAAACAGAAAAGCGTCACTACGCTCACGTAGACTGCCCCGGTCACGCGGACTATATCAAGAACATGATTACCGGTGCAGCTCAGATGGACGGAGCTATTCTGGTGGTGTCGGCGACCGACGGTCCCATGCCTCAAACTCGTGAGCACATCCTGCTAGCGAAACAGGTAAACGTACCGTACATCGTCGTGTTCCTGAATAAGATTGACATGATGGACGACCCTGAACTGGTCGAGTTGGTCGAGATGGAAGTTCGCGAGTTGCTCGACAACTACGATTTTCCCGGTGACTCGACTCCCATCGTCGCCGGTTCGGCCCTGAAGGCTCTGGAGTCTAGCGGTGGCCGGGACGACGAATGGGGTGGAAAAGTTTGGCAGTTGATGGATGAAGTCGACGGCTACATCCCCGACCCCGAGCGCCCCGTTGACAAACCCTTCTTGATGCCCATCGAGGACGTCTTCACCATCACCGGTCGTGGTACCGTGGCCACCGGGCGGGTGGAACGCGGTATCATCAAGACCGGAGAAGAGGTCGCTATCGTCGGATTGACCGAGGATATCCGTAAAGTCACCGTGACCGGAGTTGAGATGTTCCGCAAGATCCTCGACGAGGGTCAAGCCGGCGACAACGTGGGTGTTCTCCTGCGTGGTGTTGACCGCAAAGACATCCAGCGTGGTCAGGTATTGGCCAAGCCCGGTTCCATCAAGCCTCACACCAAATTCAAGTGTGAAGTGTACATTCTGTCCAAGGACGAGGGTGGTCGACACACTCCTTTCTTCAAAGGGTATCGTCCCCAGTTCTACTTCAGAACGACCGACATCACCGGCGAGTGCATGCTGCCCGAAGGCACCGAAATGGTCATGCCCGGCGACAACATCCACCTGCAAGTCAACCTCATCCAGAACATCGCTCTGGAAGTGGGACTCCGTTTCGCTATCCGTGAGGGTGGTCGTACGGTAGGTGCTGGTGTAATTACCGAAATCATCGAGTAGTTTCGATGAGCGAGATTGGGCCTCGACGGTGCGTGAGCAAAGTCGAGGCCCGATCTTGTAACGCCGACCTCTTTCGGGGTCACAAGAATAGGACGAACAATGGCAAAGCAACGAATCAGAATTAAGCTGAAGGCCTATGAGCACCACGTGCTGGATGAGTCGGCAGAAAAGATCGTTCAGATCGCGCAACAGACCGGTGCCGCTATTTCCGGCCCTGTTCCGCTGCCCACTCGCAAGAGCAGATACTGCGTATTGCGGGGGCCTCACGTGAACAAGAAAGCTCGCGAACACTTTGAGATTCGCACCCACAAGCGGTTGATCGATATCTATTTCGATCCCTCGCAAAAGACCATCGAGCAGTTGATGCGTGTCGACCTGCCCGCTGGTGTCGATATTGAAATAAAAGGTTAATACAACCGGTAACATCCGATTCAAGATTAGGGCTTGATTTCGAACTCGCATTCGGTTAATCTCTCACCCCATTGATTCGGACGCCTGCCAGGTGTCTACCGGCTGTTAAGGAGCATTCAAGATGCAAGAAATAATTGGACGTAAGATAGGCATGACTCAGATTTATGATGAGTCCGGCAGTCTCGTTCCTGTAACAGTAGTGGAAGCGGGGCCCTGTCCCGTGGTTCAACGGAAAACCACCGCCAACGACGGCTACGAGGCCGTGCAGCTCGGTTTCGATGAGATGAAGAAGAGCGCTGAAGAGCTGGAGAATTCCAAGCGCGGCGGTTGGAAGCCAAGGGTCGGGCATCTTAGGAAGCACGGCTTGGACGTGGTTGTTCGCGAGTTGATCGAAGTTCGAGTTGATGACGCTTCTGCGGTAGCCGAGGTGGTGAAGGTCGATATCTTCGAAGAAGGCCAGAAGGTTGATGTTTCTGGCGTCTCCAAAGGTAAAGGCTTCGCTGGGGTTATGAAGCGTCATAACTTCGCCGGTAACCGAGCTAGTCACGGTGTCTCGAAGATTCACCGGATGCCGAACTCCAACGGTTCGGTCGATGCGGCACGGGTTTTTAAAGGCAAAAAGCTTCCTGGACAGATGGGTAACAAAAACGTAACGACTTTGGGGCTATCCATCGCTAAGGTCGACGCCGAGAGGAATCTTCTCTTGATCAAAGGCGCGGTACCCGGCTCCAAGGGCAGCCTGGTGGTTGTTCGCAAGTCGGTGAAGGGTTAGAAAAATGCCAAGTTTATCTTTGCTAGATATGAAAGGCAAGAAAGCCGGAAGTTTGGACCTCAAGTCCGAGGTGTTCGATGTCCCCTTTAATCAGGGCTTGGTGCACCAGATCTTCTGTGGCTTGATGGCCAATAAGCGCCGGGGTACGGCTTCCACCAAGACTCGGGGCGAAGTTCGGGGCGGAGGGCGCAAGCCTCATCGCCAAAAAGGTACCGGCATGGCCCGGCACGGATCCAAGGTTTCTCCCATCTTTCGTGGTGGTGGAATTACTTTCGGTCCCCGGCCTCGGAGCTACAATCAAGCTCTGCCGAAAAAGATGAGACACGGTGCCATGCGTAGCGTTCTCTCTCAGAGGCTAAGAGACGAAGCGCTGACCGGGATTTCCGAGCTGGAGTTCTCTGAGTTCAAGACCCGGGCTATGCTCGAGTTCTTTGAGGCCATCAAGGTGGATACACGGAAAACGCTCCTGGTTCTCGGTGAACCCAATAAGTTCGTCGAGAAGAGCGTCTCCAATATTCCGGCTCTGAACGTGGTGCAAGCCGACTCGCTGAATCTGATCGATCTGCTCAAGCACGATCGGGTAGTGGCGACCAGGGAAGCGCTGGAGAAAATTCAGGAGGTACTATCGTGAGTAGTAAAGTTGAAAGCACCGTGTCCGACCTTCGGGGCGTCACTTATCGCGATGTTTTGATCAGACCGATCATTACTGAAAAGACCATGGGTCATGCCGGTGCTAACAGGTTTACCTTCGAGGTTCATCCTAAGGCCAACAAGACTATGGTCAAAGCCGCCGTTGAAAAGTGCTTCGGCGTAAAAGTAGAAAAGATCACCACCGGTAAAAACCCGGGCAAACTTCGACGTCGAGGTCGTCACAGCGGATACTCCGCTACGCGCAAGAAGGCTACGGTCACGCTGGCACAAGGGCAGACCATCGAAATCGGCGGTACGCCGCTCTTCGAAGTTTAGACTCTCCGTCTTATTTGGGGCTGGTGCAACCTGCTCCGAAGAAGATTGAGTCGCCGATAATGGGTTGAGCCGGTTTACCGGCTTAACTTATATAACGAGGTGGACGCAGATAAACATCTTCGGCTATTGCGTCCACCAGCGGAAATTTGAGCCCCATCGGGCTTGACCTTTCAGCGTTCGACTGGTAAAAAGGGCGAACGTCTGGAGTTTTAGAGAAGGAAGAAGAGAATGTCTATCCGCAAATTTAATCCGACAAGCCCGGGTCGACGCCACATGAGCGTCCAGGGCTTTGCTGAGATCACGTCTGCTGAGCCCGAGAAGAGCCTGTTGGCTCCTCTTAAGAGGTCCGGTGGGCGGAACTCCAACGGGCGTATCACCGCTCGTCATAGAGGCGGCGGTCACAAGCGTCGTTATCGTATCATCGATTGGAAGCGCGACAAGGACGGGGTCCCCGCCAAGGTGGACTCCATTCAGTACGATCCTAACCGATCGGCTCATATCGCCCTGCTCCACTACGCTGATGGAGAGAAGCGTTACATCCTGGCTCCCCTGGGGCTGGAAGTGGGTGCCGTCATCGTGTCCGGGGAAGGTGCCGACATTAAGGTTGGCAACGCGTTGCCCCTGGCCAACATACCGGTTGGTACTCAGGTTCACAACGTTGAACTCAAGCCTGGCAAAGGCGGCCAGATGGTTCGCTCGGCCGGGGCTTCGGCTCAGTTGATGGCCAAAGAAAACAAGATGTCTTATCTACGACTGCCCTCCGGTGAAGTTCGACTGGTTCTTTCAACCTGTCGCGCGACTATCGGTCAGGTCGGCAACGTGGAGCACGAGAACGTGCAGACCGGTAAAGCCGGCCGCACTCGTTGGAAAGGACAGCGCGGTCGGATTAGAGGTGTGGCGACCAACCCTTGCGACCACCCGCACGGTGGCGGTGAGGCCCGGGCAACCCCCGGTCGTCCCAGTAGTACCCCCTGGGGTAAGCCTGCACTCGGCTTGAAGACTCGCAAGAAGAAGGCGAGCGACAAGATGATCATCAGGCGTCGCAAGAAGTAGGAGAGGAACTAAGGTGTCACGTTCTATTAGAAAAGGTCCCTACGTGGACAGGAATTTGTACAGCAAGATTCTCAAGCTCAATGAGGCTAATGAGAAGAAGGTTGTAAAGACATGGGCGAGAGCTTGTACGATCTTTCCGGAAATGATCGGCCATACCGTGGCGGTTCATGACGGTCGCAAGCACGTGCCTGTGTATGTGAGTGAAGACATGGTGGGTCACAAACTCGGTGAGTTTGCCATGACTCGTCTTTATCGCGGCCACGCCGGCGGTAAGAACGAGAAGAAGAGTAAGCGAAAGTAGGATTCTGAAGATGGGTAAAGTTAAAGCGGCGCCAAACGAGCCTGAGACGCAGGTTCGAGCCGTTGCAAAATACATCAGGACCTCGCCGAGAAAGATGCGTCTGGTCGCGGATCTCATCCGTGGTAAAAGTGCTCAGGAAGCCTGGAACATTTTGGAGTTTACTCCGAAACGAGCCACCGGCCCCATGAAGAAAGTTTTGGAGTCGGCCATCGCCAACGCCCAGAACAACAACGAGATCGCTCCGGAGACTTTGAAGGTATGGCGAGTGTTGGTGGACGAGGGTCCCACACTCAAACGTTTTCGGCCCCGGGCTCGCGGTAGAGCGAGTGCCATCAAGAAGAGAACTTGTCATATCACCATCATTGTCGCGACAGAAGGAGAGGCTTAAGTCATGGGTCAGAAAATTCATCCCATTGGATTTCGTGTAGGGGTCATTCGTGGCTGGGAGTCGCGCTGGTTCGAGGAAAAGAAGTTTGGTGAGTTTTTGCACGAGGATTCACGAATTCGCAAGTATTTGCGCAACTATCTTCGCCACGCCGGAATTTCTCGCATAGAGATCGAGCGCGCTAACCGTACGCACGTTATCATCAATACCGGCAAACCCGGTCTTGTGATCGGTAAACGTGGGTCCGGGATCGAAGAGTTGCGCAAGCGCCTGGAGAAACTCACCGGTGACTCCATCAAGATTTCCGTGAAAGAAGTGAAGCGCCCCGAGTTGGATTCCCATCTGGTGGGCCAGAACATCGCGGAAGCATTGGAGAAGCGGGTAGCTTTCCGGCGGGCCATGAAGCAGGCCGTTGGTCGCTCCATAAAGGCGGGCGCCCAGGGGGTCAAGGTTCAACTGTCCGGGCGTCTCGGAGGAAACGAGATAGCCCGTAGTGAGCGAACCTTCCAGGGGAAAGTTCCCCTTCACACTCTCAGGGCCGATATCGATTACGCCATCACCGAGGCTCAAACTCCCGCAGGGGTGATCGGGGTCAAGGTTTGGATCTACCGAGGAGAGATCTTGCCTGGTGATGTTCACGAAACGGCCATGACCGGTTCGGAGAAAGGTAACTAAAGATGCTAAGCCCTCGAAAGATCAAATTTAGAAAGAGCCATCGCGGTCGTATGACCGGCAAGTCGCACCGTGGTAACAAGGTTCAGTTTGGGGCCTACGGTCTGCAAGCGCTGGAGCCTTCCTGGATTACCAGTCGCCAGATCGAGGCTGCTCGTATCGCCATGACCCGTTATATTAAGCGGGGCGGTAAAGTCTGGATTCGGGTGTTCCCCGATAAACCGGTGACCAAAAAGCCGGCTGAAACTCGGATGGGTTCGGGTAAAGGAAGTCCCGAATTCTGGGTGGCGGTGGTCAAACCCGGTCGAATCATGTTCGAAATCGCCGGGGTGGCAGAAGATGTTGCTCGCGAAGCGATCCGTCTGGCTCAGTTCAAGTTGCCGATGAAGACTCGCTTTGTCGTGCGGGAAGAGTTAGGTATCTAACATGGCTGGCTTGAAGAAGCATAAAGATAATCTCCGCGGTAAGTCTCTGGATGAACTCCGGCAAGCCCTGGTTGATTCGCAGGATGAGTTGTTCACTCTGCGCTTTCAACTGGCTACCAAGAACCTGGACAATCATCGCGGGATTCGTAAGACCAAAAAAGAGATCGCGCGAATTCATACCATTATTCGCGAAAAAGAGCTTACAGCAGCTCAGGAAGGGAGTAAATAATGAGTCAACCGGCAGCAGAAGAACGCAACAGTCGTAAAGCCCGTATCGGGACCGTTGTCAGTGACAAGATGGACAAAACCGTCGTGGTTGAAGTGGTCCGTCAATTCCCTCACCGGCTCTACAAGAAAATCATTAAGCGATCGAAGCGCTTTAAGGCGCACGATGAGAGCAACGCTTGTGGCGTGGGCGACATAGTCCGAATTATGGAGACGCGCCCCATGTCCAAGCAGAAGAGATGGCGCGTAGTCACCATTCTCGAGAAAGCACGATAGGTTGGAGAAAGACTGTGGTTCAACAGGAAAGTCGATTAAGAATCGCTGACAACACGGGTGCCCGAGAGGTTCTCTGCATTCGTGTTTTAGGCGGCTCCACCAGGCGCTATGCCCGGGTGGGTGACATCATCGTAGCCTCGGTTAAGCAAGCTCAACCGGGTGCAGCCGTTAAGAAAGGTGACGTGGTGAAGGCCGTGGTCGTTCGAACGAAAGCCAAGATTCGTCGGGCTGACGGCTCTTACATTCGCTTTGACGATAACGCCGCGGTCATCATTCGCGAAGACCGTAACCCGCGAGGAACTCGTATCTTCGGTCCGGTAGCCAGAGAATTGCGCTACAAGGACTTTATGAAGATCGTAGCCCTCGCACCGGAGGTGCTCTGATGCCAAAAATGCACGTAAAAAAAGGTGATAAGGTCGTCGTCCTGACCGGGCGAGACCGTGGTAAGCAAGGCACCATTCTGGAAGTGCTTCCCAAGAAAGAGCGCGTCGTCGTGGATGGCGTGAACATCGTGAAGAAGCACCAGAAGCCTCGCCCTCCGGCCGAGCCGGAAGGTGGGATCAAGGATATTCCCGCTCCCATTCACGTGAGCAACGTGAAGAAGGTGGAGGCAAAGTCCAAGTCTACTGCCAAGAAGAAGGCCAGTAAGAAAAAGAAGTAACTCGAGTGATCGGGTGACTCAGAAAAATCTTAGGAAGAAGGGGAGAGACACGTCTCGCGGTGCTTGCTAAAGCACCGGGCCTCGGGAAACGGCTCTCCGACCAAAGCTATGTCAAATAATAGTGCCAAGGCGGTTCTCCGCCTGGAGCAAAAATATCACGACCATGCTCGTAGCGCCCTGCAAGAACGCTTTCAGTACAAGAACGTCATGCAGGTACCCAGACTGGAGAAGGTCATACTGAATATGGGTGTCGGCGATGCGGTCGGAAACCCGAAAGTTTTGGTGGCTGCTGTCAAGGAGATGGAAGCCATCGCCGGACAGAAAGTCATGGTCACCAAAGCTCGCAAGTCCATTTCAAACTTTAAGCTCCGCGAAGGTCAGAAGCTGGGATGCAAAGTGACCTTGCGGGGACGTCGCATGTGGGTGTTCTTGGACAAGCTGTTCAACATCGTGCTCCCTCGTATCCGCGACTTTTCCGGGGTCAGCCCTAAGCAATTCGACGGAAGAGGCAACTTTTCCATGGGCATCAAGGAGCAGATCCTCTTTCCTGAGGTCGACTACGATAAAGTCGAGCGCGTTCGAGGAATGAACATCTGTATCGTCACGACCTCCGAGACGGACGAAGAAGGTGCCGAGTTGTTGCGTCTTCTGGGTTGTCCGCTCCGGGAAAAATAAGCGAGGAAGTAAGAAATGGCTACCACAGATCCTATTGCAGATATGCTCACCCGAATCCGGAACTCCGCCCATGCCAAGCATGCTCAGTGCGACATTCCGGCCTCCAAGGTGAAAGAACAGATTGCCAAGGTGCTCAAGAGCGAAGGTTTCATCAAGGACTACCAGGTTCTCAATACCGGAGTTCAGGGCGTGATTCGCCTCACCTTGAAGTACACCAACGACCGTGACGATGTGATCGCCGGTCTCAAGCGCATCAGCCGTCCGGGCTTGCGGAAGTACTGCGGTGTGGCTGATATTCCCAAGCTCTATGGCGGAATGGGAACCGTTATCATGTCGACCCCGCAGGGTATCATGACCGGCCGCAAGGCTAGAAAACAGAACGTGGGCGGCGAGATTCTCGCCTACGTTTGGTAAGGAGTCACCCGTGTCCAGAATTGGAAAGAAACCCATCACCCTCCCAAAGGGCGTGGAAATTAAGGTAGACGGGTCGACCGTTTCCGTGAAGGGCCCCAAGGGCCAGTTGTCCCAGAGCATTCATTCGGAATTGAAGGTGGAAGTGTCCGATGGCGAAGTCGCCGTGACTCGTCCCAACGATAGCCGAATGAATAAGGCCCAGCACGGCCTAGCGAGAACCTTGATCTTCAACATGGTTGAAGGTGTGACCACCGGATATAAACGATCTTTGCAGATCATCGGTATCGGGTATCGGGTGGCCGAAAAAGGCAAGGGCTTGGAGATGGCCCTGGGCTTTTCCCACCCCGTGGATATCGCACCGGTAGACGGCATCACCTTCGAGGTCGAGGTTGACAACCGGGCAAAAATCAATAAACTGCATATCCTGGGAATCGACAAGCAACTGGTCGGACAGGTGGCCGCCGATATTCGGTCCATCAGACCGCCAGAGCCGTACAAAGGCAAAGGTATTCGCTACGTCGACGAGGTTGTTACTAAGAAAGCCGGTAAGGCTGGTAAGGCTTAAGTTCCATGATTAAAAAAAGGCCAAGAAACGAATCTAGGAAAGCTCGGCACGCGCGTGTGCGACGGAAGGTTTTCGGTACTCCGGAATGCCCTCGTCTGGCCGTGTACAAGTCGGGCAAGCACATTTACGCTCAGTTCATCGACGATGTGAACGGCGCCACTCTGGCGGCAGCTTCGTCTTTGGACAAGTCTATCAAGGGACAAAAGGTCACCTTCGTCGAGCGGGCCCGTTTGGTGGGTGCACTGGCGGCCGAGAGGGCCGATGAAAAAGGATTGACGGACGTCGTCTTCGACCGCGGCGGCTTCAAGTATCACGGACGGATCGCGGCCCTGGCCGACGCTGCCCGTGAGAAGGGTCTCAATTTTTAGGAGAAGTTATGAGAAGACGAAAAATCGACCCTAACGGGTTGGACCTCAAAGAACAAGTTGTACGCATCAATCGCGTCTCGAAAGTGGTTAAAGGTGGTAAGCGTTTCTCTTTCTCCGCTCTGGTGGTGGCCGGTGACGGTCGTGGCCACGTGGGCGTGGGGCTGGGCAAAGCCGGTGAGGTACCAGAAGCGATCCGCAAAGGTGCCGAAGCAGCCAAGAATAGCTTGATCCGAATCCCTATCGAGGGAACCACAATCCCGCACAACCACATCGCTTACTTTGGAGCGACCACGGTGATGCTCAAGCCCGCTTCCCCAGGTACCGGAGTTATCGCCGGTGGTGCGGTGAGGGCGGTGGTGGAGCTCGCCGGGATCAGCGATATCCTGACCAAGAGCATGGGGTCTCCCAACCCCACGAACATCGTCTACGCAACCCTCAAAGGTCTAAGTGAACTGATGTGGGCCGAGGAAGTCGCCGAGCGACGAGGCAAGACCGTGGAAGAACTGGTCGGGCCCAAGATCGCGGGACTGGTGCAGGAGCGCCGGGCTCAGGCTTCTCAGCCGGTGGACTTCACCGGTTCCTACCACCACAGCTAGAAAGATTGGGCCGGCCGCGAGGCCGGATCCCTTAGGAGCTAAGTCATGACACTCAACGAGTTGAAACCAAACAGCGGATCTCGCACGAAGCGCCGCAGAATATGCCGGGGTGGCAAGCTGGGGAAAACCGGCGGCCGTGGTATGAACGGACAGAGTTCTCGGTCCGGAGGCACCAAATATCCTGGTTTCGAGGGGGGTCAGTCTCCCTGGTATAGACGTCTTCCGAAATATCGCGGGTTTAAAAATCTTTTCCGCACGGAATACCAAGAAGTATCCCTTTCCGATTTGGAGGCTTTTGAGAATAAAGCCACTGTCAATCCGGAGTCTCTTCTCGAGAAAGGCATCATTAAGAACGTCCGTAGTCCCATCAAAGTTCTCGGAAACGGAGAGCTGAAGAAATCGCTGACAGTGAATCTGCACGCTTTTACCAACAGTGCAAAAGAAGCGATTGAAGGGGCTGGTGGAACAGCAGAGGTTATTTAACCATGATAGGCACTTTCGTACGTGCGTTTGCGGTCCCGGAAGTCCGGGGCCGTATTATTTGGCTCTTCACGGGCTTTGCAATATTCGCGTTCAGCGTTCATATCCCCATTCCCGGAGTTAACAGGGCAGCCTGGTCAGTCGCGCTTGAAAAAGGTGCGTTGTTTCAGCTTATGGGGATGTTCACGGGGGGCGCTCTGGCGAAGTTTTCCATTGCCGCGATGGGGATTACGCCTTATATCAACGCTTCCATTATCATGCAGCTTTTGACGGTGGTCTTTCCCTATCTCAAAGACCTCCAGAAAGAAGGCGGCGAGCACGGACGGAAAAAGATCCAGGCCTGGACCAGGCAACTCACGATGGTTTTGGCCGTCATTCAGGCAACCATCATGGTGGTGACTATCAACAAGGCTGTAGAAGCTCAGATTTTTCACACCCCCAGTTTGCCTTATTTCTTTATGGTCGTCACCGCCCTGGTGGGCGGAACCGCATTCTTGATGTGGCTGGGCGAGGTGATGTCGGAGAAGGGTGTGGGCAACGGCGTGTCGCTCTTGATCTTCGCCGGTATCGTCATGAGCTATCCCACCTACGTCTACAACACGTTTGTGGCAGCTTTTGCCAGTGATGCTTATGTCCGGGTGACGGTATTCTTTCTGATAGCCTTTGCTATGATCGCTTCCATCGTGGCGGTGACCCTGGCCCAGCGGAAGGTTCCGGTTCAGTACCCGAAACGGCAAGTGGGGCGCAAAATCTACGGCGGACAATCTTCTTTCATTCCGATTCGCTTGAACAACGCCGGTGTAATGTCGCTCATCTTCGCGATCTCCATCATGTTCTTGCCCATGACCCTTTCCAATATCCTGCCGGCTCCTGTCGGTCCCACGCTGACCGAGTGGCTGGCGATTTGGTTCAACGAACGAACGATTCTTTACAATCTGGTTTACATGGGCCTGATCATCTTTTTCACTTACTTCTACTCGGCCATCACCTTTAACACGGAAGATCTCGCAGACAATCTCAAGAAGGCCGGAGGCTTTATTCCGGGGATCCGCCCCGGTAAAGCCACGATGGACTATCTGGATAAGATCACGAACCGTCTGAACTGTGTGGCAGGTCTGTTCTTGGCGGCGCTGGCCGTCGCGCCGACTCTCATCGTGCAGATGACCGGGGTACAGAACTTCTATCTAGGGGCGACTTCTCTGCTGATTATCGTGGGGGTAGCGCTGGACACCATGCAACAGATCGAAGCCAGACTCGTGATGCGTCACTATCAAGGGTTTATGAAGTAGCGGGGTATCCATGGCTACAGCTCAGAGCGGTAAGGATTCCGGAGTTAGGCTACTCCTGATAGGACCACCGGGCTCCGGCAAAGGCACTCAAGCCAAGCACTTGACCGAGAAGTTCCGAGTTCCACACGTCTCCACCGGCGACATGCTGCGGGAGCAGATTCGAAAAGGGACCTCTCTCGGTGAAGAGGCTGCCGCCTACATTAAAGACGGTAATCTTGTTCCGGACGAGTTGATCTTGAACATGGTCAAGGTCAGGCTTGCTCAGTCAGACACTGCGAGCGGCTATGTGCTGGACGGGTTTCCCCGTTCGGTTGCCCAGGCCGAGGCGTTGTGCGAGTTCTTGGAAGCGCGTCAGGAGAACGTGAAGGCTGCGGTCCTGCTGATTCTCGACGACGAAACCATCGTGGCCCGTTTGTGCAACCGGCGGGTCTGCCCAGAGTGCGGTAGGGTTTATCACCTTCTTAATCACCCGCCTCAGACAGCCGATCGCTGTGACGAGAACCGTTGCCGTGCTACGCTGGTGCAGCGGCCTGACGACAACGAAGAGGCTATTCGCAACCGCCTTCGTATCTACCACGACCAGACCAAGTCGGTGATCGTTTTTTATCGAGAGAAAGGGGTCTTGAAAGAGATCGATGCGAGTCGAGAGATCCTGCGAATCCAGATCGATATCGAGCGCGCCCTTGAGGGAGACTTATGATTCAACTGAAGACCCCGAAAGAGATCGAGCTGATTCGCACGGGTGGCGACATCCTGGCCGGCGCTCTGAAGCTGGTGCGGGAAGCCTGTGCTCCGAATGTGCGGACCAAGGAGCTGGACCAGTTGGCCGAGGAGTACATCCTGGAGCGAGGCGGCCGACCCGCTTTTAAAGGCTATCAAGGGTTTCCTGGAACCCTTTGTATCTCAGTGAATGAGGAAGTCGTTCACGGGATCCCCGGAAATCGTCGCTTGAAGGAAGGCGACATTGTGTCGGTTGACTGCGGGGTGGTCTGGGAAGGTTTTGTGGCCGATAGCGCCACCACCATCCCTATCGGTGAGATCGATGAGGAGACAGCCACTTTGTTGCGGGTCACGGAAGAGTCTTTGTACAAGGCCATCGACCAGGCACGAGTGGGGAATTATGTGCGCGACATATCTCAAGTCGTTCAGGAGTGGGTGGAAAAACACGGATTTTCCGTGGTCCGGGAGCTGGTCGGGCACGGGGTGGGTCGCGAGATGCACGAAGACCCCCAGATCCCTAACTACGTGACCGCTCAGCGGGGTCCCAAGCTCAAGGAAGGGCTGGTCATTGCAATCGAGCCGATGGTCAACGTGGGAGGCTGTGAGGTTCGACTAAAGAGGGACCGCTGGACCATTGAGACATTGGACCTTTCGCGCTCGGCCCACTTTGAACATACGGTAGCTGTAACCAGGGATGGACCCCAGATTCTGACCGCTGGACGATGAATGAGCAAGGATCGTCGAGGGCGCCGTCAGTTGGATGCCAGGATCAAAGAAGTTTTACCCCGTTCTCTCTTCAAGGTGATCATCGAAGATGGGCGAGAAGTGCTCTGCCACGTTGCGTTACCCGTTAGGAACACGGTGGGACGAGTTTTGGAAGGCGACAACGTGGTGGTTGAGGTCAGCGAGTACGACCCCAAGCGGGGACGCATCGTGGAGCACCGGTCGAGTTCCCCGCGTTAGATGGAAAAGTCCTTGACGACCGGGGATCAAATCCGTATAATCGCCGGGTGTCTTTTGCTGGCTAGCCAGAGGAAGCCCCGTGAATTCGGGATAAATGCTTGAGGCGGCTTGGAAAAGAGAGTCGTCTCAAGAAAAACGTCGACAAGACTTGCTAATTGTGATAGAAGTGTTGCCACGGTCGCTCTTTCGGGCGTAGATCGAGCAACCTTGCGACCCGGCAAGTGGAAGAATAATTGAACAGAAACCGAGTTTGTCTCGGTAATTGGAGGAGACGGATGCAAGTCAGGCCGTCAGTTAAAAAAAGGTGCGAGAAGTGCCAAATTATTGTGCGCAAGGGCAAAGTGCGAGTCATCTGTGCCAATCCCAAGCACAAGCAGATACAAGGTTAGGAGAGAACAATGGCCAGGATTTCAGGCGTAGACCTGCCGCGCGATAAGCGCGTTCTGATTGGGCTCACCTACATCTTCGGAATCGGACGGGCAACCAGCCAGCAGATTTTAGATGCTACCGGCATCGACGTAGCCACGCGCGTACGAAATCTCACCGAAGATGAGGTGAATCGTATTCGTGAGTATATCGATACGAAGGTGAGGGTAGAGGGTGACTTGAGGCGTGACATCACGCAGAATATCAAGCGCCTTATCGAGATCAATTGTTATCGTGGAGTGAGGCACCGTCGGGGCCTCCCAGTACGTGGTCAACGAACCAAGACCAACGCGAGAACTCGCAAGGGTCCCAAGCGTACCGTCGGGCGTAAGAAGAAATAGAGGAGCTCAGAAGAGATGGCTAAGGCAAAACAATCCAGGGGCAGACGTAAAGTCACGAAGAACGTCCCCAAAGGTGTGGCTCACATCCAGTCGAGCTTCAACAACACCATCGTTACGATTTCCGATATGCAAGGGAACGCAATCTCCTGGGCTTCGGCCGGAGGACAAGGCTTTAAGGGCTCTCGTAAGAGTACCCCTTTCGCGGCCGGTGTAGCTGCCGAGGTGGCAGCCCGGACGGCCTCTGAACACGGAGTGCGGGTCCTGGAGGTCCATGTCAAGGGGCCTGGCGCGGGACGTGAGGCGGCGATTCGTTCGCTTCAGTCGGTGGGTATGCAGATCACCGTGATCAGAGACGTGACTCCCATGCCTCATAACGGCTGCCGTCCTCCCAAGAAGCGACGAGTATAAGAGCTGCGCTCATACCTTCGGTTTTTGCTTTCAGTAAGAACCCGCCAATAATTCGAGGAGAAAGTTAAAGATGCTAGACGCACTGATGCAACCGACGTCTCGGCCGGAAGAAAAAATCGAGCCGACGCTTAAAGCAATATCCGACAACAAGTTTGTGATCGAACCCCTGGAGAGGGGCTTCGGTATCACGCTGGGCAACTCGCTTCGCCGTGTGCTGCTGTCGGCTCTCACCGGGGCTGCCGTTACCCACGTAAGGATCGACGGTGTGCTCCATGAATTCGCCACTCTTCCGGGAGTGCGTGAAGATATCACCGAGATCACGCTAAATATTAAGAAGATGAACCTGCGATTGACCACCGGGAGCAAGAAAGTTTTGCGCCTGGAGGCAGCCGGCCCCGGGGTAGTAACTCCAGCCGACATCGTGATGGATCCTGAAGCGGAGATTTTGAATCCCGAACTCCAACTGGCCACGCTGAGTAAGGGCGGCCGGTTGGGAATGGACCTCTACGTATCCAACGGTACCGGGTTTGTACCGGCGGAACGCCAGGAGGATCAGGAGCAAGTCATCGGTGTGATCCCCGTAGACAGCATCTTCAGCCCCATCACGAAGGTCAACTACATCGTGGAAGACACTCGGGTGGGACAGCGAACCGATTTCGACAAGCTGACTCTGGAAGTGTACACCGACGGCTCGATTAAGCCGTACGAGGCCATCTCCAAGGCGGCAGCTATTCTGCAAAGAAAGCTCAGCCTGTTCAGTCAAATCGAGCCGCCCACCAGAGAAGAGGAAGAGCCCTCCGGCCCCGAATCCGAACTGCTGGATACCCCCATCGAGGACCTGCAACTTTCCGTTCGCTCGCTCAATTGCTTGAAGCGCGCCGGAATCCGCACTGTCGGCGAACTCTTGACTTACTCCGAAGAGGATGTTATGAAGCTCAAGAATTTCGGGCAGAAGTCCCTTGACGAGATCGCCGAGAAGCTAGCCGAGCGAAACCTCTCGCTGCAGCCTAGCACGCCCGGCTAATATAGGAGGAGTCTCAAGTGAGACATCGTGTAAAAAGTAGAACCCTCGGTCGTCCCACCGGTCACCGTATCTCCATGTTGCGTAACATGACCCGTTCCTTGTTGCAGCATGGACGGATCATCACCACTGAGACCCGAGCAAAAGAACTCTCTTCGTTCGTGGACAAAGTGATCACCGATGCCAAGAAGGCTCACGAAGCCGCTGACGATGTGGCAAAATTGAACCACAAGCGCAAGGTCTTCCGGCACTTCGCCAGTCAGACTTCTCAGCAAGATCGCCGCAAACGGGGAATGAAGGATCGTCGCCCTCACCGGGACGTAGCCCAGGAACTGTTTGATCGAATCGCTCCCCAGTATTGCAAAGGTGGCGAGTTCGAGCGGGCCAGCGGCTACACTCGGGTGCTGAAGATCTATCCGCCTCGAAAAGGTGATGGTGCTCCGCGCGCTCTGATCGAACTGATTGGATACCAGGACTAGACTGACTTGCAAGTCTAGCAAGGTGAAGCCCTCCAAGTGGAGGGTTTTTCCTTTTCCGGAGAGTTTTAGATGAAGAGCGTGGCGGTGGAGGCCAGGGGCCTACAATTGAAACGTCGGAGTTTTGGACCCATGGACCTGGTCTTTCGAGCCGGGGAGATGGTGGTCTTGTGCGGCGCTTCGGGTAGTGGGAAGTCCACGCTGTGTGAATTGTTGGCTGAAACTCAGGAGCCGAGCGAGGGCTCCCTCCAGCGAGGTGAGACCAGGATCGGCTACGTAGCCCACGCTTTTGAGAATCAACTGGTGGGTTCCACGGTGGAGGAGGAGCTCTTGATCGGGGTGCGAGGTTCGGACTCTCTGCCGGATGAAGCACTGAGAGTTACCTTGCAGCTCCTGGAAGAACCGCTCTTGCCCTATCTGACGGCGGATCCTCATGAAATCTCTTCCGCGCTTCAGCAGCATCTTCTGGTAGCCAGCCTGGTGCGAGGCGGGGCTCGTTTCTTGATCCTGGACGAGTCCCTGGCGTATCTGGACAGTCACGCGCAAGAGAGGTTTTCGCGAGCCCTGATTTCACTTGTGGAGTGTGGCTGTACGGTGCTGTTGGTGACCCATCAAGCCGAACTTCTGGAGATGGCAAACAGGGTCGTCTTTCTGGAGAGAGGCGTGGTCGCCTTCGAGGGTGGGTCGGATGAATTTCGAACCAGCCATTTTGAACGGGCCGGATTTCGAGTCGAGGAGGTCGGTCAATTCCTGGTTAGCCGGTTGCCATGCTTTCCGGAAGGGGAGGGTGGAGTAGAGGTTCGGCCCGGAGACGATCGCCTGCTGCAACTGCCGCGCCGGACCTCTCTGGTTCTAGGTGGGCCCAGTGGCTCGGGGACCAGTCGGGCCTTGAACAGTCTGATGGGTCTTGAATCCTGGCCAGGGTGGACTTGTTCAGGAGATCGGCAGAAGAGTTGCTTGCTGCGCCAGAACGTAGCTCCCTCATTCTGGCGCAGCCGGTGTGCCGAAGAGATAAAGGCTAGTCGGTCTGCCCACACCGAGGTGTCCAGGGCACTCGAGGAGGCGGTTCTCAACTCAATTCCCGCGAGTTGGTTGGAAAAAGCCCCCTGGCAACTCTCGCACGGCCAGCTCCGGTTCTTCGGGGCCTGTTGCTTGTTGCTGCAAAACCCGGTGGTGCTGTATCTGGATCACCCCTTTCAAGGACTCGATGGGGTTCTGAGAGAGAAGTTGCGTTACTGCCTTTTGGAGTACCTGAAGGCAGATGGTAGAGTCGTGTTGACCACTCACTTTAGGGAGCTAGTCTCAGGTTTGGGGCATCAGGTTATCTGGCTCGAGTCCGGTCGCACAGTCTGGGTCGGGCCGGTTTCGGACTGGCTCTAATAGTCTTCCTCGTACTGGGCTGCATTCCACCGATCCAGATAGGCTCGGCGTACATAGGGATTGAGTGTTTCGGCATACTCTTTTGGTAAGTTGTTGGCACGAATCAAATGCATCACGTCGTCTAGATCTCGCAATCTGTGGGCAGCCGTCATGCCGCTGGCCAGTTTCAGTTCGATCAGGTGCTCCAGTTTCAGAATCGGAATTCCAGATTCATCGGGCTCACCTGCGTCTTTCGGGTCCGGGAAGCAAACTGGCTTGGCCTTTCCGTCTCCAGGGTAGTCACCTGCGAGAAGCACGTCGATTCTGATGTTGTGCTCCGTATCCCTTACACTTTTGGAGCCGGGAAAAACCTCTAGCCATCCGAAGCCCAGCCATCGTTCTTTGAATCGAGAAAGCCCCTCGGGAGTGACCAGAATATCCACATCTTCCGTCGTTCTAACGTGACCGTGTGCATTGGCCGCCAAAGCTCCCGCGATGACAAAGGGAACCCCGCATTCCTCCAAAGCCTTAAAGATCCGCTCCGCTGCCCGATGAATGGGCGAACTCTTCATAAAGAATTCGCCACTTCTTTCCAGTATCGAGGAGAGACTTCGCACACTTGATTGTATTCTTCAGGGGTACCGGGAGTCCTCGATTCAGTTCAACTGCAAGCAGACGTGATGGCGACCTACCTTCAGGATCTCGCCCCCGGCCACGTTGATGAGGCCGGGATCGGTGAGCTTCTCTCCATCCAGACTGACCGCTCCCTGAGCTACTTTTCTTTTGGCATCCTTGTTCGAGCTTGCCAGATTGGCCAGGGTCAGTAGCTTGACCAGAGCGATTCCTCCGTTTTCCAGCATGTCGCCGGAGATCACCACGGGGACCACTTCGTCGGGCAACCCGCCTTTGGAAAAAACTCGAACAAACTCTTCGTCGGCCGTAGCGGCTGCCGCTTCACCGTGATAGATGGTCACGATCTCCCGACCGAGCCAGCGTTTGTTGTCTCTAGGGTGGTCGGAGGCTAGGCGGCGATCCACCTCTTCCAGGTCCACATCGGTGCAGAGTTCGAAGTACCGTCGCATGACCTCATCTGGAATGGACATGACCTTACCGAACATTTCGGTGGGAGACTCAGTGATGCCGATGTAGTTACCCAGACTCTTGGACATCTTCTGCACCCCGTCGGTGCCTTCCAGGATTGGCATCAGAAAGACGATTTGGGGGGGTTGGTTGAAATCTTTTTGAAGGCTACGGCCCATCAGGTTGTTGAACTTCTGATCGGTCCCTCCCATCTCCACGTCCGCTTCCAGAGCCACCGAATCGTAGCCCTGCATGAGGGGATAGAGAAACTCGTGGAGTCCAATGGGCACTCCCTCTTTGTGGCGCTTCTCGAAGTCGTCTCGTTCCAGGATCCGGGCCACCGTGGTGAGGCTGGTGAGTCCAACCACATCGGCGAAATTCATCTTCATCAGCCACTCGGAGTTGAATCGGACCTCGGTCTTCCGGGGATCGAGGATCCTGGCGAACTGCTCACGGTAGGTCTCGGCGTTGGAGGCGATCTCTTCCGGGGTCAGGACTTTGCGGGTCTCTGAACGCCCGGTGGGATCGCCTACCCGCGCTGTGAAGTCACCGATCAGAAGGACGATCTGATGACCCAGATCTTGAAACTGTCGAAGCTTTCGAAGAACCACGGCAAACCCCAGGTGGATATGGGGTGCGGTGGGGTCAAGCCCCAACTTGACCCGGAGTGGCCGCCCGAGTTTGAGTCGCTCCAACAGATCCTCCTCGGAGATGATCTCGGCGGCGCCTCGTTTTAGCTGCTTGAGTTGCTCTTCAGGTGACATGCTTACTCCCATTCTATAGTGGCCGGTGGTTTTGGAGTGATATCGTAGACCACGCGATTGACTCCTTCCACTTCGTTGACGATGCGAACCGCGATCCGCTCCAACAAGGCCCAGTCCAGGGGGAACACGTCGGCGGTCATGGCGTCGTGCGAGCGCACCGCCCGCACGGCCACGGTTTCTCCGTATTGGCGTCCGTCGCCCATCACCCCCACCGAGCGAACCGGTAGCAAGGCGGCGTAGTACTGCCAGGGTCTCTGCTCGACTGGATAGGCCTTTTCGATCTCGCTGGTGGCGATGTGATCGGCTGCTCGGGCCATGTCGAGTCTGGTTTTGTCGACCTGACCGAGCACCCGCACGGCCATTCCCGGGCCGGGAAAAGGTTGGCGGGAAACCACGGATTCGGGTAGTCCGAGCTCTCGACCCACCTTGCGCACTTCGTCCTTGAAGAGCTCCCGGAGCGGTTCTAAGAGCTTGAGCTTCATGTCCTCCGGTAACCCGCCCACGTTGTGGTGGGTCTTGATGGTGGCGGCTTGGCCGGCCCCGGACTCCACCACATCGGGATAGAGCGTGCCCTGAACCAGAAAGGTCACATCCTGGCCGGCCAGTGCTTGCTCGAACACCTCGATAAAGGTGTGGCCGATGACCTTGCGTTTTTTCTCGGGGTCCGAAACAGACTCCAGATTCTCCAGAAAGATCGCTTCAGCGTCTACTCGCTGGACCTGGACTTTGGCCTCCTTCATGAGCTGCAAAACCCGTTCGGATTCCTGGTATCGAAGCAGCCCGTTGTCCACAAAGAGGCAGGTCAGTTGATCGCCTATCGCTCTATGGACCAGAGTAGCGGCTACGGTGCTATCGACCCCTCCGGACAGCGCACAGCAGACCTTCGCCTTTCCTACTTTCTCGCGGATATCTCGCAGGGCCTCGTCGATGAAGTGAGCGGCCGTCCAATCGAACCGGCAACCCGCCAGTTCCAGGAAGTTCCGGAGTAGTCGTTCACCGCCCTCGGTGTGCGAGACTTCGGGATGAAACTGCAGTCCGTAGAGCGGCTTCTCGTCGTGGCAGAAGATAGCGTCGCAGTCGTTGGTGGCAGCCAGGGCCTTGGAACCAGTCGGCAGCTTGCTGACCTTGTCCCCATGGCTCATCCACAAGACCTGGCCGGTCTCTAGCCCGGCGGTTAAGGGGTGGCCGTTGACCCTGGTGAGGGTGGCCGGTCCGTATTCTCTCACTGGAGAGCGGGTGACCTCGCCGCCCAGCGATTGGCAGAGCAGTTGCATTCCGTAGCAGATCCCCAGCACCGGGATCCCTGACTCCAGGAGCCCCTCGGGTAGTTTCGGGCTGGCCTCGTCGTAGACGCTCTGGGGGCCTCCGGACAAGATCACCGCCCTGGTTTCCGGGTAATCGGACTGGGAAAAATGCGAAGGAGGCGGGACGAGTTCGGAAAAAACGCCCTGCTCACGAAGCCTTCTGGTGATGAGTAGGTTAAACTGAGAACCGTAGTCAAAGACCACAACCTCTGGATTTCTGGACATGCCACGGGCTTCGAAAGAGGGGAAATGCTTCCTACCTCGGATTATGGAACGGGGAGAGTTTTAGAGATTCTGGAGTTCTTCAAATTAATCTGCTAGACTCTGATACAGGAAGCGGTGTACAGCCGACCATCAAGAATGGTACCGGGCCAAAAGAGTCTGGACCGAGCGATGATTTAGCTGACACGGAAGGACAAGCGATGCCAGCCAGCGCCACTGTACGGCCTGCCTTGACTGACCTCGCCTTTGTAATTCCCCAAAAACTCAGTCCGAAAGCTAGCATGCCACCGGGACTGTCGCCCCCTACGATTCAGGAGCGCGCCCAGTTCTTTCGTTCCTTTGCGGTTTTGTTTCGAGCCGGTATCCAACTCGAGCGCTCTCTGGACATCCTCAGCCAACAGTCGGATAATCAGGCTTTTAGAGTCCTGCTCCAGAGCATGGCCAAAGATCTTGTGCACGGACACTCCCTCACCGCGGTATTCAGTCGAGTGCCGGAGGTCTTCTCAGCCTATCATGTGCGCATGATCAGGGTAGGGGAGATGTCCGGAAACATGGACGATTCCCTGGAGCAACTGGCTCTGGCCGAAGAACGAGCGGGGGTTTTGAACCTCAAGATCAAGTCGGCGCTGACTTACCCGGCCTGGACCATGGCCATCGCGGTGGTGTTTCTGCTCTTCATCCCGCCTTACCTTATGGACGGACTCTTCGACGCCATTCAGGTAACCGGAGGAGAGATGCCGGCTCTCACGGTGATGGTAGAGAGCGTCTTTCAGGTCGTTCGCCATCCCGTTTTTCAGGTCTTGTTTGCGGCCGGGGTGGGAGCCTTGCTTTACAACTATCGACGGATCGTTCAATCCGAGTCGTTTAAGCAGTGGCTTCTGACCAACGCGGTCAAGTTTCCCCTCACCCGCAAGTTCGCCAAGGCTTTGATCACGGCTCGCTTCGCTCGGGCTTTCTCCACGATGTTAGAAGCGGGGGTCCCTCCGGCGCTGGCCCTGCGTCTGTCCGGGGAAGAGGTGGGTACGCGCGACTACAAAGAGGCCGGGGTGGAGGCGCTGTATCGGTTAGAAAACGGTGAGGACTTCACCACCGCCGTTACTCGGATTCCTCATCTGCGCAAGTTCTTTCACGAGTTTCTCAAGGCCGGCGAAGAGACCGGCATGATGGCCGATATGACATCGCGAGCGGCCGATTTGGCCGAGGCCGAGGTCGAGCACCAGTTGGAGCTGGTGGTAGCCTTGATCGAACCCTGTGTGATGGTCTTCATCGGCGGCGTCGTGGGCATTCTGGTGGTGGCCTCGATGCTGCCCATGCTCTCGGTTCTACAAGGCTTTTAATAGGAGGGGCCCACCATGCACGCACGCGCTCAAGGAAAATCTCCCCGGGGGGCCAGCCTCCCCACCGTCATCATGGTGGTCGCCATGATGCTGACCCTGGGTTTCACCGTGGTAGCGATAGCTTTCAACCACCTGACCCTGTCTTTCAAGACCAGCAACCAAACTCAGGCCGATCACCTAGCCGAAGCCGTACTGGCCAAAGCGATCGGAGAGATCGTGGA
>JBAYRN010000008.1:0-74808 GCA_041676625.1 Vulcanimicrobiota bacterium
AGAAAACCGGTGCCGAAGCTGCCAGGTTATTCAACGTCCATCCGTCCACGGTCTCACGTCTTCTGCAGAGGGCAAAACAGCTCCCTTAACACGGTTTTGCGTTCCATTGCGCCCTAAACCCCTTGATCCAAGCTGGGCAGGCGAGTAGCAAGATCGCTCGAGGGGGCTCTACACGGCAGTCCTTCTTGGAGTTCCGAAAATCTTCGAAACTCAGTTGGTCGTCGCTCAACCACCTACAGAAGCAGAAATAAAAGACGCCGTTAACTTCTTTCCGGAAAATAGGAGAAAAGAAGTTCTAGAAATACTCGATTTTTATCAGGACATTTATCCGACCTATGTAGACCAGAGATGCGCTATTGCGGCAAATAATATTGAGCTGGCTTTGGATGAGAGATTTAAACAGAATCCGCGAGATCGGGAGCGCTTTAAGGACTTTACATTTGGATTTTCCTCCTACGAGCACCCTTGGGTGGGTAGTTTCACCTTGGTAGCGCCCACCAATTACACGACTGTCACCGTTGACGAAAAAACAATCTACCTTTACACCGGCTCAGATCGGATCTATTTTTGGTTAAACACTCCAAGAATATCTCCAGCACAGCGATGGGTAGCAAGCATGAAAAATAAGCTAGAAGGTAGTTTCTGGCGCGCAGTCGAGATTTCATTAGCTGTGCTAGGCTTTTTGTTCGCGCTGGGATTAATCGCTTACGCTTTGGGTTTGGGGACCTTTATCTAGACCCCTAGGTCGTTCGGTCTGCCATCCCGCTTGGGTAGGCCTTCTTTTTTTTTCCTTGCGCTTCAGACTTCAGTGTCTCCTCGTTGGTTATGTAAAGTCGAAGGGGCCGTATCTCTCTGGTGCCGCTCGTCGTCGATGACGATGAAGTGAGACCGGAGCCGGATTGGGAGTACGTTGCCCGAGAGCTTCACAAGAAGCACGTCAATCTTAACCTTCTTTGGAAAGAGTAGCGGTGCACCACCCGATGGCGAAGCGGGGCCTTGCCAGGCATGGTTGCTCTGGAAGGTGAAAACTAGAACCAGACCTTTTTGGCGTTGATCGAACCGTCGAAATCCCGGCCACCCTTCACCGACATGAACTGCCCCACGCGTTGTTCTGCCGTGGAGAAGATTTCGTTGAACGAGAGCTGGTGGTTTTTGTAGTAGCCGTTGCCGTAGTGCTTTTGCATGGAAGATGCAGTATCAGGCCTGATATATACCCAGGATTGTCGTACCCGGGGGTCGGCCTTCGGTAGGGCTACCCCGATCCGCTGTCCGGGGCGATCGACGGTGACGATGCGATACTTGCTGTTCACTTTGAGAATCTGCGCTTCTGCCGGCTCTCGAGTCAAACCGCACACCCCTACCAGTACGGCTGCGATCATTAGAAATTGAAGAAGTTTTCTGTTCATTTTGCCTCCTGAGGGAAGGATTTCCGAGTGTGCTTGAAAGCACCTACCGGCACCCTGCAACATCCTCGGCGGATTGGGGTATAATAAGCCTATGAAAAGACTCAGCCTACTCTTTCTGCTCTGGGGACTGACTCTCTCAATGGTCCACGCCCAAACTCTGGGCTCGGCACTAACATCGGTGGAGCATCAGGTCCAGCAGATGCTGGCCAGGACTTCGGGTGAAAGTTGGGGGGTGCAGACCGCCGTCGACGACCTGGAACGTCTGCTGGCGCAAACTCAACGTCTGGCCGAGGCGCTGGCCCTGAACGACGCCCGAAAGGTGGAGGAACTGCAGCGCGGCCTCTCGGTGGCCGCTCGTCGGGTCAAGACCTCGAGTGTTTTACTGCCGACCGAGGAGCTTTCGGGGGTCGAGGATATGCTGGCCACCCTGGAACAGGTGGATCAACGGTTGACCGGTCTGCGTTTGCGCTTCGGAAGCCGGGCGAACCTGGTGGTCGGGAGTTTGAGCGAGGTGGGTCTGAGTCAGGATGAGCCGGGCGGGGAGTACACCAACCTGGAGGATCTCCTGATCGACGTGCGGGACGCCCGGCGGCTGGCCGAAACGCTGGGGAGCGTCCGCTTTCCTCGATGGGGCTTTGAGCAACGAGGTATGCATAACCTCGACCCTTTGCAGCTGAACCGGTTTGTTCGGGCCGGCTGGGAGCTGGAGAGACAGCTCTCCGGCCATCTCGACGAAGTCTCGGAAAGCCTGCCTGCCTGGGACCGTTTCGAGCGGGAGTACGATCGGTTGGGTTACATGGGTACCGGTTCGCAGGTCCGGCAGTTGCAACGGGTCATGGAAAGGCTCAGCCGGTTTTACTCCTCAGGGCCTTAGTTTAAGGTTCGTGATTCGGAGGAAAGCTACAGTATGAGTTCCCCAAGTTTGAGCGATGAGCTCTCCCAGCTAAGCAGGAAAAGTCTTACGACCCTCACCCTTTCCGCCCTAGATTTTGTGATCCCCGGCGACTACGTGAATTCCACCTCCCTCGATGATATGGTGCAGATGGTGACCGGCGACGTGAGGGCCGGCCGCCTGCAGGCCATTTCGAACCACGTGGATCAACTCTACGCCGAGGATTCTGGAGCACGCCGAGCAGTCGGGATTTACCACCTGACCGACACCGCCGACAAAGCGATCGCTGCCGCCGCGCTGGCCAACAAGGTCGGTGAAAAAGTCGGCATTCTTTCCTTTTTGTCCAAGGTCACACCCAAAGCCGATACCACCCAAACCATCGATTTCTGCTTAAAATTGACCGCCGAAGTCCTTGCTCATCTTTCGCTGCACGGTCTGAGCACCGAATCGGTGGGCGACTGGGTGCGCTCGCTCAACGGAGAAGCTTACAGCAACGAAGCGGCCCTGCGCATGGCGTGCATCATCGGCCTGGACGGGCTCATCCCACTGGGTCCCGACTTCTTAACTAAGGTCAGTGACAAGCTAGAGGGGGGCGGCTCCGGCCTGGGATTGGCTGACAACGCCCTCTTCAAGAAGCTTTCCGGCTTCATTCCCGGCGGCGACCTGATAGCCAAGACCGGGTTCATCACTCAACTGGTAAAAAACGCGACTTCTCCGGTAGACTCCTTCATGACTCGGACCGGTCTGACCAGGGAAAAAGTGGCCGACAAACTCCGGGGCATCACGGATTTTTCTGATAGCAAGCTAGACTATCTGGCTGCCTTTCTCGATGCCTCCACCAGCTACATGAGCCACACCGGCACCCAGAGCGTGGCCCGTCATCTGGTGGCCAGATCGGCAGAACGCTTCAACTACCAGGTCAAGACCTGATCAGAGTCGGCTCAGAAGAGAAATAGCGCCCGCCACCCAGTCTTGGTCAGTCAGCTCGTTTCGAGGGGAACCCAGGGCTTTGCGGTAGAGCACGCTGGCCAGTCGGTAAACCTCCAGAGCCTGGGGGGGGGAGAGTTCCCAGGCCAATCGCTTGAGGCGTTCCGGGAGAGCTAAGGGAAATGGCCACAAGCATTCCAAGGTCATTCGTTCCAGGGAGCCGACGGGGCTCCTATGGATTTTGAGCACCTGGTAGAGGCCTCGCAGGACTGATTCGGCCCGGTGAGGTTCCAGGATCGCCATGTCGACCAGCAGGGGAAGCCGCTCGAAATCTCCGACGGGATACTTGCAGACGGCTCTCTTCAGCATCTCCGCGGCTTCTTCGGTTCGTCCCAGTTCTTGGGCCACCCGAGCCAGTTCGGCTATCTCTTGCGGGTGGTCAACTTCTTCATAGCTCTGGTACCATTCTTGAGTCTTCTTCAGGATGGCTTCGAACCTCACCAGCTGGTCAAACTGCTGATGAGCTTCGGCCAACCGATAAGATAAAGCCGCGTATTCCAGATACACCGTCCGGCAACGTAGGAGCGCGAGGCGGGCCTGGAACCCGTCGCCGATGAAGAAATTGGGGATCTGATAGCTCTCATCGTGAGAAAGAGGAGGGTATCGCGGTGGGAAGCGCTGCAATTTTGCTACCAAATGCCATTTAAACCATTCGGCCTGGGAGGCTCTTCGTTCCAGCCGCCATCCCTCCAGGCGCCTCCGGTTGAGCTCTGGGAGCAGCTTCGGTTTAGAACCCCACCTGAGCTTCTCGACGATCTTCACCAGGGCGGTTGTCTGAGAAGACTGGCAGCGCTGGGCCAGGTCGATGACGGACCAAATTCCTTGAAGGTAGTTTTCCTTAAAGTCCATGTGAGTGACCCAATCAGGAGTGAGATGGCGCACCGTGTCCAGGTAGGAGTGAACCTGTAGGAAAGTACTGAGCCTCTCTGGTTTCAGGCCCCGGGGTAGAAAATAGGAGCAGAGGTAGAGGTTCTCAGCTTGAGGCCAGAGGCCGAGCGCTTCGGCGGCTGCTGCCAGGTTCAGGCAGAACGCCTGGATCGCTCTGGGGAAGGCCGCTCCAAGCTCCACGCAAAGACTGTACTCGCCTTGCAACTCCCTAAACTCTTCCTGGTTCAGGACGAGACGAGGGTAGCTCGAAGCAAATTCAGCATCCACATCCTCGGCATAGCTTTGCTCTTCTGGAGTCAGTCTCTTAGAGATAAGAGGGCGAAGGTGGTAAAGGGCGGCCAGATGGTCTCCTCGCCGCATGGCGGCCCGAGCCAGAAGCATGGGAGTGTAGGCGGCTTTGGGGTTGGCTTCGACCAGGTGCTGGGCCGCGGCAAGACACGCCGGGTGTTCCAAGCTTCCCCAGATGGCTCGACCCAAGACTCGACCGAATTGCTTCAGAAACTGCTGATTGTTCCAGAAGTGCGGTTTTTCCAGGAAGGCCTTGACCAATTCCAGGACCCCTTCTCTCCAGCGCTCCCTGCGAGCCGGGGAGACGGCAGCCTCGGTTCGAGTGATATTGAGGGGCGTTCGGTTGCAAAAGACGACGGTCCTCAAGCCCGCCAGGGGCGGCTCTTCCAGCAGGTAGGCGACTCCCTCCACAACCACCACGGACCGATCCTCGATGTGCCAGTGGCAGTAGAGTTGAAAGTCGAAATCCGGGCGGTGGAGGGCGACGCCCGGCGTAGCATGCTGGGGCAGACTGGGATCGTTGAGGGTCATGAGCGACCTGGTCGAAGGGGGCGGAGAGTGCAAGGACAGGCCGTTGAAGATCCAGGGGAAAGAGGTCCAGGCTAAGTGACTGGCCAGGAACTCGGCCACTTCCCCGGGATCTTTCATGGAGGGGTGGGTCAACTCGATCTCCACGCCCTGCTGCGCTCCCCAGTCCTCCAGGCGTTCTTTTCCACTTTCCCATTTTCGCTTGATTCCCTCACAGCCGACGGCAAAGGTCCCCTCGGGGGGCCACCCATGCCGAGCCAGAGCCAGTTGCGAGATTCCATGGTCGGCGCGGCTGACCAGGAGATAGTCTTCGAGATGCTTGAGGTACTCGGGAGTAAGGTGGGTGGAGGTGCGCCGGATGGTCAACCGCTGCCTCGTCAACTCGAAGCTCACGGGGTCGTCGCCGTCGGCCTGGAGCCACGCGCCGAGTAGAAAAAGGACATCGGTCCAACTCTCCAAAGAGAAATTACCGAGCTTTTCCAGCGCCTTCTTGCGGTCGAGCGTGAAGCTCCCCTGGCTGTCGTAAGTCCCCTCCGAAGTGAAACGGTTGAGGTGCTCCTCAAGGTTCATGGCGAACCATTCGGCGCACACTGCCTTAGACCATCTGCTTCTAGGCCATAGGAGTGTCTAGCGGAACAGGTGGAAGGTCCGAACTGTAGACCCAGCGCTGAAAAAACGGGAAAAGATCTTTTCCGGAAACGGCCGAAGAGATGGCGACCAGGTCGTCGGTGGTGGCGGTACTATCCCGGTGTTGGGTCCCGTACTGCTTCAGGATCTCGAAGAAGGTTTCATCTCCCACTTCTTTTCTCAAGGCGTGAATGGCCAGGGCCCCGCCCTGGTAGACCTTGGCGTCGAAGAGGCGATCGGCGGCCGGTTCGGCGATGGGGTCACTGGAACCGTAGCGCTTCACGATCTGCTCGGCCCGGGCCAGGGCTCGATCCCGCGCCTCCACTCCCTGGTCGTGTTCCGTCCAGAGCATCTCGCAGTAGCTGGCCAGGCCTTCGTTTAGCCAGATGTCCTTCCAGTCGCCGGGAGACACGCTGTTTCCGAACCAGTGGTGAGCCATCTCGTGCACCAGGACCCGATCCATTCGTTGCTCTCCGGTCACCATTCCCCGGTCGTAGAGGGGCAAGGTCTGGGTTTCCAGGGCGGCGGCTCCTCCCAGATTGGTGTCCATCACGATATTGCCGTAGCTCTCGAACGGATAAGGGCCGAGCTTCTCGGTCAGAAAACTCATCATTTCGGGGACCCGGGCAAAATCGCGCTGGGCTTTCGCCACCAGGTCGGTGGGGAAGTAGTTTTGGATGGGGACCTTCCCGTCCAAGCTTTGGGATTCGAAACGCTGGTACTCGCCCACGTGTACGGTGCTCAGATAACTGGCCATCTGATCTCGGGCTTCAAAGTGAAAGGTTCGAGAGTCGGCCTGTTCGTCTACCGCCGTGAGCACCCCGTTGGCCGCCGCTATCAGGGGGCGGGGCACGTTGATATGAAAGCTGTAGGAGGCCTTGTCGGTGGGGTGGTCGTTGACCGGAAGCCAGGCCCGGGTGCCGTCCGGCTCGGAGACCACGAAGCTACCACCCTCGAAGGTGTTCCAGCCCAAGGGCACGGGGGCGTGCTTGGAATGCAAAGGTTGGGGTTGGCCGTTGTAGTCGACCTGGAGTTCAAACTCCTGGCCCTTGGAGAGGCGGCGGGCCGGAGTTACGATCAGCTCACCGTCTTCGCGCTTGTAGCGGGCCTCTTTTCCATTGATCTTGACCGACTCGATGTCAAAACCCACAAAGTCGATGTTGAGTTGGTCCAGGTCCTGGGTGGCCTGGGCCCTCATCTTGGAGGTGGCGTCCAGCGCTCCTCCGGGCTCAACTTGGATATCGGCGTCGTAATGCTTGGCGTCGTATCCACCGTTTCCGATACCCGGGATGCGGCTATCTCCGGCCGAGGCGGCACCCTTTCGGGACGGCGGTTCAAATCGGAGAGAACTTGAATGCTGGTGGAGATGATGGATACACATTGCCTACCCAGTATGCAAGAAAACAGGGTCCTTGATTGTAAGGGATTTGTAAACTTGGAGAGGTGTCAAGCTTCAACTAATGTGCTAGGGTTTTTCGGAAGCCGATGGCTTCGAAGGAATACTCGTGGTGGGGCGGTCCTTCTTGAAAGCCGGAGGAACGGTAGAGTTCGATCGCTCCTAAGCGACTGCGTAAAACATCCAGCTCCATGACCGAAAAGCCCAGCTCTCGGGCGCGCTGGAGGGAGGCCTCCACCAGAGCCCGAGCCACTCCCTGGCCACGATTGGCCGCGCGCACCCAGAGGGTCTTCATCTCGCACACCCCCGAGGCACTCATGGGCTTTATGCCCACGCAGCCAGCCTCCACACCATTGACCACTGCCACCAGAAAGTCGCCATCGGGAGCGAAAGCCCCGGGAAAGGAAGCGTAACCTTCGATGTGGGGCAGAAAGGTTACGGGATCGGCCTCCATCTCGGCCGCCGTGGCCTCCACGTATTCGGCGACCAGGCGGTGCCCGAGCGGGTGGGATTCAGGGTCGTTGAGGATCGTACGGATGGTGATTTCAGGGGGCATAACCTGGTCTTCTTTGCTATCGAAGGCTTTTTCCTCTCCTCCAGGGCGAACCTTTGTTCGCGAGAACATGGGGAAATGCGTAAAACGTTGCTTTCTGTGGTTGTCCTTTTTCTGCTCGCTCCCGGCTTGGCAGAGCCCGCTCCGGAAGAACCGACCATACCGGCTGAGAAGCCCCAGTGGCACCAACGGGGCTTGCAGTCATCCCGTTCAGGCAGGTTGCCGAACCAGACTCGATCGGTGGAGCATTCCGGAAGTTGGATCAAGGTCAGCACCCCCGACGGGCGGGACGGCTGGGTCCGAGTGGATTCGTTGAACTTCGAACCGGAGATAGAGCCTGACCTGGGGCCCCTCTGTTTCGGACAAAAGCTCAGCCCGGAACAGAAGCAGGCCATCAACGATATCGCTTACGACCTGGGTCGGCGGGGCTTTCGGGTGCAGGCCGACGACATCGCCGTTTTTATGGCTTTGGAGACGGGCGGCACCTTCGACCCGGCGATTCGGGCCCAGGGACGGCCCAACGGCGCGGTGGGGCTGGCTCAGTTTACGGAGGTGGCGATCCGCGATATGAACAGCCGTAGACCTTCCCACGATCAGTTGTCGGCGGCTCGACTGGCCGCGATGACCTTTGAAGAGCAGAGCAAGATCGTGGCGGAATATCTCAGTGGGGTGCTGGGCACTCGAGGAATGAAGGGTCGGGAGGTCTCAGGCCACGATCTGTATGCCGCGGTTTTCGCTCCTCGGGCGGTGGGCCAACCCGATTCGTTTGTGGTCTACGGTCGTGACCGGGACGGCGGAGCCTACCATCGCAACGCCTCTTTGGATAAAAACGGGGATGGAGTCATCACCAAGTCGGAAATGGCGGAGCGGTTCGGAGTCTGGCTGGCCCGGGGCCAGGGGCTCCGAGGTTAGCTACTCGCTCAGGGCGCTTGCGATCGCCGTATCATAGGCTGCGGTGAGCGAAAAAACCTTAGCCCGTAAGCGTCTTCGATAGCCTTGATCGATCTGGCCGGAGGTGGCCCGGAGAGCAAACTCTTCATAATCGTTGGGGTCGCACAAGACCATCACGCTTTCGCTGTTCTTGGCAGCGGCCCGTAGCAAGGTAGGGCCCCCGATATCGATCAACTCGATGAGTTCGTCGGTACTCTGAATGGAGGCCGGAGGAAAGGGATGGAGGTTGACCACCACCAGGTCGATGGGCTCCACACCGATCCGGTCGGCCTCCTCTTCGTCTTGTCCGCGACGGTACAGGATGCCACCGTGGATCTCCGGCTGCAGAGTCTTGACCCGTCCGCCGAAACACTCCGGGAAACCCGTAAACTCGGTGATGTCTATGGGGCGAACTCCGCACTCTCTCAAGGCCCTCGCGGTGCCGTCGGTGGACAGAAACTCGCAACCGGGGGCGACCTGAGCCAGCGCTTCGAGCAGTTGCTTCAAACCGGTCTTGTCGGCTACCGAAATGAGCGCTCTCTCAAACACGCGCCACCTCCTTTTGCAAGTAGTTAAGCCAGGGCTCTATGGCCGCCCGAGTCTGCTCGGCCGCCGGTCTGACCAGCCTGAGGGGACTGCCCAGGGCCTCGATCTGGCGGGGCTGCAGTCTGGCCCAGTAAGGGGCCACTTCGGGATCGCTTTGCAGCAAGCTCACCAGGTCTCCCTCTTGCAGGGTGAGTTTTCTCACTTTCTCGTGGGCATCGGGATACCCCACTGAAGAGAGGAGCACCTGGGCGGGACCGGAGACCACCTCGGACAGAGCCTCCAGCCTGCGGGCCATCAACTCTCGATCGACAAAAAGCTTGCTCAAGCCTTGAGCTGTACGGTCGGCTGCCACCGCCAGCCCCAGCAGGAGCCTGGGTTGAAATCGCGCCGAGGCCGAGTTGGTGAGATCCCGCTGATGTTCGGAGATCTGGTCCATGTAGTAGGTGAAGATGGTGGGCAGAAAAGTCTTCCAGAGGCTCTTGATGTTTTCCCAGGTGATGGGGTTTCGTTTGTGAGGCATCGCCGAGGAGCCCACCTGGTGGGCGCTGTCGAACTCTTCGGCCACTTCGGCGATCTCACTGCGTTGGAGATGCCGCAGGTCGTCGGCCAGATTGGCTAGGACGCCGAAGAGCGCGCTGATGTGGTGCAAGACCGCAAGAGCCGGTTCCGGATGGGTGATCTGGGTGGAGCAGCGGTTGGGGGTAAGCCCGAGTTCTTGCAGAACCTCCTGCTCCAGGGCCCGGGGATCGTCAAACAGCAGACCCAGGGCCACGTAGGCTCCCACGGCTCCCGAAAACTTGCCCCGTAAAAGCTTGAGACTCCGCTCGAGTTCTTGCATTCCGGTGCCCAGCCGCTCGGCGAAGGTGGCCATCACGTAGCCGAAGGTGGTGGGCTCGGCGAACTGCCCGTGGGTCCGTCCGATGCAAGCGGTCTCGGCGTGTTCCTCCGCCAACCGAACCAACTCCTGAAGGACCTTCTTCAGTCTCGGCAGGACCAGCAGTTCCACCCCCTCCCGCAGGCGTAGCAGGTGGGCGTTGGAGAGAATGTCGTAAGAGGTCGCTCCCAGGTGGATGAAAGGGGCCACCTCGGGAGGGCTGTGGCGGGCCATCACGTTGACCACCGCTTTGAGATCGTGGCGCACTCGGTCCTCTTCCTCGATGATCTCCTCGGGCTTTATTTTGCCAGGGAGTTCAGCCGCGGTTCTTTCCACGGCTTCGGCATCCAGCAGCCCCCGGCGAGCCAGAGCTCGCAGCAGGGCCAACTCCACCCGCACGCAATGGCGGCAGTACAGATCCCGGTCGGAAAGCAAGACCGCCTGTTCGGCCAGGCGACCCTTCAGGTAGCGGGCGATCAGAGGGTCTGGTAAAGAGAGTCGATCAGCCATGGGATTTTAGGATGTGTTCGGCCCGGCCAGGGCCCACCGAGACGATCCGCACGGGGATGCCCACAAACTCCTCGATCCGATCGATGAACCTCCTGGCCGTCTCTGGAAGCTCCGAGTACTGCTTGATTCCGGCGATCTCGCCGAAGCCTTCAAACTCTTCATACTGGGGTGTGCAGGCGGCCAAATGGTGGATGCGGGAAGGGAGAGACCGGATCACCTGATCACCGTCTCGATAGCCAACCACCAGCTTCAGCCTGGGTATCCCGGCCAGCACGTCCAGCTTGGTGAGCGCCAATTCAGTGAGGCCCGAGACCTGCACTGAGTGCTTGACCGCGACCAGGTCCAGCCAGCCGGTGCGGCGGGGCCTACCCGTGGTGGTGCCGTACTCCTGGCCGGCCAGGCGCAGCCAGCGCCCCATCAACAGCTCATCACCGGCCAGAGCCTTCTCTTTGTCCTCTTCGGTCATCGTTACTTGACCTCGGAGATCCTGAGTCTTGATGGTGTCGTACTCACCCAACTCCCCGAGATAGGGGCCTTCGCCTACCCGGGTGGAGTAAGCCTTCACGATCCCGATCCGGCGCTCGGGCACGAATGCTGTCCCGCTTCCGGACACGCAGCTACCCAGGGTGACCGAAGAGGAGGTCACGTAGGGGTAGCTGCCCCAATCGATATCCAAAAGACAACCCTGGGCGCCCTCGAAAAGAAGGGACTTGCCCTGGCGGCTGTAGTCCTGCAGCAACTGCGCGGTATCGCAAACCAAGTGCGCGAACTTCTCTGCCAACTCCAGAACCCGGGCCAGTTCTCGCTCCACATCCAGGGGCTCCAGAGCGTAAATCTTGGAGAGCAAGTCATTCTTGAAGGTGGCCACCGAGCGAAAGCGATCGCTGAAATGTTTCACGTCGACCCGGCCGTCCTGGGTCACCAGTTCGCCCACCCGCAGGCCCCGCCGGGAAGCGCGATCTTCATAGCACGGGCCGATACCCTTGGCGGTGGTACCCAGTTCCTGAGCTTTGTGGCCGTCGATGACCTTGTGCCAGGGCATCACCAGGTGGGCCCGGTCGGAGAGGTAGAGATTGGAGCAGTTCACCCCCCGTTTGGTGAGGGTCTCAATCTCATCGACCAGTCCCTCGGGGCACACTACTACTCCCGCACCAATGATGTTGCTCACCCGGGGATAGAGAATGCCTGAAGGGATCAGGTGGAGCGGATAGGAGACGCCGTCCCAAACGATGGTATGACCGGCGTTATTGCCGCCGTTGTAGCGGACCACGCAATCGAAACTGCCGTCTTCCAGCAACGAATCGACGATTTTACCCTTGCCCTCGTCCCCGTACTGGGCACCGACCACCAAAGTTGACATAGCATCGGACCTCCTGGACCGATGCCGGGCTTCTCGTCGTATGACCGGAGACCTTTTAGGGCTTGCTCTCTTTAAATTTTTGTGTACGGATGGCAACAATCGGGCAATGGAAACCCTTCACGATTTACAAATTCGATCTTCCGGACCCTTCACCGAGCGGCCATGATGTCATCACAGATAAAATGACTCAACCATCTCATTAGGAGTGTGCAACTATGCGGAGATTACGCAGTGGCGGGGGCGGCGCATTTCGCCGTGCTCGCGTCTCGACACCACGAAATACCAATCAGGCAGTGCCAAGCGTCCGGCAGCAGTCGCGCGCCTCTACCGCTCCAAAGACGCAGGCTACCGCAGGACCAGCGTCCAACAGTCCTGCCGAAAAGGTCGCGGTTTCCAAAGAGGCCGCACAAAGCAAGCCCGCAGACGAAGCGGCGGCCCAGTCCAAGGCGCAGGGTCTTTTGGGTAATATGTGGGACGGGCTCAAGAACCTCAGTAACGCCGGTAAGAGCTTCGAATTCGATGACAAGGAGCGGGAAAAAGCCAGCGCAGGGCTTTCCGCACTCAAGAAGATGGCCGGCGAAGACGGGGTACTCACTCCTGCTGATCGGGGCAACATCATCGGTCAGATGGACAGTGCGATCACCAGTGAAAAGAATAAAACGGTCAGTCGAATCGCCGACGGTAAGATCCAGGAGGCCAAGAACAACCGCGGTCCCCTGCGCAAGGCACTGTTTCCTAACGCCCCCCTTGTGTCCAAAGTGGGGGGCCGCAAGAAACAAGAGGCGCTGAACGACCCTCAACACATGGCAACGGCTCGAAATCAGGCCCTGGGCGAGCTGAATCAGGGTTTCAAAGAGATGGGTATGAAAACCGAGGCGCCGGTCAGCATCGGCCAGGGGTTGCAGAACGCGCGACAGATGCCCTCGATCAGTCTGGAAGACACCAACGCCTTTAAAGATACCATGTTGATGGTACGGGAAAAGGCCAAAGCCATGGGACTCCCGGAAGGGAAGTTTAAAGAGGGTCTACCGGTGGCTTTTCTGCAGGATGTGCTCGACGGCAAACCGGCCGCCAGCCTACTGAAGCACCAGGTCAACCCTTTCGGCAAGTAACCTTAGGATTTCGGGCCAATTCCTTATTTCAGCCCCTGGAGGAGTTCTACGAAATACTCAGCCCAGGTTTGGATAGGACCTTCCAGGCCGTTGGCGTGGAGCATCAGCCTGCCTTCCACGATTCCCACCGCTTTGTAGAAGTCATCGGGACAGAGCTCTCTTTCTCGGAGGTGGGCGTGATTGTAGGCATAGGTAGCCAGTAGTTCACCGGCCGCCACCAACAGGCAGATGCGCGCTAAGACGTTGGGAGCTTTGAGCAGAGCTTTGCGAAAGAGCACGTGCTCCAGATAGCGACTCAGCTCTTGGGAAAACCATTCCGGGTACTCGTTGGGGGGCATTTGCAGAACCACCTCGGCACCGAGAGCGGGGCTCTCGAAACCCTGGTCCTGGGTCAGGGCCCGGGCGATCGCGCTTGAAACCACCGGCTCCTTGGACTCCATGACCGGAATCAACTTTCGGCTGATCAGGTTCACGCTCCACAGGCCTTCCTGTTGAAGGGGAACGGGCTTGGAAAGATATTCCGTGCCACCGCCGGTGACCGCCATGACCAGGCGCCACACGGCCTGGATCAATCCGTAACGAGGGTGTTGAGAAACTCCGGCCCGGCAGAACTCTTCCAACTGCAGGTAGTTAGGCCAATCCACCGCCTGCTCTCCCCACAAGCTCCATTGGCTATCGGCGGAGACCTCTTCGCACTCGGGGAGGGCCAGCAGATAGCTCAGCTCGGCCTCTCTTCCCTCCAGCGGTCGGCCCTTAGATTGGGCTACCGCGGTGCAGTAGAAGCTCAATCCCAGAAAGACTCCGTCGGGGGTGGCCATGGGGGCAAACGGAAAGGTTTGGCAGGCGGTGGGCTTGTTGGAGAAACCGCCATGTTTGTGGAGACTGCAGAGGCGATCTTCGTCCAGGAAAAAGCACGAACCGTTGAGTTTGGCCACAAAAACTCGGTCGTCGACAACCTGGAGGGGGGTGAAGCCCTCGTTGACCAGCTTTTCGGTGGTAGTGGAATGTTGGATGCGAGCGACGTCTTGAGGGGTGATCTCAACTTGAAAGTCGGAGCAGCTCTTGCCGCAAGAGATGCAGTCATACTGCAGAGGGGGTGTGTGCATTCCGGCCGGATTCGGTGACGAAAGACGAACTCCCGCGGACCGTATCACCAATTTTCTAGGATAAATTCAGCCATCAAGACTTCGGGATCCAACCCACAATCGACCCCGTAACCGTTGAAACCGTGGGGAGCCCCCGGATACTGCACCAGAACCGCTCGGTTGCCCGCCGCAGCCCAACGGCAAGCCATGCGTCGGCTGTCCTCGGCCAGTAGATCGGCGGTACCCACCAGAAAAAGCCCGGCGGGCATGGGAGAGAGATCGCCGTACAGAGGCGAGTAGCGAGGGTCGCGCCGTTGCTGGTCGGATCTCCCGGGAAGGAAATATTCCAGGTATTGATTCATGTCCTCGGGGCTCAGATCCGGAAAATCCTCGGGGCGGGCGTTTCTCCACACCTCGGAGCGGCCCAGATCGAAGACTCCGTAGAAGAGGACGGCACTTTGAAAGGCCGTACGCTCTTCAGGGGTCAATCGGCAGAGGGTGAGGGCGGCCAGATGTGAGCCCGCGGAGCCTCCGGTGATGGCCAACTTGTTCAGGTCCCAGGGGTTGTCCAGCAGCCACCGAGCAGCCGCTTCGCAGTCGTCGGGGGCGGCCGGGAAGGGGTGCTCGGGGGCCAGCCGATAGTCGGGGCTCACGACCACCGCCCGGGTGCGCCGGGCCAGAGCCCAGTTTCTCTTTTCGTCACTCAGCGCCGAACCCAGGGCCCAGCCACCACCATGGACGGCCAGGACCGCCCCTTGTAAAGTTCCGGCCGGGACCAGCACCCGCAGCCGGACTCCCTGAAACTCCTCCCAGCGCGACACTTCCCCGGGCTGCAGGTCTTCGACCTCGGCCCCGGCCAGCCAGGCGCGGCCGGCTGCCAGCTTTTCTTCATCGGTTTGGGGTGTTTCCTGGGCCCGCATGTCCCGCAGGGCCTGCATGATGTGATCGAAGGCGTGAGGGGGGCACCCGGGATCCAGTTCGCTGAACTGACCCTGGTCTGCCCAGGTGAGCCGGGATAAGATCGGTAGGGCTAAAGCTGATAAAAGAAATTCTCGGCGCTTGAGGAGCATGAAGGTTGGTTCGCAATGGGCTTCGGCAGCTCCCGCAACAAGCTACCGGCAAAGGGCAACAATTTGATCTCAACGTTTACACTTCGGCAACATTTCTTGGAACCGAATTAGACCGGGACATGGGCACAATATGGCTATGACCAAAATTGCTTCCAAACCTCCCTCCTCTTCCCCCAGCGTACAAAAGTCGACCCCGGCGAAAGCTTCCGGCGGTGCGGCTCAGTCGTCGGCCAGAACCTCAGCGGTAACGACCGGCTCGAGCGATGTGGCCAAGGTGTCCAAAGAGGCGAGCGCCACACCCACCGGTAACAGCGGTGTCGGCAACCTGATCTCCGGATTGATGGATTGGGGCGGGACGCCCACCGCCGACGCTGGAAAGCAAGCTGCCGAAACCAAGCCCCTGGAGTTGGATAAAGGTCAGCTTCTCCGTAAAGGGGCCAGCGGAGACAAGGTCTCCCAACTCCAGGAGATGCTCAACTCCAAGGGGGCAAAGCTAGACGTCGACGGCAAGTTTGGACCCAAAACTCTGGAAGCCCTCAAGAAGTTTCAACAGAGCAACGAACTCGGTGTCGACGGCGTCGTAGGTCCCAAGACCCTGGAAAAACTCAACGGAGCGGCAGCCGAGGGCAAGGCCACGGACTCTCCCGACGGCAAACAGGTCGAACCTCCGGCCGGAGACAAAGCCGTGGACCAGACCCCGGGGGCGGACAAGGGCCAGGGGACCGATGGGACCGGCCAATTTGCAAACACCCGGGAAGCCCTCAATAAACTCCCTGAGAAACTGAGCAAGTACGCCGATGCCTTCCAGGCAGCGGGTGAGAAGTACGGAGTCGATCCTCGCTTCCTGGCCGCCATCTCGATGCACGAAACCGGCAACGGTACCTCCAGCGCTTTCCGAAACAAGAACAACGCCATGGGGATCTCGGGTAAGGGAGGACCCAAGCACATTTCTTCGGTGGAGGAGTCCATCAACATCATGGCCAGAACCCTGGCCAAAAAGGACGGCTACTACAAAGGCAAAAACACCATCGGTGATATCGGCAAGGTCTACGCGCCCTCCGGTGCGGCCAACGACCCCACGGGGCTGAACGCTTACTGGGCCGGAGGCGTGGCCAAGAACTTCAAGATGTTCGGGGGAGACCCGCTGTCTCAGGTGGTCTTTCGTTAGGACCTGAGAAGCTCGAGGGGGCGACCGTTCCAGCGGGGAAAGAGTTCGCTATTCGAGGATATCCCTAGATGCTGCCCGGCAACTCCGGCAAACAACTGCCGAAAGTCTGTGGTCACCGGCAGGTCCCGCCCGTCTTCCAGATTGTCTCGAGAGAGAGGGCCAACCTGGCCGTAAACCTTACCTCCGGCAACTTCGCCCCCCAGCACGAACATGCACGATCCTCGCCCGTGGTCGGTGCCACCCGCTCCGTTTTGGGCCACCGTGCGGCCGAACTCGGTCATAGTCATGAGTACCACCGATTCTTGATGCTTACCCAGATCGGTCCAGAAAGCGTCGATCGAATTGGCCAGGTCGGCGGCGCGGTTGGCGAAGATTCCACGCCCTTGGCCTTGCGCCCGGTGGGTATCCCAGCCGTTGGATTCGGTGAAGGCGATCTCCAGGCCCACCTCACTTTTGACCAGAAACGCGATCTGCCGCAAGGAACGCCCCAGCGGCGATCTTGGGTAACGGACCCCGGGAGCAGGCTTGTACGCTTGATAGCGTCGGGCACTCAGAACATCGGCAGCTTCAAACGCTTCACTTCCTCGGCGCCGCAGGGTCTGTTGAGTGGCCTGACGGTAAAGCGTTTCCAGGCTATCGCCGGTTGCTTCCGAGGTGGATTGGATCTTGAAGTCATCCAGAGAGGAGATAGCCAAAGTCGGCTGCTGCCCGTACAGAGACTTGGGGAGGGCTTCGGTCAGGGCCACACTGCGAAAAGGCGTGGCTTCATGGCCGAGCAGACCGGAGGCCCGGTTGAGCCATCCGGAAGCCGCGTTCTTGCGGTCCACGATCCCGGTTTCCATGTAGTCCTGGGCGTCGAAGTGAGAACGGGTGGTATGGGGTGAGCCGATGCCGTGGACGATGGCCAGTTGCTGTTCCTGAAAGTGGTGTTGCAGGGGCTTTAGTGAGGGATGCAATCCGTAGCGGCCGTCCAGTTCCAGGGCCTTCCCTTCTCCCTGGTGGGGCAATAAGAGTTGGGGCCTCAGGTTCTTAAGCTCTTGGTCGTGGAGAGGCTGTACGGCTGCTAAACCGTCCATGGCGCCCCGCTGAAACAGCGCCACCAGGGTTTTTCGAGAGCCTGACTGGGCCGAGGCGGCGCGGGCCAGAAAGAGGGGCAGTCCTCCCCACCCGCAGGCCAGCACGGCCAGGCTCGATCCTTTAAGAAATGCTCGTCGCGTCCACATCGCTATCTCCTTTGAAATTCCGGGGTACCCAGGATCAGTCCGATCATGAGTGCCGATTCTTTCTGATCCTTCTTCAGCGTAAGCACCGGAACATAGGTTCCCGGTAGCTGCCCTCCCATATTGGGGCGTACCTCAAATCGGTTCACCGCCTCCAGTTGTAGATTCGGAGAATCCGAAAGCATCGACCGGATATTTTGGGTGGTGCTATCCACCGAATCACGATAGGGCAACAGGCGCCGGACTGTAGCTTGCAGGTCCATCTCCTGGCCTGGGCTATAGGTAAAGCCCGAGATGCCTCCGGTGGCTGCTTGCAGGGCGAAATTGACCCGATTCAGCACGCTGGCCGAGCTGACCCAAAACTCAGCGCGATCGGGGAAACCGGTGGGAGCCTGGTAGTTGTAGAGCGGTTGCCCCATCCTGGCCAGCCAGCCGTAGAGATGGCGAGAGGGATAGAGATCGCCGTCCAGGGCACGATTAGCGCTGACCACCAGTTCGAAGGGACTCTTCACCTTGCTGTAGCGGTTTGCAGGATCCCAGAATCCGTCGGTCCGGGCCACCGCCAGCAGGGTGGCCGAGATGTCTCCCCGGGAATCCTGGAAGGCTCGAGCGACCTTCTGGATGTCGGCGGCATCCGGCTCGTCGGAGATGAAACGAACAGCCAGCTTACGAGCCAAATGCCGGGCTGTCGAAGGGTGAGCACTCAAAAGATCGAGAACCCGCTCACCCTCCTCGACTCCTCCCCCGGCCGGAAAGTCCTGGCCCAGGATGGTCTTGGGCTCGGCGTCGTGGATGGCCGCGGCGAAGCGAAAGTCGCCTTCCTGATGGATACCGACAGCCTGCCTCCTCTCCTTTTGTTCGGCGGTAGGCGGGTTCATCCGAGCCTGGCGGCCGAGTACGGTCCAACCGGTAAAGGCCCGAGCCACCTGGATCACATCGTCCTGATTGTAACCCCCATCGACCCCCAGGGTGTGAAGCTCCATCAACTCTCGAGCGTAGTTTTCATTCAGTCCTTTCTTGCGCTTGCGGATCCGCTCTTTGCTGCGGCGGATCCGCCCTTGGGCCACGGACAACTCTTCCATCCGAGATTCCAGCGTGGTCCGGGTGTCGAGCGAGGCCGAGGAATTAGCGTTGTCCAGGTACAGCAGCATCGCGGGGTGTTTCGCGGTGGACCCCAGCAAGGTCCGAAAATTGTCCAGGGCGTTGGGGCGGAGTACATCTCGTTCGTAGGAAAGGATAAACGGCCGGGCCCGGTTGTTGCTGAGGGAGACGTTGAAGTGGTTGAACCAGAATTCGGTCATCACTTCCCTGAGCGCGTTTTCACTGTGCCGAGCGTGCAGCAACTTCTGGGCGAATAGGGTGAGGTCCAACTCGGTGAAGGGGCGCAACCCTTTTTGTTCCAGCATGAACTTCAGGGCTTCCCGGTCAGGACGCTCTCCCGCTTTCCATAGCCCTTCTTCCTGAGCCATCCTAAAGACCTGACCCGGTCGAGGGTAGAGCTTCAAGATCTCGTTGTTGCTCAAGGCGTAGGCAGCAGGTAGCTGGGCCAGCTTTTGCTTCAGTAGCGGTTCCTCTTTGCTACCCTCCAGTTGCCGGAGCAGCCATTCCTCCAGGCCCAGCCGGGCTACCCGATCAACCTCTCCCGGGCGCGGCCCATAGGTAAACCGGCTCAGCAGGTGCGCGGAAGCTTCTTCCTTGGACCATCCGTGCTCTGCATAGGGGAGCTCGGCTAGGCCCGGCAGCGCGGCCAGTAGCCAAAAAGTGAAGAGCAAAATTAGAGTTCGGCCGGGCATGCTAGACATTATAGAGCATGTTTTCCCGGACAACCTTGTGAAAAGCTTAAAGGTTCTTTAAGAAATTGTTGAGGGTCTCAGCCTATGATGGGGTCATGCAGGTTGCTCCTAAACTCGTAGTCACCAGCGCTAGTACCTTTTGGAGGCCCGAAGAGGCCGTCGAAAGTGAGGTGGCCCTGGCTGAGTTTGCCGAGTTGAAGGAGAGGCTCGGGGATCGCGTAGAGATTGGAGCCACCACCTTCAGCGAGACGGCCGGACAGAAGCTCCAGAGAAAAACCCGGGGCTGGCTGAAGAAACTTCCTTATCTTGCCCTGGGGGCAGGTTCCCTGGGGCTGGCCGTAGCCTCGGCCGGACTGCTGACCCCTCTGGCTGCTCTAGGGGTGGCGGGGGCGGCTGCCGGTGGAGTCTCGGCGACCTGGCTGGGGGCCGGTCTGAAAGAGGCTCTGAGTGGTGGGGGCCAGGGCCTGGCGGCTTTTCACACGGGCTTCGAACAGCTCGAGTTTGAGAATCTCCCCACCGAAGCGGCCTCCCAGGACGGCCTGCGGGAGATGTCCATCAAGAATATGCAACTTTATCCCGGCGCCACCCACCTGGTTCACTTGAACGGACACGGGCACGGCGCCAAGTCGTTCGCCGGTTTGCCCGCTAAGCAAGCCCACCAGGAGATGGCAAAAGCGGTGGAAGCGGCCGGACAGAAGTACGATGTCGTCTTCTACGAAACGTGCTACGGCGCCAACTGGGAGAATCTGCACCGTCAGGCGCAGGTGGCCGATTACGCCGTGGCCTTCGAAGACGCGATCCCTCGGTCCAACACTTCCCTCGGGCGGATCGATCTGAGCGACGTGCTCACTCCTGCGGCCGACGCCACCACTCCTCGGGGAGCGGCGGTGCGGCTGGCCCGGGAGGCGGGAAAGCATTTTGACAAAGCCGCTCCTATCGCGGCAGTCCCTTTTCCTGAGCGACTGAGCAAGCAACACCGTGCGGCGGTGGTTCAGAACACCGATAGCACGGCGGTGGCCGTGGACCTGGAGCAAGTCCAGAGTAAGCTATCTCCGGCTCTGGACCGATTGGGTACGCTACTTTTTGATGCGCTCCAGGATTCGGAGATCCGACGAGGGATGAAACTCTGCCGCGAGCAAAACTTGCTGGAACAAGGGCAAGACCTGGTAGACATGGGAGGGTTTCTCAACGGTTTGAGAGGCTACCTCTCGGAACCGGAATCCTTGAAAGCCTTAGACACCACTCTCGAAGCCCTGGATTCGGCCGTGCTTTACAAGCGCACCGGAGAGAAACTTCCCCTCTCCGGACTCTCTTTCCACAGCCGGCCGGACCGCACCAGATTTTCGAACCCGGCGACGCCCGCCCACGACGATCCGACGCTACCCTGGGGCTGGGTGAAGTTCATCAGGGCCGCCTACTAGACCGAAATTTCCAGGATATCTTCCGAACTTTCAGGAAGCGGGGTGAAATCTAAGGAGAAGTTTAAGAAATGCGTGTTGGTATCATCGGGACCGGTTACGTTGGACTCGTGACGGGGGCCGGGTTGGCCGAAATGGGAAATCAGGTGGTCTGTGTCGACCTGGATGAAGACCGAATTCGGAAGATCAAAAAGGGCATCATCCCTTTTTATGAACCGGGACTTCCCGAACTGGTTGATTCGAATTTGCGAGAGGGTCGGCTGGAGCTGACCACTGATCTGAAAGCGGCCGTGGAGAAGTCCAGTATTCTTTTTTTAGCTGTGGGTACCCCCTCCGACGAGGACGGGGCCGCCGACCTCTCGGCGGTCTATGAGGTGGCGACTTCCATCGGCAAGTTCATGAACGGTCCGAAACTCGTGGCCACCAAGAGTACGGTACCGGTGGGCACGGCCAACGCCGTCAAAGAGTTGATCGAAGCCGAAACCCAGCACCAGGTGTCGGTGGTAGCCAACCCTGAGTTTTTAGCTCAGGGCAGTGCCGTCAACGACTTCCTGAAACCGAATCGGGTAATCATCGGGTCTGACGACGAAGAGGCCCTTCATTTGATCAAGGAGTTGTACTCTCCGTTTCTACGAACCGGAAACCCGATCATCACCATGGACCTGGCCTCTGCCGAGATGACAAAATACGTTTCTAACGCCTTTCTGGCTGCTAAGATCAGCTTTATGAATGAGATGAGCCGGCTTTGTGAGCGAGTGGGGGCTGATGTGGAGTCGGTTCGGGTCGGGATCAGCTCCGACCCCCGAATCGGCAAGCAGTTCATGTTTCCCGGCGTGGGCTATGGCGGGTCGTGCTTGCCCAAGGACAATCGGGCGCTTCTCCATATGGGAAGACAACACGGAGCCGATCTGCCGATGGTAAAGGCAGCTCTGGAAAACAACGACATCCAGCGGAAGAATTTTTTGGACAAGCTGGAGGACCTGTTCGAAGACGGTCTCCAGGGCAAGAAGATCGGGGTGTGGGGTCTTTCTTTCAAACCCCAGACCGATGACACTCGGGAGGCCCCGTCTCTCTACATCGTGGAGCACTTGATCGAAAAAGGGGCTCAGGTGCTGGCCTACGACCCCCAATCCCAGAACCACCCGTTCGAGGCCCACGGTCCGGCTTTCCGGCGGGTCTCTAACGCCTATGAGGCCTGCGACGGAGTGGACGCTCTGGTGGTTCTCACCGAATGGCACGAGTTTCGTAGACCAAACTTCGATCGTCTCCTGAAAATTATGAAGAACCCGTGGGTGATCGACGGTCGCAATCTTTACGAACCTTCCCGCATGAGCCAGCGGGGTTTTCTCTATCTAGGGATCGGTCGAAGCAACACCAAAGACCAGAATGTCCAGAAGGTGCTCTCCTAGGAAGTGCCCAAACTCCAGATATGCCGGATCCTTTCGCGCCCCTGATAAAAGCGCTCCAGCTCTCCCCCGATAACCTACCCCTTCGCGCACACCTGGTCCGTGAGTTATTGAAGGCACGTCGCTACAAAGAACTGAGATCGCTGGGCGAACCCCTCTTGGGGACTTCAGAAAGGGCCCTGGGGATGCTGGCCTTGGCCCGAGCCGAGCAGGCGTCCGGCCGCACCGAAAAAGCGCAGGAGTACTACGACGAGGCGATCAAGTTCGACTCCTCTCTGATCGATGAAGGCCTGGAGGCAGAACTCGCGCCCCAGGAGTCACTCAAGATCGCCGCTGGAGGAGATGTCTTGGGCTTGACTCCGCATGAGGCCATCGAGCGGGGCCACAGCATCACTTTTGAGGACATCGGGGGGATGGAGGATTTGAAAGAGCAACTGCGCCTCAACATCATCTACCCTATGCTAAAGCCTGAGATCTACGAAGCTTACGGAAAGAAGGTGGGGGGCGGGATTCTGCTCTACGGCCCTCCCGGCTGTGGAAAGACCCATCTGGCCAGAGCTGTAGCGGGTGAGTTGGGAGCAAGTTTTCTGGCGGTCGGGCTCCATGAAATCCTGGACATGTACATAGGAAACTCCGAGAAGAACCTCTCCCAACTTTTTTCCATAGCGCGCTCTAAGGCACCGAGTGTGCTTTTTATTGATGAGATCGATGCACTCGGCGCCAAGCGTGGCTCGAGCAACTCTTCCAGCTTAAAAAATATGACCACCCACTTCCTCACCGAGATGGACGGGATCAACTCCAACAACGATAAGCTCCTGGTTTTGGGAGCCACCAACGAACCGTGGAGTGTGGATTCGGCCTTTCGTCGGCCCGGCCGGTTCGACCGGGTGATTTTTGTTCCCCCGCCCGACTCTGCGGCCCGTCAGGAGATCCTGAAGATCCACTCCCGGGGCAAGAACGTGGACCCCACCATACCATGGGGTTCACTGGCTTCCCAGATGAACCACTTCTCCGGGGCCGATATCCGCCAGGTGGTGGAGCAGGCGGTGGAGCGGGCAGTGTCGGATGCCATCCGTTCGGGCGATCTGCGCCCCGTCAACCACACCGACTTTAAGTTCGCCCTGAAGTCTCGCAAGCCCACCACCATGGAGTGGCTGAGACGCTCTAAAAATTACGTAAATTTTGCTAACAAAGATGGCTACTACGACGACCTACAAGAGTTCTTGGAAAGGGCAAAAATTTGATGAGAGACCAACTGCGTAAAGCCGAGACGCTTTTCGAGCAGGGGCGCTGGCAACAAGCCCTGGAGATCTATCAAGAGCAACTCGCCGAGTTCCCTGAAGATGCTCATTCCTACGTGATGGCGGCACGCTGTTTCGTGGAACTCAAGCTCTTCGGTAAAGCGTCGGAGTACGTGGAATCGGCGATTTCGGTTTCCCCGGATTATAGCTACGGATACTACTGTCAATCCCATATCTACTATTTGCGAAACCTTGATCAGGAGGCCCGAAGGGCGATCGATACCGCCCTGGAGTTGGATCCGACGATCGCCGATTATCATGTCATGCTTGCCCGAATCCTGGCCAAGAAATCTGATTGGAAGGCAGTTTCCGAGAGGGCTGATGCGGCGCTGGGGTTCGACCCAACCCACGCCGATGCTCTGGTGGTCAAAGCCGAGGCGTTGCTCGGGCTTGGTCAGTACGAGCAAGCTCGCGCGCTCTTGCAACTGGTTCTGGAAAAGGACCCGGAAGACGAAGTGGCTCTCGCTCGGTTGGGCCAGCTTCACCTTCATCGAGGGGAGTGGGAGCAAGCGCTCGGGATCTTTCAGAGCACCCTGGCAATCAATCCGGAATCGGAGTACGCCCGAAGAGGGTTTATGGAAGCACTCCGTGCCCGCTACCCCATTTACGGGATTATCTTGCGATACTTCATGTGGATGAGCCGATTTTCGCGAAAACACCAACAGATCATGCAGTACGGCCTCTCGGTCTTGATGCGGTACGTGGGAAAGCTCAAGCAACAGTACCCCGCCCTGGCCCCTGTTCTCGGAGTTATCCTGTTTTTGTGGAAGATCTTTGCTTACCTATCCTGGACCATTCGGGCCGGCACAACCATGCTATTAAGGCTCAACAAGTTCGGCCGCAGATTGGTGAATCGAGACGAGATCATAGAATCGAATCTGGTGGGAGGGTTATGGTTGGCCGCCCTGGGGTGCTGGCTCTACCACCAATTCTTCGATCCCTTTACCATATTCTGTCGGGTGGGGATCGGAATTTTCTTGACCTTACCTGTTTTGGTGGGAGGGGCGTTCTCTTCACCCGATTACGGCTGGCCCATGTACGCAGCTAGAGCTATCCTGGGTTTTATGGGCTTTTGCGGGGTGGCAGGTCTGTTTCTCTACACCTTCGGTTTCAATGAGGGCCTGACGCTCTTGAAGATTTACATTGCCGGTTTTGGGTTTGCAGCCCTAGCTCTGACCTATCTCGAGGGAGTGGAACCGGAGCGGGAGTAAAAAAAAAAGTGGGTTCCGCTCTCTGCCACTCCTCGAGCAAGGACTGACAGAGAGCGAGGGCTTCTTCTACAAGAAGACCAGTCTCAGCATGTCGCCTCGGGCAAGTTCAATGCCTAGAGAATAGGAGAGCGCTCGAAAGAGTTCGTCCTGGTCGATATTGTCGCCCTTGGATAAAGTGACACAGACCTTGATGTTACGTATTCTGGGTGAGTCGTTGACTTGCTCCGTCCAGAACTCCCTGGTGTCGCGGTCGCCCGGGATGGAGTGCCCGGGTGTAAAGGTGGTAGTCGTAACGGTGTTGCGCTCCAGAGAGACGCAAAGATCGACAGTATGGTGACTCGTGTTGAAGCGCTGAAGAACATGGTCGGCCTTTTGACGGAGAAGATCTTCATGGGCCACGATGATGGTCGTGTAGGGGTCGTTGGATTGAATGGTAGGTACGGTTGTCAGATAGGACATTAGATAGGCGCAATGGGCGATCAAGAAAAGCCCTGCTGCGTAATACCTGAACGGCGCGAACAGGCGGATATATGGAAACAAAAGCACACCTCCTGCATTGATTCGACAACAACGTTTCCGACCGACTTTTGTCGGTTCTTTACGCTGCGTCGGGCATATGAAACAACGCCTGCCAACCAGCAAATTGCCAGTAGATTCAAGCGTGTTGGATTCCGTGTTTCCGTAGACGGTTCCGATTTTAGTTTACCGGACGAATGTTTCCGAAACTTTGGCGAAATGGAAAAAGTACGTTAACAAAGATCTCTGAAAAGCCAGACCGTGTTAGAGTGTTAGACGGCGGGCTTGAGGCGCTGGTGAAACTCTACCCCGGCGATGACCCGGTTCGAGTATTCCATTTTTTGGGTCCAGGCGACCCGGGCGACCTGAGTTTGATAGAATCCCAACTCGTCGGCCACGCTGACCACCAGCGATTCTCCCTTTTGCACGTCCCAGGGCAGCATCAATCGGGCCCCGTGGGTGTCGGCTTCGATCGCAGACACGGTGCTCACCGGGTCGCAGTGGCTCCAGGCCGCCACGTGGGAGACGTTGAGCTTCGCGCGATCGTGCATCCTGCGACAAGCGTTGGCTTTCTTTTTTCGGGAGATCATCGGGGTTACAAACATCTTATTCACACTATAGCTCGGGACCCTAAAAGAGTTCTGAAAAGGTTGTTACAAGACAAACAAAAAACTCGCATCTGCTGCGAGTCTCGTAACACGGGCGTTTGGAGGCGACGGTTAGGCGGCGTGGGAATCGGCCGATTCGTAGTAAATGCCGGCGATGGTCTTTCCGGATTCCAGGCGCTGGGTCCAGGCGACCCGGGCCTTTTCCGTCCGGTAGAGGCCGAGTTGATTGCCGTAACTGATCTTGAGGGTATCACCGGTGCTTGCGTTCCAGGGGATGATCAGACGCCCCCCTTTGGTGTCGGCCTCGATCACCGTGGCTGCCCGGGGCGCTTTCCCTTCGGTCCAGCAGGTGGCGCTAACGGGATGGATCCGGTGCCGGTCAGTCCGCCTTCGACAAGAAAACGGACCCGGCTCGTATCCACGATAAGATAGCTTCATTGGTAATTTTGCACTCCCGTTCTGATGACCGTGAACCCATTGCTAATTCTAACCCTATTCTTACCATATTTTCTTTGAACGGTTTCGTGAACCTGCGATCGAATTGCTAACATTGTGTTAACAAGGACGGAAATGTTAGGCCCTATGATCGGTGGGTGAAGATCTCGCTGCTCCATACTCCACTCCGGACTACCCAACGCCCAGCCCATTCCATCCAGGCACTCACTTCTTCCAGCCTGCAGGCTCAAGACGTCTTCAGCGAGTCCTGCGGCTGTGAACCGGTGGAACCCCCACCGGCACCCCCGCCCTCGCAAACTTCCGAGCTAGACTCGGCACTTTCGGAATTGAGAGATTTCTCCAACCGAGAGTATTACAACGCCGAGAAAGACGAAAAGAGCAAGGCTGCTTACTACCAGGACCTGGATTGGTCGGCGAACCCCCGAGAGCTCTTCGCAAAGCTTGCGGACAAGACCCGAAACGCCCACAGCAAGGTCATGGACTATCGACCTTCTAAGTATCTCTATCCCTGGATCGATCTGCAGCCGGACGGTCAACTGAAGTCGATCTACTCAGGGCACACCATGGCCGCCGACAAAGCCATCCTGGAGGACTGGCAGATCGGCCTCAATGAACGCACCGCTATCAACGCTCTGGCCTTTACCCGGGCGGCCCTCTCTCCCGAAGCTGCGGCGGTATCGTTTGCCGTTTCTGAGGGTTTGGACGCCCTCAACTGCGAGCACGTGGTGCCCCAGTCCTGGTTCGGAAAATCGCAACCAGCCAGGGGCGACCTGCACCACCTCTTCGCCTGCGAATCCCGCTGCAACAGCCGCCGAAGCAACCTGCCCTACGATGAAATACCCAAGGGCCAGGACGACTGGCGAGATGATTGCGGCAAGGTCTCAGGCCGCTCCGACGGGCGACGCTTTGAGCCGGTGGGCGGTAAAGGGGCGGCCGCCCGAGCTACCCTCTATTTCCTATTGCGCTACCCTGGGGTGGTGGACAACTATGACGCCAACGACATCAAGACGCTGCTCAAGTGGCACGAAGAGTTTCCGGTATCGCTCTATGAATTGCATCGCAACGCCGCCATCGAAGAGGTTCAAGGCAACCGCAACCCCCTCATCGACTTTCCCGAAAAAGCAAGCCAGATCGATTTTGCTGCTGGGTTGAAGTGAATCCCAAGCTGGTTTGTCTGCTCTCTGACTTTGGCAGCAAAGACCACTACGTGGCGGTCATGAAGGCCCGTATCCTACAGCAATGCCCCGGAGCCGCTCTGGTCGACCTTACGCACCAGGTTTCGCCTCAGTCGATCAGCGAGGGGAGCTACTATCTGTTGCAGTCGGTGCGTTATTTTCCTCAGGGAACCGTCTTTCTGGCGGTGGTGGATCCGGGGGTGGGTTCGGGCCGAAAAGCCATCGCGGTGGGGGCCGGGGATTATTTCTTAGTGGGCCCGGACAACGGCCTTTTGAGCGAGACGGTGTCTTCCCTGGGAGGCCTCCGCGAAGCCGTCGAGATGGAAACTCCGGCGGGTTCGAGCCACACCTTCCATGGACGGGACGTGTTCGCTCCGGCGGCCGGACGTTTGGCGGCGGGGGCTTTTCTACCGAGCCTGGGCACACCTTTAGAGCAACTGGTTCAACTAACCCCCGGGACCACCATCTTTCACCGCAACAAGCTTCAGGTTACGATCCTCGCCATCGATCACTTCGGCAACGTGATCTTCGACTTCTCCGCCCAGCCAGGATGGGAGCCGCTGCAGTTAGGAACTCGGTTTACGATCCAGGGGCGACGGGCGGTCTTCGCCACCACCTTCTCCCGGGTGCCGCCGGGGGATTCCCTCTTGCTCTGGAACTCCTCGGAGCACCTCGAACTCGCCGTGCGAAACGGTAACGCCGCGCAGGCCTGGGGGCTAAAAGTGGGACAACTGGTATCGATTGAGTGCTGTTGACATATTGAACTAAGTGGACTAAGATTTTAGCATGAAATCTCTCAATGTGCATGAAGCCAAGACGCAACTTTCTGCGTTACTTTCGGAAGTCGAGAATAAGGGAAAGTCCTTCATCGTGTGTCGGCACGGCAAGCCAATCGCGGAGCTTGTGCCCTACAAGAGGAAGTCCCGGATCCAGCCACACCCGACATTGAGCCAGATAGCGATTCACTACGACCCTACTGAAGCTTTATCTGAAGACGAATGGCCGAACGCCCTCTAATATTGGATACTTGCGCCCTACTGTGGTTGGCTGAGGGTGCGGGTCGACTCACCGAAGATGCGCGTTCTCAGATAGACTCAGCCCCGATAGTCTATGTCTCAGCGATTTCAGGGTTCGAAATCGGGATAAAGCATTCGGTGGGGAAGCTCACGTTGCCGGTGGAACCAGAGCAGTGGTTTGCAGAGATCCTCGCGCACCATGGACTGGAGGTTCTAGATTTAGATCTGTCGATTTGCCTTCGGTCTACCCAACTCCCCCAGATACATCGCGACCCTTGCGACCGACTTATTATTGCAGCGGCACAACTCCGTCGTCTACCGATAGTCAGTGGTGACCGGATCTTTGAACAGTATGACGTAGAGCTGATTAGGACCTGTTGACATTCAGCTTTCTGTCGCCAAACTTGCCCATCACCCACTTCGCGGGTACCCGACCTCCCGAAGCGAAACTTTCCTCAAATAGGTCCACTATTCCGCAGAAAGTTCCACTTCGGGAGAAGAAAAATGTCCTGCGTTTGACTCCGAAAGCTGAATGTCAACAGGCCCAAGTTAGAGGTTCCCGGCTCTCTCTCGCGTAACCTGGAACCCAGAGAATTGTGAGGTGCGGTCTTGGTGAAGCCCGGAGAGTTTGCGGCCCTGAAGGTGGTGCGTACCCGAAAGGACGCGGCACTGCTGGATTGGGGAGGAGAAGAGCCGCTTCCGTTGCCCCTCGAAGAGCAACGAGGGGAGGTGGCCCGGGGGGACCTGGTGGTGGTCTACATCACCCGGGATGACCGGGTCTTCTCCAGGCCCATGGCCTCCATGCGGCTGGATGACTTTTTCGAGCGCGATACCGCGGAACTGACCCCCAACCAAAAGGTTGACTTGCTGATCTTCGGCGAGAGCGATCTGGGTTTCGACGCCGTCATCGATAATCGCTACCGGGGCGTGCTGTATCACAACGAGGTCTTTCAGGACCTTGACTACGGTCAGCGCCTCAGCGGATACGTGAAGAAGATCCGAGAAGACGGAAAGGTGGACCTGATGACCCAGCTCCGGGGTACCCGGGGCACCACGGACCTGGGGCGATTGATCAAGGAAAAACTGCGAGAGAACGGGGGCTTTCTTCCTCTCACCGACAAGAGCCCACCGGAGGAGATCTACCGGCTGTTCGGGGTCAGCAAGAAGAAGTACAAAATGGCGGTGGGACGATTGTTCAAGCATCAGGATGTGGCGCTGGAGCCTGGTGGGGTTCGATTAGTAGATCGCTCATGAGTCGGGGAGATCAACGGCAGGCCCCCTACTTCGAAGCCCTGCAAAGCTACGTTCGGCAGCAAAACCTCACCTTCCACGTTCCGGGCCACCAGCACGGGCGCTCAGCACCTGAAGAGTTCACCGAACTCCTTCACAGTTGGGGCCTGGCCTGCGACATCACCGAGGTCTGGGGGATCGACGACATCCACGACCCGGTCGACCAGTACGACCGCGCGCGGGAGTTGGCCGCCCAGCTTCACGGGGCTGAGCAAACCTTCTTTCTGGTCAACGGCTCCACGGTGGGAAATCAGGCCATGTTTCTCTCGGTGCTGGGCCCGGAAAGCTCGGTGATCTTACCCCACAACAGCCATCGCTCGGTCTACTCCGCGCTACTGCTAAGCGGGGCCCCGGCCCATTTCTTTGCCACCGATTTCCATCCCGAGCTGCTCTGCAGCTTGCCTCCTACCCTGGAGCAGGCGGTGGAAGCCATGGACTGCTACCCCCAGGCCGGTGCGTTTTTCCTGACCTCACCCACCTATCACGGGGCCACCTCTCCTCTACCGGCTATCGTGGCCGAGGCCCACAAGCGCGGACTGGTGGTCATGGTCGATGAGGCCTGGGGCGGGCACTTGAAGTTCTGCCAGGGTTCACCCACCGCCCTGGAGGCGGGGGCGGACCTGGTGGTGCAGTCTGCCCACAAAATGACTCCGGCCCTGACCCAGGGGGCCTTTCTCCACCTCCGGGGGAGTCGGGTGGACCCGTCACGGGTAGCCTCGGTCTTGCGCCATCTCCAGACCAGTTCCCCTTCCAGCCTGCTGGTGGCAAGCCTCGACTGCGCCCGTCGACAGATGGCCCTGGAAGGCGAAGCGCTGTGGGCTGAAGCTCTGCGATTGGCCACCTCCCTGCAGCGCCGGATCCAGGCTCTGGCAGGGATCGACTGCTTTCAGACCCCGCCCGCTTGGGACGACTCCCGATTGCTGGTGCGGGCCCACGGTTACTCGGGAGCAAGGTTGGAGGAAGTCCTACGAAGGCAGTTCCGAATCCAGGTGGAGATGAGCGAGTTACACCAGGTGTTGTTTCTGATAACCCCGGGGCACACTCCCGAGCACGCTGACAGGCTGGTGAGTGCGCTGGGCGCTTTGCCCCCGGCAGAGGAAAGCTTCGATTGGAAGGAGATTCGAGATACGCTGCTCGCGTTGTGGAGCAAAAATCGCCTTTGGGAACCCCCTGCCAAGACGGTGAGGGAGGTCTTTTTTTCGACCACCTCCCCGGTCAATTTGGAAGAGGCGGTAGACCAAACCTGTGCCGAACTACTATACTGCTACCCACCAGGGGTCCCGTTCATGTACCCCGGGCAGCGTTTCTCCAGAGAAGCGCTGGAACTCATCAAGATGGGCAGACGCCTGGGCGGTTCGGTCAAAGGAGGGGCGGACCCGAACCTGGACAGCGTCCTCGTACTGAATAAAGAATGACAGACAACAAGACACAAGTGATCGCTGACGATCTCGAGAAACTTTTGCACGTGCTCCCCCTGAGGGTACAGCACCAGATCACGGCCATGGAGCGCAGCCAGTCCGATCTCATCGAGATCATCCTGGACCTGGGTCGTCGCGCTGAAGCCCGCTACCCGGGAGAGTTCGTTTTCCTGGGAGATCAACTGGTGACCCGAGAAGAGATCGACGGGGTGGTTTCTCGTCTGGGAAGTTTCGGGGGCGACAACCGCGCCGGACTGGAACGTACCCTGCACCGCATCTCGGCGATTCGAAACCGGGCCGGGGGCGTCATCGGGCTGACCTGTCGGGTCGGACGAGCCATTTACGGCACCGCGGAGATCCTGAAGGACGTGGTGAAATCGGGCAACAGCATTCTGCTGCTGGGCCGGCCAGGGGTGGGCAAGACCACTTTGCTACGAGAGATCGCCCGCATTTTGGCCGACCAGGAGATGAAACGAGTGGTGATCGTGGACACCTCCAATGAGATCGCCGGAGACGGAGACGTACCCCACCCCGGGATCGGACTGGCCCGGCGCATGCAGGTGGTCAACAACGATCGACAGCACGCGGTCATGATCGAAGCCGTGGAAAACCACATGCCGGAAGTGATCGTGGTGGATGAGATCGGTACCGAGGCGGAAGCCTACGCCGCCCGAACCATCGCCGAGCGCGGCGTGATGCTGGTGGCTACGGCCCACGGAAATACCCTGGAAAATCTCATCCTCAACCCCACCCTCTCCGATCTGATTGGAGGGATCCAGTCGGTCACTCTATCGGATGAAGAAGCCAAACGACGGGGTACCCAGAAATCCATTCTGGAGCGACGCTCGCCGCCCACCTTCCAGACGGTGGTGGAAATCCAGGACAAGAAGACCTTCGTCATCCACAATGACGTGGCCACGGTGGTGGATCTCTTGCTTCGAGACGACAAACCGTTGCCGGAGATTCGGGTTCGTAAGGATCAGGGGGTCGAGGTGGTTCAGGATTCCAACATCGAGTTTCTAGCTTACGGCCATGGTCTGAAAAAAGAGAGCCTGGAAGCCGAGGACCGACACCGGTTGGCCCCTCCGCCCCCCGGCCATCGGGTGACTGAAGGAGCCAAGATCTTTCCCTATTCGGTTAGCCGCAACCGGTTGGAGCGAGCGATCCGAACCCTGGGGATCGACGCCACCATAACTCGCAACTGGCAGGATGCGGATTTCGTGCTCACCGTAAAGAGCCAGGCTCGTCGCGGGGGCAACAAGTTCGACCGGATCACCGAGAAGAACAAACCGGTTCATCAGATCCGTTCCAACACCGTGGCTCATATTCAGAAGTTTCTGAAGAACTATTTTTCCATCGACGATTTGTCGGATGAAGAACTCGCCTTGCGGGAAACCGAGGTGGGCATAAGGAAAGTCCAGTCCACCGGTCGTCCCATCGACCTGGCCCCCCAGGGCCCGGCTATCCGGCGGGTGCAACACGAGACTATTGAAAATACGGGGCTGGACTCGAAGAGCGTAGGTACGGAGCCGTACAGGCACGTCCGAATTTTTCGGTCGGCTTGAAGAAAGGTTGGAGCAAAGCAGTGGGTATGGAAGGTCTATTTATCACCTTTGAAGGTCTGGAGGGGGCGGGAAAAAGCACCCAGGCTAAATTGTTGGCAGACAAGCTGACGGAAGCGGGATACCCGGTCACCCTGGTGCGCGAACCCGGCGGAACCACGGTAGGGGAAGCCATCCGAGGTATCCTGGCCGATCCCAGGTACGACGACATGAGCGCCTTAACCGAGGTGTTTCTCTTTGCTGCCTCACGTACCCAACTCGTTCAGCAGGTGATCCGGCCCCAACTGGGGGAGGGCACCATCGTGATTTGCGATCGCTTCTCTGATGCCACCATCGCTTATCAGGGGTACGGGCGCGGGGTTCACCCGACCCAACTCCGAGAGATTAGTGACATCTGCTCCTGGGGAGTGCACCCCGACCTCACCTTCTTGATCGACATCGAACCGGCTCGAGGTCTGAACCGGGTGCGCACCCGCTCGGTGGAGACCCTGACCAAACTCGATCGCTTCGAGAATCTTGATCTGGCTTTTTTCGAAAAAGTGCGCGACGGCTATATGGCGCTCTCTCAAGAAGAACCGTATCGGTTTCGGGTCCTCGATGGAACCGGAGAGGTGGAGCCTCTGGCCCGAAAGATCTATGAACTCTCTATGGACATGGTGAAGAAAAGGATCCCCGATCCAGGACGCCTCTCGCTGGGTAGAAAAGGTCTCGACAGCTAGGGCACGCTCTTGCAGGATCTGGACTTCCGCACTCTGGTCGGTCACGGCGCGGCCCTTCAGGCCTTGCGCAAAGGAGGGCGGCGAGAGCCGTTCCCTTCTCTGATCTTCGATGGACCGGCTCGAATCGGCAAGCGGCTCACCGGGATCTGGTATGCCGCCTTTTTGAACTGCTTGCAAAAAGACGATCTGGCCCCTTGCGGACAGTGCTCAGCCTGTAAGAAGCTGGCCTCCGGCGGACACCCGGATCTCCACTGCACTCGGGTACCCGAAAAAAAGACCGTGGTGGGCGTTTCCGAGGTGCGGGAGATCATCAACGAGATCCATCACGCACCGTTTGAAGGAAACTTCAGGGTGTGGATCATCGAAGAGGGGGAGCGGCTCAGCGACGAGGCTCAGAATGCCCTCTTGAAGACCCTGGAGGAGCCTCCCCGCCGAGCCGTGATCCTCCTGGTCACCAACCTGGTAGGGACCCTGCTGCCCACCGTTTTCAGCCGCTGCCGGTTGGTCCGGTTTGGAGGGCTGGAACCGGGACAGATGCTGGAGGCACTCCGCAGCCAGGGAGCCGATCAGGCCATGGCGGACAAACTGACAGCCCTCTGCGGGGGGAGTCTCGGGTTGGCCCTGACCTTGTTGCGGGAACCGGGAGTGCTGGAGGAGCAGGAAAACGTCCTGGAGCTATTCGGTGGTTTGCCGGGGCAGGACCTCTGGGCGGCAGTCGAGGCGGCTCGACTGCTGGAGCGTTCGAAGCACACTTCCCCCGACGCCCTGATCGGCCTGGGTCTGTCCTTCTTTCGAGACCTCCTGATGCTGTCTGCGGGCTCTCCGGAGTTGGTGGTTCACAAGTCCCGACTGGCCCAATTTGAACAGCTAGCTTCCCAGATCTCTACCTCTGAGATTCGAGCCTTGATCAAGGAGTTTCAAGAGGCAGACCTCTATTTGCAACGAAACGTCTCTCCACGCCTGCTGTTTCAGCGACTGTGCGTAAACGTTTCCAGGAGTCTTTAGGACAATGCTAGCTGTCGAGTTGGAGCGAGTGGGGAAGCCCCATCTATATCCTGAGCCGGAGTTCGAACTCAAATCGGGGGACCGGGTGGTGGTGGAAACCGCCCGGGGTACCGAATTGGGCAAGGTCATCTCCACCTCCATCCCTTTCGTGGGAGAGACCCCGAACGATGCCTTCAAAGCTCTCCGGGCGGCCTCGGCCGAAGACCTCAAGCAGGACTACCAGAACCGGATCGAGTCGGCCCAGGCCTTTACTATGGCCCGAGATGCCATCCAGAGACTCGGACTGGAGATGAGGCTGCTGGAAGCGCGCCTGACCCTGAACCAGGAAAGGATCATCTTTTTCTTCTGGGCCGAGGGCCGGGTGGATTTTCGGGTCCTGGTCAAAGAGCTCGTCTCCCTCTTTAAGTGCCGCATCGAACTCCATCAGGTGGGGTCTCGGGACCGCGCCAAGATGATTGGCGGTATCGGGGTGTGCGGCCGGACCTGCTGCTGCACCTTGTGGCTACGGGAGTTTAGCTCGGTCAGTATACGACTGGCCAGAGAGCAACAGTTGCACGTGAAGCCGGATAAAATTTCCGGAGTGTGCGGCCGGCTCATGTGTTGCTTGCGTTACGAATACGAAACTTATCGCGCCTTGCGCCAGGAAATGCCTGCGCCGGGCAGCGAGATCGACACCCCTGACGGCCTTGTGGTGGTGCTGGACTCGGACCCCATCAACCGTACCTTGCTGGTCAAAAAAGTATCCGCCAGCGAGGACGAAAGAGATGCCGTTTACCGTATACCGTTGGGGCGGGCGAAACTCGACCCGGGCAGGGGATGCACTTCCTGTAGCGGTCCCATCGAAGAGACCGAGTGAAGTGTATCGGACAATTTCTGGGCTCTGCTGCCCCTATTTCGTTTCGTGGGAATGAAAGGCTTGACGAAAAGTTTTATCATGAGAAAAGTTCTCCACAAATCCACAGAGTTTTCCACAGGTTTGTTCAGCCATCATTTCCCTGATTCAGGGGAGGCCAGCCTTGTCTGAATCCCACCTTTCCCCCGGAGAAAAACCCTGGATCGCCATCACCGGAAGCTCCTCCGGGATCGGCCGCACAGCGGCCCACCACCTGGCTTCTCGTGGCTTCGGGGTGGTGATTGCCTCCGAACAATCGGAGGCCAATCAAAGGGTTCGCGAGGAGATCGTGGAGGCCGGATTTCGAGCCGAAGTGGTCGACCTGGACCTTTTGGACTCCCAGAGCGTGGAAAGTTTTTGCCTGCGGGTCAACCAGAAGGTGGAGTTTTGTGAAATCCTGATCAACAATGCCGGGATAGGGCTCCACAAGACCCTGGAGGAAAGTTCCGAAGAAGAATTCAGGCGGGTCTTCGAGGTCAATTTTTTTGCCCTGACCAATCTATGCCGCCAGGCCGTCTCTTATATGAAAGAAATGGGCACCGGACACATCATCAATATTTCCTCCGCCTCGGCTCGCCGCAGTCTGGGACACATGTCGTGCTACGGTGCCACCAAAGGGGCGGTCCACTGCTTTTCCCAGGCGCTGCGGTTGGAGGTGGCCCGCTACGGGATCGCCGTCACCGAGATCCTCCCCATCTCGGTGCGCACGGAGTTTTTTGACCGCGCCGGCTACCAACCCAAAGGGCTGGTACAGACCCCCGAGACCATCGCCCGGCTCGTGGAGAGAGCTATCCGCACCCGGGAGGCTGAACTGTGCAGTTCTCAGTTGACCCGCCTGGGGTTCTTACTGGATGTGATCGCCCCCAACTTTTCTTCCCGACTGCTGGAGTGGCAGCAAAAGCGATAGTCTTTCCTTTGGAAGGTTCCATTCCTGATCCCGAGAACTCTCTAAGGGAATGAAGAACGTCTCGCAGCTACCCTTTCACCATCCACCCGGTCGGGTGGCTGGCCCGTCCAGCAGTCCGAACAAAGGGAAGCCGGTCGCCCTTCCCTTCACCCCGGACAGTCCCCAACGTCTGGAGCCACGTGAATCGGTCACTTTTCAACAGTCCGCTCCCCCATCGGAAGCGATTGTCCGCGAGACTCCGCAGGAGCGGGTGGAAAAACCCCGGTTGGAGGAGTCGGCCCCCCAGTCACTCTCCCTTTCCCCGACCCAAGAACTTTTGAGCAACGACTCCGCCGCAGGCACCCTCACTCTGCTGGAGAGCCCGGCGCCGTCCGCGAGTCAATCCACCACCGGCCCCTCCCTGGTGGAACTGCTGGGGATCCAGGATACGCCGGTTTCCGAGCGGCGGATGGAGAGCCAGGAGAAGGCCTATCTGCGCAGCTATCCGTATGAGGGAGGCCCCAAAGCCGAGACCGTTCGAGCCGAGCTCAAGGAGCGCTACACCGACCCCCGAAACTCCACCGAAGCATTTACCCGGGAGTTGCAGAGCTTCGCTGAGCAGCGGGGAGTCGTCCTGGAGGCTCCTGATCAGTTTCAGAAGCCTTTGAGTGAAGTAGGGGTGGAACCGCTGAAGAAAGCCCTGGCCCCCACCGTGGAGGCCCTTTTCGGTAATAAGGAAGCTAATCACAATCCGGAGAAAAAAGCACTGGTCAGCGCCCAGGCGGGCCGTTTCCTGGACCTGGTCGCCGAGGCTGCCCCTCCCGGTATGTCCGCCTCCGACGCCTTCAAGCTGGCCCAGGACAACGCCGTTCTGGTGGCTTATCAAGATCGCGTTTCCAGCGAAGTTTTTATGGGAGATCACGGGGTCCGCCACCTGCTGGGGCACAACATCCGGGTCTGTGAAGAGCTGGCCGACAAAGTGGTAGCCCAGGGTGGTACGGTCAGCGCCAAGGACCGCCTGGTCATGCACCAGACCATGGTCATGCACGACCTGGGGTACGCCATGAATTCGGTACGCACCGGCGTTCAGCAGGATGGCATTCAGGGGCAGGAAAACGGACACAACGTGCTGGCTGCCCGGGTCTTGCGGGAGCAATCTGCCGACCCCACCAACCCTCTCAACAAGCTCTTCAACAAAGAGGATCTCGAGCACATCCACTCCTGCATTCTCCATCATGACAAAGACGACCAGGGAAAGCCTGGTGTGGAGCTGAGGATGGGCCCTCAACCCTCGGAAGAAGACCGGCGGGTGAACCTGGAAACCATCGTGCGCACCGCCGACAATACTCACGCTTTCGACGACAAGCTTCCTGAGCTTGCGCTCCGAGAGCCTCGCAGCCTTAAGAGTCTTCGCATGCTGCAGACCGCTGCCGAGGTCGGAGACAAGGCCCTCTTCAAGGAACTGCAGGGCGACCTCAAGCAGAAAGTGGAGGCCCGAGAGGACCTCGCGCCGGACGACCGCAAGGCCCTCTCCAATGCGGTGAACACCATGGACGAACTGGCTCACCGCTTCAACACTCGGCGTATCGCGGGGCGGCAGCCCACATACGAAGTTTCCGCCGATGGCACCATCACGGTGGGGGTCAAAGAGTCTCCTATCCACCGGCAGGTGGCCGCCCTCTTCGGGCAGCCCGCCTACAAGCAGTTGGAGAAGTTCGTCGAGGAGAACGCCGGGCGGGAGGTCAAGTTAGACGGCCGCAGTGAGCGGGTTGAAGGGGGGCCGTTGGTGGTCGACGTCCAACTGGGCACCTCTCCCCAGGTGAAGCAAACCGCTTTTGAGGCTCAAGTGACTGAGTCGGTCCTCAACGACGCCGCCTTCACCAAATTTGCGATGCTCGACTCCCAGCTCTCCAAGCAGCAGCAACTCCAGACCGACGCCTCGGAGGTAGAGGCCATCAAGACCAGGCGACTTCAGTTGCTCCAGAAGTATCGGCAGAGCCAGGATTGATGACCAGTTCCGAAGCCCGCGTCCGGGAACTCCTGAGCGAGTGGATGGGTCGCTTCGTGCTGCCCCCCCTTCAAGACGAACGTCGCAAGATAGAAGAACTCTCGTGCGAGATGGTACAGAACTTCTTCATCCTGCTGCTGGCCGCTTGCGAAGAACCCTGGCCCGACACCCCCTGGCTCGTCCTGGAAAAACTAGCCCCCGATCTAACCACCCCCCTGCCCGAGCCCGAAGGTTCTCCCTTCACCCTCTCCCAGGCCCTCGGCATCGGCAAGCCCAACAGCGAAATCTTCCTGCTCCAACAACACCTCCTCGACCAGGTTTCAACTGAACGGCACGCCTGGCTGTGGAAGTATGGGTATATGTGAGGGTTGGGTAAATGACTCTGCCCACAACTGCAACTGCGGCAGGGAACCATCTGCATCGTCGTTAGGTTTCAGGCTCTGGCCAGGAAGAGACCCACCGACACAGGAAACTCTACCAATGCCATCAATCCCCCAAGCGCTCCTCCTGTTCCTCCTCCTCCCCTTCGGCTGCAACGGCCCGATCACATCGAAACCCAAGGTGCCGCCGGTGACCACCCCTAAGACGGAGTTTCGGGCCAATTTCTTCGACCACGATCAGCAACTGGATCCGATCGAGATCAGCACGGTGCAGGGGCGTTTTCGACTTGAGCGGGACGGCAAAGTTTTTGTGGGTGACCTTGATCCGAAAGGCGAAGTGGCAGTGCTTAACCCCGAAAAGCGAACCTATTTTCAGTACCAGCCGACCCGTTTCTCTTCTTTGTTCAGTACGCACGACCGCCCCGCGGCCACCCGCTACGAGGGCGCCGTCAGATCTTCGGGGTTGAGGACCGTGAGTGAGCGTGTAGCATTGGCGTTTCGCAGCCCTTGCGACGCCGCCACCGAGTGGCGACAAGATCACCGCATCTGCGAGTGGATGGAGAGCGGACCTGATCTGCGCACCTTTACTCACGAATTCTTCGGCCGGAAGTCCATGCGGGAAGGCTTCGAGAAGACTCGATCGTCGGTGACTCACGTCTACAACACGAAGCTGGGGGTCCTGATGGACGGCCCTCAGGGCGGCTATCTTCGCGATATCGAGATAGCCGATATCGCCGACGATCGATTTGAGATCCCGCCGGGCTACGTCGATCTGGTGAGTGACGAGGTCTTGCGAGATCCTCGCTTCGGGTACATCGGAAGTTTCGATATGTTGCAGGGGGTGGAGCTTGAGCCGTTCATGGAGTTCGTCATCCAGACTCCTCCCGTGCCTGCTCCGCCAGAATGGATCTATCAAAAGGAGAAGTGGTGGGTGAAGGGCGACTCGAGTCGCTGGCTCTTTATCGAGAGAAGTTATCCGCTAGCCCATTTCGATCCCCGCCAGGTGCCGTTCAATATCGACCACCGTTTCCAGGTGAAAGCATGGGACGAGCACCCGGAAGTTGGAGAACTTTCGATGCGGGACCCGAAAGGCAACCTCGTGTTCTACGGCAAGGGGCAGCTGTTCAAGCTGACTCTGCCAGAGGAGTTTTTTGGTGACTTGGAAGTCGAGCTTGCCGAAAAATTGCTGTCCAAGGTGTCAAAAGCGTCACCTCACCCTAAACCTAAACAACGGGGTTAGGGCGGGAAGGAGAATTCGGCCGTGCTATCTGGAGGACTGATCCGCCATAGCTTGGGGCTGGTGTTGCTGCTCACCGCTTTGCTCGCGGCGCAACCCGAGAACGCCCAGTTATACACCCTGGTTCGAGTGGTCGATGGAGACACCATCGTGGTTCAGCAAGGTGAGGCTTCAGAAGAGCGAGTCCGGTTCGTGGGGATCGATTGTTTCGAGGTCAGTCGCAACGATCGGCTCAAGAAGCAGGCTGAAGAATTCGGCTTGAGCGTGTCGGAAGGACAGTTGTTCGCACTAAAAGCTCAGGTGGCGGTGGAAAAGGCCCTGGCCGATGGGAAGGTGATGCTGGAACTCGCCGACCCCGAGCGAGATCGGTACGGTCGATTGCGGGCCTACGTCTGGACCACCGATGGTACCCTGCTCAACCTGGAGTTACTCAGACAGGGTCTTGCTCTACCTGACGACTACCCCAAAAAAGCGGAGTATCTGGGGGAGTACGAGGAAGCGGCCCGGACAGCGCGCGCCGAAGGAAACGGCGTTTATCAGCGGCCTGATCCCACCGCCACCCCATCGGCAGTGAGAGACGCGGACCCGCCCCGAAGGCCGGCTCCTTACCTTCTGGTCCTGGTATTGGTTGGGATCGGTATTTTGCTTTTTGTGTTGGGGAAGTTCCGGGGATAGTTGGAAATTCAATGACTATGGTCAATCGCTACTCTTTCTCCAGCGGATAGACGCCGTCGGCGTCGTGGACCTCCTTGCCGGTCAAGGGCGGGTTGAACACACACACCATGCGCATGTCGGTGTGACCGCGCAGGTAGTGCTTTTCGTGGCCGTCCAGGGCGTAGAGGGTGCCGGGTGAAATGGGGTACACCGTGCCGTCCGGCAGGGTTTCGATCTCGCCGGTCCCCTCGATGCAGTAGACCGCCTCCACGTGGTTTTTGTACCAGATGGTGGTCTGGGTTCCAGCCTTGATCACGGTGTCGTGCATGGAGAAGCCCATTTTATCCTTGGCCAGAAGAAGGCGCCGGCTGCGCCAGTTGCCTCCATCGATATCGTGTTCGCTGCCGTTGATCTGCTCTAAGGTTTTTACAATCATAACAACTCCTAACCAACCGCTGCTAGGGAAACCCGAAGGCTTTCCCCTTCGGGTAGAGCCGCCAGGGAGCGCTCGATGATGTCGAGTGCCTCGACCAGGGCGGGTTCCTCGATGGTCAGAGGAGGCAGAAGCTTGAGCACGCTGTCAGCGGGTCCGGCAGTCTCGATGATGAGTCCTCTCTTGAAGCACTCTTGAGACCAGCGTCCGGCCAGCCCTTCGAGCTTGCATTCCACCCCCAGTATGAGTCCGCGCCCCCTTACTTCCAGAAGGTCCGGACACTGCTCCACCAGCGACTGCAGTCGGGTGCGACAGAGCTGAGATTTTCGTGCCACCTCTTTTTCCAGATCCTTATCGGTCCAGTAGCTCAGGGCTTCCGTGGCGGTGACGAAGGCCAGGTTGTGGCCCCGGAAGGTTCCGTTGTGCTCGCCGGGGTCCCAGACGTCGAGTTCCGGCTTGATCAAGACCAGAGCAAAGGGCAAACCGTAGCCGCTCAAGGATTTGGAGAGGCAAACGATGTCCGGCTTGAGCCCGGCCTCTTCAAAACTGAAGAAGCCGCCGGTGCGCCCGCAGCCCACCTGAATGTCGTCTACGATCAAGGGGATCTCGAACTCCTCGGCCAGCGTGGCCAGACCCTGCAGCCACCGCTTGTCGGCCACCCGCACCCCACCTTCGGCCTGGACCGTCTCCAGGATAATGGCAGCCGGGAGTTCAAAGCCACTGGAGCTGTTTTCCAAGGAGGCTCGCAGAAAGGCCAGGGAACCGTCGTTGGGGCAGTCGCCGTAAGGCATTCTTTGAGAGTGGTTCAAGGGCACTCCGGCGCCCTCGCGTTTGGCCCGGTTTCCGGTAAGGGAAAGTGAGCCCAGGGTCATACCGTGAAAGGCGTTGGTGAAGCAAATGACACTCTGGCGACCAGTAGCCTTACGAGCGACCTTGAGCGCTGCTTCGACAGCATTGGTGCCGGTCGGTCCCGGGAACTGAATGCGGTAGTCGAGGCCCCTGGGTTCCAGGATCACTTCCTGAAATTTCTCCAAGAAGGTTCGCTTGGCGGCGGTGTACATGTCCAGGCTGTGGGTGATCCCACCGGACTGGATGTAGTCCAGCAAGGGCTGCTGGAGGCGAGGATTATTGTGTCCGTAATTGAGCACTCCGGCTCCGGCGAACAGGTCGATGTAGCGCTTCCCGTCCTGGTCGAACATGTAGGCGTCATGGGCCCGAGTGAAAACCGTGGGAAAAGATCGGCAGTATGAGCGGACTTCAGATTCTAAAGTTTCAAAGATATTCATAAGATAAGCTCCTTAGGCTAAGGTTGGTGAGGTGGGCAAAGCTGATGGTTGTAACGGACCGATGCTGAACAGCTCCTCCGGTTCGTGGGGGTGATAAAAATGGTGTTCGCGGAAGTAAGGCTCGACAGTGCATGTCACTTCCATCTTTTGGGCAAGGCTCTGGAAGAGCGCACGGGAGGCCAGGTTGTCCGGGGAAACGGTTGCTTCCAGCACGGTGGCTCGGGTCTGCTCGAGAAGCGCCTTCAGCAGCTTGCTGGCGACGCCCTGGCCTCGGGCCTTTGGAGAAACGCCCACTTGCCATACGAAGACCGACCCGGGCCGCTCAGGGGGGCGAAAGCCCACCACGAAGCCTATCATTCGGCCGTCTTTTTCGGCCACCACGCACGAACGATGAAACTCGCAGGCGAACAGAACGTAGAAGTAGCCGGTATTACGCTCGAGCGTGCCGATCTCTTCGAGCAGGCGCCACATCTCTTTGCCATCGGAGGCTCGGCTCGGCCGATAGACGATACTCACGCCGGTACCTCGGCGTCGATGAACTGTTGGTGAAGGATGCGATTGGCGGCTCTCACTGCTTCGGCCGGTAGCAGGCAAGTAAGGGAGTGAGGCTCGGCATAACCCTCGAGCGGAGTGATGTTCTCTCCCCCCAGGGCTTCCACCATCCGAGCCAGGTGGTGGGGCGGTTCGTCCCAACCAGAGCCCACCACCGAGACGGACCCCAGGCCTTGAGAGCAGACCACTTGAGAGCGGAACTCCGACTCCAGACGACGTCTAAAGGAAGCCAGATCGGCCACGTTTTCTCCGCTCAGCAAATAGTCGTGAGCCTCGGCTCGAAAGATGTCTGATTCATCCCACAGTTCTCTGACTTGGTGGGTCAGGTCTTCTTGCAAAAGCTGGACGCGAAACAGATCGCTGCGTCCAGTCACTCCAATGACCCGGTGCTGAACCTTCGAACTCTCTCGGATCACCGTTCCTGGACCGTCTTGAAAAGTGGACAAGGCGTGGATCTCAAGATTGCTGCGGCGAGCAAATTCGACCGCATCGGCGTTGAGTACCTTGGCCCCTCCGCGGGCCATCTCTTGCATCTCCTGGTAGGAGAGTTCGGGTAGTCTACGGGCACTCGGGACCAGACGGGGGTCACTGGAATAGATACCGTCGACGTCGGAGTAGATCTCGCAGCGCTCGGCCTGCAGGGCAGCGGCCAGGGCCACCGCCGAAGTATCCGAACCGCCCCGCCCCAGTGTGGTCACCTCTCCGGAGTAGGAGAGCCCCTGAAAACCGGCGACCACCACCACGCGCCCCTGTTCAAGCTCGGCCCGGACCCGCTGGGGGCGCACTTCTAATATGCGTGCGCGGTTGTGAACCGGGGTAGTCACGATACCGGCCTGGGGTCCGTTTAAGGATATGGCTTCAAGGCCGAGGTCCTGGATGGCCATACTCAAGAGTGAGCTTGAGATCTGCTCACCGGCGGTCAGGAGAATGTCGAGTTCTCTGCAAGGGGGCTCCTCACAGACGGCTCGGGCCAGCCGACAGAATCGGTCGGTGGTGTCTCCCATGGCCGAGACCACAACGGCCACATTGAGGCCCTCTCGCCGACGGGCGGCAATTTTCTGGGCGACTTGCTTGAGCTTCTCCGGAGTGGACACCGAAGAACCTCCATATTTTTGAACGATAAATCTCACGAAATAGATGTTCCTCCCTACCGGCTATCAAGGCCAGTGTATTTTGTGTACATATGTTTTGTGCACAAAACAATTTCATAGGGAGGCTAACAGGTGTCGAAGGAAAGATCAAGCGCAGAACCATGAGTTTCAAGCTCCAAGATCGCAAAAAACCAGGTGTTTACAAGTGTTTTGTGGTGAAAATATTTTTTATAGCCCGTCGTCGGCTTCGGTCATTATGGCTTCGGTGGTCAGCACGGGAGCTGCATCTAAGGACTCGGCTTCCATCATGGAAACGATCTTCATAAGGGTGTCGTCGATGACGGTTTGTTGATCTGGAGGCAGCTCTCGTAAGCGTCGAGAAAACTTGTGATGCAAAGGGGCTGGAGCTTCTCGCACCAGTTCCTGGGCCTGTTCCGTGAGCACGACCAGGACGCGCCGTTTATCTGTTTGTAGGCGGGTGCGCAACAGGAGTCCCCGATTCTCTAACCGATCGAGGATACCGGTGATGGTGCCTGGAGATAACGACACGGCTCGGGCCAGTGCTCCCGGAGAGCAGGGGCCGTTCTTCAGGTGGCGCAGGCAAATGAGTTGAGGCGCTGTCAACTGAAACTCTCGCTTGAGCTGGCGGCTGTGCATGCCGATGGCACGGGCTATACGGCGAAGGGAGCGAAGGACCCGCTCCTCCAGGGTTAACTCTTCATCCATCATGCCCGCGCTTCGGTCTTTGTCTCCCTTCCCCTGGCCCGCCAATTAAAGGCTCGGAAAGGCTTCCTGGTGTCGGTCAGGGGGTGGGAAGGAAGGTCAATCCCAATCCGAAAGGCGGTCAATATGAGACTTTTCCCCTTTTTCTTGCTGTGGTTATTGCTCTTGAGCCCCACCATGGCTCAGACACCCACACCCACGCCCACTCCTGAGGAAACCGCCTCTGCCGAGCAAACCCCGGTAGAATTTTCCTCGCCGCGTCAGTCCCTGGAGAGCTTTCTGGCAACCATGGGTTTGGCCAGTGCCTTGCGTCCCGACCAGTACCTGGTGGCCAATGGTCACCTGGATCTCTCGGAGGTTCCGAGAGTGGTCAGGGAAGAACGAGGGGTTTCTCTGAGCCAACAACTGTATGCCATCCTTCAGATTGTCAAGCTCGATGCCGAAAGTCTGGATGTCGAGCCAGAACAAACGAGTGTCGTTCTGTATCGCCAGCCCAGTGGAGACCGGATCGAGCTGGTCCGTGGGGAGGATGGCCGCTGGCTCTTTAGCTCTCAAACGGTAAAGGGTATACCTCGAATGTATCGGCTCCTCAGCAGCAAGGGTAAGATCGATCACTGGCACATTGAGGCACTCAATTTTGAAGTACTGGGTATGAGTGGAAACTTGTGGTTGCTCTTGATCCTGTGGCCTTTGCTGGCCTACGGGTTGGGGTGTCTGGCAGTCATGGCTCTGCGCATGGGCCTTGGGCCTCTTCTGCAGAAGAAGGTGGGTCTTGAGTTAGAGGAGCAGAAAAAGCTCCTCCGCCCCCTGGGCTGGATCGTGGCAAGTCTGGTCGCTTGGCTCGGGCTTTCGTTCGTCGTTCTCCCGGGTGGCTTGCTGGTAACACTCACCGTGATCGTCAAAACCACTGCTTGCGTGTCGCTGGTGGTGGCCGCGTTTCGGGGAAGTGACACCCTGGCTCTCTATATGAGTACCATCACCGCAACCACCGCCAGCAAGTTTGACGACATGTTGATACCGCTGGTTCGACGCTGCGTGAAAACCCTGGTGGCCATCATCGGTGTCTTGTTTCTGGCTCAGAATCTAGACATCGAGGTATGGAGTCTTTTCGCCGGATTTTCCATTTTTGGTGCTATGGTGGCACTGGCCGGTCAGGACACGGTCAAGAACTTCTTTGGTTCAGTGACCGTGTTGCTCGATCAGCCATTTGCGGTGGGAGACTGGGTGTTGATCAGTGGGATTGAGGGCACGGTAGAAGAGGTTGGCTTCCGCTCCACCCGCATCCGCACGTTTAAAGACTCCCTGGTCACCATCCCCAACTCTCAGTTCATCACGGCCACGGTCGACAACTTCGGAGCGCGCAGCTACCGCCGTTACAGCAAGAACATCTCCGTGGCCTGGAACACTCCACCCGAGAGGGTGGAAGCCTTCTGCGAGGGTATTCGTGAGATCATTCGTCGCCATCCTTACACCCGAAAGAATTACTATCACGTCTGGGTGTACGACGTGAACGCCTACGCCTTGGAGATTCTGCTTTACGTCTTCTGGGCCGTGCCTGATTGGAACACGGAAGTCAGAGAGCGCCATCGTTTCCTGGTCGACGTCCATCGCCTGGCCACCGATCTCGAGGTGGAACTGGCTTATCCCAGACAGAAGCTTCTGCTCACCCGTGAGGAAGAGCAGTACCAGGAAGAGTTCGACATCGAAGGCTTGGAGGCAGCACGATTGCGGGGTAAAGACCGGGCCCGAGAGCTACTGGCTCGCTCTTTACCGGAGGATATTCCGCCGCCCCATGTGGTGGATTGAGTTGGTAGGATCTATTCGTCCAATAACTTCAGTATGGTCTGAGTTCTCTATTCTGCCTGCGGCGATAAAGCTGAATTTAAATGGGTGAATATCGCGTGGGCGTTGGCTTCTGGCATTTCAGGGTGATAGTGACTATCATTTTTCCAGCCGGCACCATATTCGAGGGTACGGCCTTCGATCTGCCCGTGCTGGCTTCGCACTTCCAGACCGTGGCTTTTCCCGAAGATGTTATACCAGGGTGGTGTGAAGTACTGCCCCACGGATACGACCTGACCGTCCTCGCTGGAGAGTCGCTCGCTAAATCCGTTGGGCTCGAGTTTGACGTTGGTTGTCTTGCCATTGCTCGATAGGCTGACCCAGTCAGGTCGGGGATCGGCGTCGCCCGGTTTGTTGTCAATGTTGCTATAGATCTCGCGTGCGCGATTCAACTCCGCGGTCACGGTCGATGCTTTGAATAAGTGAAAATCTCTCTGTAGTCTCATGAAGAGACTTAGGACTCCAGGCGTTAAAGAAGCGTTAATTAGCCTTAGGAGGAAGCTTCTTGCCGGATACACAAAGACTCTCAAAAGCATTGGAGGAGCTGGCTCTATGATGACCGCCGATCAAACTCAAACTCAAGTCACCCTGGGTTTTCTCGAATCCTACACCGACGCCCGGACCGGGCTTATGCCCGCTCGGGCGCCCCTGGCCGATCTCCCTTCGCCTTTCGACGGCATCTCGAAGGCTTGCTCGGAACTCCCTCAGCATTTTTGTGAGCCGGCTCAGGATTGTCGGCCCTGGCTTGACCAGCAGTTCAGCGAGTTGGACCCGGCCTGGGCCGAGGCGCTGGAGCAGGCCCCCGAGTTTTTACTCGACAACATCATGAGTAAGGTCAGCTTGCTCTGTCACGCTTACCGCTGGGGCAAAGCTCCCTCCGACGAGGAGCCCTCACAAGGGCCTCTGCCGCCCGGTCTGGATTGGCTCTGGACCCAGACGGCGGATCGCCTGGAAGTGCCCCGGGTGGGTAGCTACCACAGCCTGTTGATCAACAACTGGTCATCGCCCGAGGTTGAGCCGGGCAGCGCTTATGAGCTGGACCATTTGAAGGAGGGTACCGTCGAGCCCATGGTGGGATGGCTGACCCCGCCGGCCCAGGATGCTCTCGACAACTACCTCTCCACCATGGTCAAGATCGAAGTCAAAGGAGTGCGCATCGTGCAGGCCATGAAGGAGTTGTACGAGTGCATGGTTCGGGGCGATACTCAGGAAGCCACTTACCACCTGATGGTCTTATCGGCCAACATTCTGGCCGTCAACACCGGTTTCAACCGTTCTTTCAAGCATCGGGCCGTCAATCGGACCACCTTTAACTCCCAGGTCAGGCCGCTACTCCTGTGGTCCGAAGAACCCGATCAGCTCCGGGGATCTCATGACCTGCAGAGTTGTACCGTCCAGCTCTTGGAGAGCTGCTTCGGCTTTCCAGTAGATTCTGAGTTTGGAACCTTATTGCTGGAGCAGCAGAAGTACTTAAAACCGGCCCAGCGCAAGCTGCTCAAGGTGGTGGAGCAGAATAGCCCGGTGCTGAGACGATTCGTGGAAGAGGCTGATTCGATTCGGCTGACCGAAGCCTACAACCGCTGTTTGAGCCTTATGCAAACCCGACGACTCAGCAACCTCAAGCGAGGAGCTTTGCTCACCAGTGAGGAGAAGAAGCTCAAGCTCAGTCTGCGCGGCGAGACTCTGGAAAACAAGTGGGAGGGGCGTGAATGGAGTCTGGATTTCCTTTTCCGCTTTCTCACTCCTCAGCAGCGTGCCATCCTGACTCGAAACACCGAACAGATCAAGTACTACAGGGGTGAGGTGATCATTCAACAGGGCAACCTCTTTCCCGGGCTGTTCGAGCTGTCCACGGGCAGCGCCACGGTCCGAAAGATGGTGGGTGAGCAAGAAGAGATCGTCGACCGGATGGGGATCAACGAAGTCTTCGGAGAGATGTCACTGGTGGAAAACCTGCCCGCCTCGGCCAGCATCGTGGCCGAGGAGGACTCACAAGCTCGCCAGATCTCACTGGAGACGGTCTACGATCTGATCAATGAGCACCGCGACGCTGAGGCGGGGTTCTACCTGGCCCTGGCCCAACTGATCTCCCACCGGTTTCGCAAGACATTTCCGGTGAAGTGATCTCGGGAAACGGCGAGTTTCCCTCCGTCGGTGACACTTGACAAATCGTCGCTATGGCACGAAGGACTTAGGATCTGTGAAAAAGGAGCCTGAGCCCGTTAAGACACACCAACACCGTGGACCCCTCGTGACCCAGCACCCCCAGAGGGAGAGGCAGGGCGCCGAAGAGGGAAATCCCCACCAGCACCACGATCACACTCAAGGAGAAGGTGAGGTTCGCGATCACAATGCGGCGGGCTCGCCTGCTAATGGCGAAGGCAAAGGGAAGATGCTCCAGCCGCTCACCCATGAACACCACGTCGGCCGACTCCAGAGCCACGTCGGTGCCGGCGGCACCCATGGCGATGCCCACATCGGCGGTAGCCAGAGCCGGTGCGTCGTTCACACCGTCACCCACCATGGCCACCTTACACTTCGTCTTGAGGTCTTTGAGCACGGTGACCTTATCCTCGGGGAGAAGGTCCGCGTACACCTCGTCCACTCCCACCTCCCGGCCTATCGCTTGTGCCACGCGCCGGTTGTCACCGGTCACCATGACGAGACGCTTGAGACCCAGCTCCCGCAACGCCTTTAACGTCTCCACGGCGTCGGAGCGTAACACGTCGGCCACCGCCACAACACCCAGTATGGTTTCCTCATCGGCCACCAGCATAGCTGTCTTGCCCTGGTCTTGAAGGGTCTGCAAAGTCTCGCGCACAGGCTCGAGTCCGAGGCGCCCCTCGAACATCCGGGGCGACCCGACGGAGATGCGCCTTCCCCCCACGGTAGCGGAGGCCCCCATTCCGGAGATGGACTGAAAATCGTCCGCGTCTTGGTACACGATCCCCCGGCGCTCGGTTTCCAACACGATGGCGCGAGCCAGGGGATGCTCCGACTTGCTCTCCACCGCCGCGGCCAGCTGAAGCAACTGCGTGGCGGGCCCGGTCAAGCCCTCTTCCTGGGATATCGAGGTTCCCTCCACGACCAGGTCGGTAACCCGAGGCTCACCTACGGTAAGGGTACCCGTTTTGTCGAAGGCGACGGCGTCGATCTCGCCAGCCCTCTCGAGATGAACTCCTCCTTTGAACAACACGCCTCTGCGAGCGGCTCCCCCGATGGCGGAGAGGATGGATGCGGGAGTGGAGATGATCAGCGCGCATGGCGAAGCCACCACCATCACCGTGATGGCTCGATAGAAGGTCGACTCGAAGGCGTGACCCAGAGCCATGGGAACGGCGATCAGAGCCAGGGTGAAGAGGATCACTCCCACCGCGTAATACTGCTCGGCCTGGTCCAGCCAGCGCTGCGCCGTGGCCTTCTCGCTCTGAGCCTCCTCCACCATCTGCACCAACCGGGCGATGGTGGAGTCCTTGGCTAATCTGGAGACTCGAAATTCAATACCGCCGGTCTGGTTGATGGTAGCGGCGAAGACGGGATGATCTACGGTCTTGCTCACCGGAACGGACTCTCCGGTGAGGGAAGATTCATCGAGGTAGGTGGAGCCGGCGACTATGACGCCGTCGAGGGGGATCGACTCGCCGGGTCTCACCACTACCACGTCGCCCACCACCAGGTCGTTCAGGTCCAGCAACACCAGCTTTCCGTCGCGGCGGGTCAGCGCCTGGTCGGGCCTCAACTTCATGAGCGAGTGGATCGCTTTGCGAGTCTGCTCGATGGCAAAGCTTTGGAGAACGTTGGAGAGGGAGAAAAGGAAGAGGAGAACGGCTCCTTCCATCGGCGCCCCCACGTAGGCCGCTCCCAGGGCCGCGAGGATCATGAGGAGGTCTACATCGATCGTGAACTGTTTGAGCGATTGCCAGGCGGCCATCACTCCGAAGGTTCCGCCCGTGATGAAAGCCACCACCATGGCGACGGTGTGGGTCTGGGGTGCGAGCCAGCCCGCCAGGATGGCCAGCAGCGTGATCACGGTGAACGCCATCTCCACTCGATCCGCCGTGGAGGCCTCGGGCGTCCACGGTTGCGCGGGAGCACCTTGCGAGCGCACCTGATTGAGGAGGCTGCCGGCGTCGGTTACACCACCGTCGAAGTTGACGCTCATCACGCCACCCACGAACGACGCGGAAGCTTTTCTCACTCCCGGAAGGACGGCGGTCCTCTTTTCCAACTTCACGGCGCACGCTTCGCAGGCCCGGCCGTTCAGCCGAAAGAGACAGTGCTCGAACTTCGGTGGTGCGAGGGCTCGAGCGTAAGCTTCGACCTGTTCGTCGGTGAGGCGCTTCGGGTCGAAGCGGATCTCCACCGATTCGTCTTCGGTGAGATGAACGCCCAGGACGCCCTCGGGAGGGAGATCTGAATTTTCAAGGTCTGTGTAATCGCAGTGGGCAGGATCTGGCATGTCACTTTCAAACCGGTTTGCTTACTTTAAGATACGCCTTCACCGGCCCTGACCATATGATTCAAATCATTGCGGCCTGGGCAAGCCTGTTCAATGATTGACACTGGAAACTACCTTCCGTTCGTCCTAACCTGCCGATCATCCAGGCTTTACCCAAGAGCGTACCCATCGGCATAAGGTAAGAAAGTAGGCACGACCATCAACCTGGAAAGGAAATCACCGTGTTAGATACACTGAGAGTTCAACTGCGCCCCGCTGCCACCGGCTTGGTCCTGGCGATCCTTACCATCCTCTTTGGTCAGTTCATGGGCATTGTATTCGGCCTCAACGAGGACGCTATCAAGAGTCGGCTGGAGGTAACCGCGGTCCAAGTGCGCGATACCCTTTACAAAGGCGACGAGGCCGCCATGGAAGAAGTCCGGAGCAAATCTTGGACCTACATGAAACGTGCCCACCTCCACGCCGGCGCCATGGGGACGACTGCCGTCGTCTTAATTCTCCTGGTGGGCATATTAGGGGTATCCCAAGTTACAACAAGAGTTGTCAGCCTGGCTCTTGGAGGAGGTGGGCTGGGTTACTCCATCTTCTGGATGTGGGCTGGCTTTCGAGCGCCTGGACTAGGCGGTACGGAGGCCGCGAAAGAATCTCTCAGGTGGCTCGCCATGCCAAGCTCTGGTGCCTTTGTAGTGGCCTCTGTGGCGGTACTGGTTTTGATTGTGATGACTCTGGTCAAAAGCAGGCCGGAAGCTCTTGAAAAGTCTTGATCCTGGGGGCAGGTCACGTCCTTCAGATTCATTTTATCTCCCACCGGTTCCGCAAAACATTTCCGGTGAAGCGATCTCGGGAAAATCGATCAAGAAAGTGCCACGAATCACCAATTGATCCTATCCTCGGTGAGCTTCAGGAAATCTTCATAGGGTTGCAGGCCTGCCGGGTATACGGAGATCAGTTTGTTTTGAGGCTATACGGGATCTCAAAAATATCCATCAATTTCTGGACTCGAATGCCGCGACTTTGGGGGTTTGAATAGAGTGTAAATTCTGACATGTTTCGCTCTTCGGCTCACATGAACCGAACCAGTCTTGTTTATCCCCGCAGATTTGACCAGAGTCAATTCGGTAACGCTCGGACCGCCGTAAACTGAAGACAGCCAGGGTTCCTATTGCGACAATGAATAACGCCATCTACGAAACACAGAAATGTGCAGCTCGACTGGACCCGGTCGGCGACTTTCCCGCAGTCATTCTGATCGACACGGTCAGTTTCTGCAATCTGCGCTGCTCCATGTGTTTTCATCACGCCATGCAGCGCCCCAGGGGTTACATGGCAGCGGAGTTGTTCGAGCAGATCGTGGATGAGATCGCCTTGGAAAACCCCCACGCCCGGGTTTGGATGGTGTTCTTCGGCGAGGCTCTGCTCAGACGCCGCCATCCCCCCACCATCTTCGACAAGATTCGTTACGCCAAAAGCCGGGGGTTGACCGACGTGGTGCTCAACAGCAACGGCACTTTGCTGGACCAACGAGCCGCTTCGGATCTGCTGGACTCGGGGCTCGACGCCATCTACATCGGCATCGACGCCTGCAGCCCCGAGACCTACTCCCGGGTGCGGGTGGGCGGAGACTACCAGCGCGTGGTGAGCAACGTGAGGCACCTGCTCAAGCTCCGAGAGCAGCGCGGGGAGAAGCTCGAGGTCTACGTTCAGTTCGTGGAGATGGAGGAAAACATTGATGAGAAGCAAGGCTTCATCGACTTCTGGAACCAGCAGGGGGCGGCGGTGAAGATCCGACCGAAGGTGAGTTGGGCGGGTAAGGTCCAGGCCGCTAACCTGGTCGCCGGACAGGATGAACGCCGGCCTTGCTACTGGGCCACGCAGTCCATGTCGATCACCGATCGGGGGCAGGTGGTCATGTGCGCAGTCGATCTGGATGCCCAGTTCGTAGCCGGCGATGTGAATCGGTCCACCCTCAAGCAGATCTGGAACGGACCCCTAGCCAAACTCCGGGGCCACCACCTGGACTCCAACTGGGACGCCCTGCCGCGGGTCTGTCGGGAATGCCGAGACTGGCAAGCGGCGCGGGCGGATTTCTACTCGGTGGATCCGACGTGAGGGGAGTCGTGGAAGCGTCCGGACGCCCCTCGCTGGAACTCTCCTGGAGCGAGTCCGGAGTAAAGCTCAGTTTCGACCGTCTGGAGACCTTGCTCTTTGACCAGGAGGGCCGGCCCATCAGTTGGACCCGGCCATTGCACAGCTATCGGCGGGGATACGACGGTGGGATCAAAGAGATCACGCGGTTCGGAGACGATGCCACCCACTATTACGACGCCCGACTCCTGGAACCGGGCGAGGCCGTGCTCTGGCAGAAGGAGCTTCAGGAGCGCCTGCACTCGGCCTGGCAGCGACTGCGTCACCCGGCGCTGCGGCCGGCCCTGCAGTTCTGCTTTCCCTCCGACGAAGCCAACTTCACTCGGGTGTACAAACCGGTGGGCATCCTGCCCCCGAATCAGTACCGGGCCCTGGTGCTGCAACTGACCCAGGGCTGTTCCTACAACCGCTGCACCTTCTGCAACTTCTACAAGAATCAGACCTACGCGGTGAAAACGATGAGCCAGTTTCGCACCCACGTGGCTGCCGCCGTGGCCTTTATGGGGCGGGCCCTGGGCCGTCGCCGTGGGGTGTTTCTGGGGGAAGCCAACGCCGGCAGTCTGCCCACCGAGGTGCTGGCCGATGCTCTGCAGGAGATCCGCGCAGCCTTCCCTCCGACCCTACGCGACCGCCAGGGACGCGGCTGCCACCCCTTGCAGTTTCACAAGGTGGGAGTTTTCCTCGACACCTTTACCCGAGTGCGGCCGGTGGAGGAGTGGAAAAGGCTGCGAGAGCTAGGGCTGAATTCAATCTATTTGGGCATGGAATCAGGCTCGGTTTCGGTGCTCCGGCTGCTGGGCAAGCCCGGGCACCCGCGGCGGGTGGAGCAGACCGTGGAGAGGCTCAAGCAAGCCGGCCTGAAGGTGCACCCGATCGTCATGACCGGGGCCGGAGGCCAGGCCCTGGCCGGGGAACATTTGAGCCAGACCGTCGACTCACTCAAGCGTATGCCCCTGGGCCCCGGCGACCAGGTCTACCTCTCGGAGTTTGCGGTGCATCCGGGTGAAGCCTACGAAAAACGCGCGGCCGACTTGCAAACCCGCCCCCTCGACCGACTGGAGTGTCGACAGCAGACCCGAGCCCTGCGAGAGGCGCTGGGCTATCCGGTCGGACCCGCCGCCCCTTCCACTTCGCTTTACGACGTGCGCCAATTCGTGTATGCCTGAGGTATTGCTGGGCTGCGAGTTCGAGACTGCAAGGCCCCACCACTTATTTTCTGATCCAGATCAAGGCATCCGACAATGCGCTGCCTTAGACTCCAGAAATGAAATCTCAGTATGACGTGGCCATCGTGGGTGGTGGACACAACGGTTTGATCGCAGCGGGTCTTTTGGCCAAGCGCGGGCACAGGGTGGTGCTTTTCGAGAAGCGTCCCATGGTGGGAGGGGCGGCTGTCACCGAGACGCCGTGGGGCCCTGAATTCAAGATGACCAGTCTGTCTTACGTGATCAGCTTGATGCCCCCCACGGTGATGCGGGAGTTACGCCTGGCCGAATTTGGCTACAAGATCTATCCCCAGCACGGCTATTTCGTCCCTTACCCCGACGGCCGCTACCTGCAGATGCACGACGACAAGAACGAACAACGTCGGCAGGTGGCCAAGTTCTCTAGCAAAGACGCCCAGGCCCTGGAGCGGTGGGACCACTGGCTTTCCGAGCTGGGTCGAACGTTGGGCCCTTTGCTCACCGTTGTGCCACCCAAGATAGGCTCTAAGCACCCCAGAGATCTGTGGGATATGTTGAGCTTAGCCTGGAAGGTTCGGGGGTTGGATGTGTCCAGGGTAGGCGAGGTGACCCGTCTGTTTACCATGAGCGTGGCCGATCTGCTGGAGGAGTTCTTCGAGTCGCCGGAGGTGCTCGGCCTCTTCTCCGTAAGCGGGGTGATCGGGACTTGGGGCGGCCCCCGCTCACCAGGCACCGCCTACGTCATGGCACATCACAAGATCGGCGACGTGGGAGACGGCCAGATGGGCTCCTGGGGGTTTCCCGAGGGGGGAATGGGCGGGGCCACCCAGGCCATGAGAAGAGCGGCTGAAAGCTTCGGGGCCACCATCGTAACCGGGGCTCCCGTGCACCGGGTGAACACCAGGGCGGGCCGAGTGACGGGGGTGGTGCTGGAAAACGGGAACGCGATCAGTTGCCCCATCGTTATCACCACCGTTCATCCCAAGATCGCCTTCCTCCAGCACCTGGACAAGAGCGAACTTCCAGAGAGTTTTGTCCAGGGGATCGAACGCTGGAAGACGCGCAGCGGGACCGTGAAGATCAACCTGGCGCTGGATCGGCTACCCGAGTTTGCCTGCAAGCCAGGATTCGATCCGGAGGTGCACGGTGGGACCATCGTCCTGGCCCATTCCCTGGACCAGGTGGAGGGCGCTTTCCAGGACGCGGTAGCGGGGCGCCCGGCCGAAAACGCCTTCGTCGATCTTTGCATTCCCTCGGTTTTCGATCGTAGCCTGGCCCCTCCCGGCAAGCACGTGATGTCCATGTTTACCCAGTGGGTGCCTCACACTTACAGCAAAGCGCCTCACCGCCCGGAACTCGAGGCCTATGCGGACCGCATTATGGCACGCATGGAAGCTTTGGCCCCGGGTTTTACCAGTTCTATCCTCCATCGCCAGATCATAGGTCCTTACGAGATGGAGCACGAGTACGGTCTTCCCGGCGGCAACATCTTTCACGGAGAACTCTCCCTGAACCAGATGTTTCACATGCGCCCGGTGCCCGGATGGGCCAACTTTCGAACCCCGGTCGAAGGCCTCTACCACGCCTCCTCAGCCACCCACGGAGGAGGCGGCGTGACTGGAATCCCCGCCTTGCAAGTGGTCAGGACTATCGAGAAAGCTGAACCGGTTCGGTAAAGGCTTATCGTAGAAATGGCCAGGGGTCGGTTGGAAAGTCTCCCCGAGTAGCAAAGGTTTCGGTATGGCAGCTCATCACGACTGTCTTCTGCAGCACGGTAGCCTGCCGGCGTTCGAGATGAGAATGCTCTAGAGTCGGCCCTCGCAAGACCTCGTTACCGGCGGAACTACAAGCTGGAGACGAGTCTCTTGGAGTTGGCATGGCTGAATTTCTTTCTCAGCATTTCTGATCTCTCACCCAGTATGGTAAAGTCAGAGTTGTGCAATTTTCTTATGCCCAGATCATCCCCCGACGGAGAGACCTTGTGGACCTCAATGATATCTTTCGATTTGTCGCCCCCGAGGTGCGAACCGCCGCCATACAAACTTCCGAACAACTAAAAAAAATCGGCGTTCGTCACGCCTTGGCTGGAGGTCTGGCGGTGGGGGCCCACGGTTACGTGCGGGCGACCACCGATGTTGATTTTTTGGTGGGCGATGAGGCCTTTGAAAGCCACGGAGGCTTGGTCACTTTCAAGGCGGGTGTGCCCATTGAGGTCGGTGGGATCCGGGTCGATTACCTCTCTCCCGTCGCTCTGGGCGCCCACATGGAGAGAGCCCTGGAGCAAGCCCCTCAAAGCCTGGAATTGGCGGTGGTTCCGATTGAGGCTTTGATCTACATGAAGCTAGTGGCCAAGAGAAGAAAGGATCTTTTAGACGTGGTGGAGCTGCTTCGGAGAGTGACCTGCGAGAAAGCGATCTCAGACTATTTGCAGACCCACTCCCCCGAGCTCTTGCCCCTCTTCCACACTTTGAGCGCGGAAGCGCTCGAAGATTCGTAAAGGCACCGACCGGGATTACGCCCCTGAGAATGCTGGTACTTCACAGATTCGCCGTGATCTGCGAAATGGGCAATATCACCGCCACCGCTACGAAGCCGATAAAAAGCGCGACACCACTGATCAGCAGCGGCTCGATATACTCCACGAAGCGATCCAGGCGCGAGTAGGTTTCCATTTCGAGGTACGGGATGGTGGCTCGCATGGCATCGGAAAGGCTGGAGGCGGTTTCTCCTAGCATGGCCATCTGGACCATGACGTTGGGATAGAGTTGGGGGCGGTGGCTCCACAGTTCGGACAGCGATTCTCCCGCGGAGACGCCGTTGATGACACGAGGCTCGTCGCGCAGGAGGACGGGGGTTCCGGTGGCCCGATAGGAGGCTTTGAGGGTGGCCAGGAGGGGGCGTCCGGATTCGAGCATGAGGGCAAAGGATGAGATAAAGCGCAGCGCGGCTACGTTGCCCAGTAGAGGGCCTAAGACGGGGAGCGAGTGGAGCAAGATGGAGAGTCGCTGCCGGTAAACTTCCCGGCGGTATAAGGAAACAGCCGCGAATCCCACCACAACCAATAAAAAATAGAAGAATGGTCCGCTCAGCATCCGGGTCAATAGAGTCAAGACCTGGGTGGGCCAGGACGATTCGTAGAGATCGCTGGAGAACGATTCCATGAGCTTGGGAATAACGGTGTTAAACAGGACCAGGACCATGACTAGGGAGAGGCCCATAACCAGCGCGGGATAGGTGAGGGCTTTCTTGACCCGGGCTTTCAGGTCCGCTTCCCGTTCGAGCCACTCGTCCAGAAACTGCAAGGTCGAACTGATCTGGCCCGACATCTCGGCGCTGGCAATGGAGCCGGTGTAGTAATCGGGAAATTCGTTCGGGTACCGGCTCAAGGCGTTGGAGAAGGTGTGTCCCTGGACCAGCAGTTGCGAGATGCCCCCGACCACCTTGGACCAGCCTGGATCGTCGTCTTTGGAAAGTAGCTCCAGGGCATTGACTAGAGGAACCCCGGAGGCCAGCATCACTCGCAACTGCTTGGTAAACTGTTGGCGCTTCTGAGACCTAGAATTCATGCTCTTTCTAAATGTTCTGGCCTTCCCGCCAATGGGAAAAGCTGAAAGTGCGGAGATCCAAGACGGAAGCGACTCGGTATCGTGCCAGGGGTTGCTTCACGGAACCCACGGTACCGACGCTGAGCAAAAAGATCAGGTCTTCAGCATCTCGAGTTCGGTCTATCGTGCACTGATAGGTGCCGACGACTTTGGCGGGGTTGTCCGGGTGCCGCAGCACTTCCTGGTAGCTGAAAATTTTCTGCTCATCGGGTACGCCGGTGGGAAAGAACGAGTCCTTGGCCAGTTTGACGATCATGTCTTCCATGCCCGCTAGGGCCAACGCCCTTGCCTGAGTGGCGTAGACGGTAGCCCGAGCGTTGGCGTAGACACCTCGACGTGCCCCGATCAGGTAGAGGCCGACGATGGCTATAAGGACACTCACCAGCAAGGCGAAGACGAGCGCCGAACCTCTACGCCCTCTCATAGCGCCGGACACCAGAAATTCCAAGTTAGCCGGCGCGCCCTCTGTCCCGCAGTGAACCCGACCGTAACCTGCACGTCCGAGGCTTCCCGAACAGCTTCGAATTGGTCCAACTCGATGAGCGGCTCAAGGACATCATTAGTGGAGATACGGCGTGTGAGTTGGCCGTCGGTGAACTGGTAATTTACCTGGATGGGTGGGACCTCGGCGGGATTATCGGTCATCACCAGCAGCTCTTGCCAGGGTACGCTATAGTCGTTTCGCTCGATCCGCAACTGTCCGCTGGCCGCGCTCACGCTGACCGCGTCCGAGAGGTCTCGTCTTAGGAGTTCCTGGACAAAAGTGATCTCGCTGATCTCGCGTCCCTGCTGGCTCTTCATGGCTCTCAAACTGGTTTGCAATAATGTGACCACCGCCGACAAGATCAAAAAGATGATGAAAGCGGTCACCAGACCTTCAAAAAGCGTGAGCCCTCGCTGCTCGGTGAAGGGCTTTCTATTCCACATTTTCAAGCTCGATGGACCCCGTCTTGACCACGTTACGAAACTGGGCCCGAACAGTGACCCGACAGGTTCCGGGATAGTATTCGAAGCGACTGGCGGAGGATTTGAAGCGGTTGACATAGAGCGCGGTCTGGCCGTCACGGGAGACTTCCTGAATGCTGCCCAGTCCGGTCAGGGGCTCGACGTACCAGGTAAACACCAGATCCTTCACGGCCCCCGTACTGGCGGTGAGTTCCAAGGTACCGTCGGGGGGAACGGTGGTCCCCCCGTCGGCGGTCACCTCGACTTCAAAATCCGCCGCCCGCCAATCACTGATCAGGCTGAACACCTCCACCGAGTCCCGGGCGCTGTCGGACCACCCCACCTGAATCCGGACCAGGCGAGCGGAGTTTTCGAAGACCTTGCGATCTTCTTCGGGCAACTGCGACTCCAAACTGCTGTTCGGCAAATGCAGCCTATGGGGAGTGACCTGCAAGCGCACGCGAAAGGCGGAATCGGACTCGCTGGTATAGGCCTGCCCGTCGAAGGGGTCGAGTTCGGCCATGCCATACCGGGTGGCGTGTCCCCGCATCTTGTCCAGTTCGTTGGAAGCGATCATACTAGCCATCAGATACTGCTCTGATTGGGCCTGGGTCTGAAGACTGGTATCCACCAGAGCAGCCACCACCAGCATAGAGGTCAACAATAGGAAGGCAGCGATGATCGCTTCTACCAGTGTAAAGGCGGGCCTTCTAGAAGGTGATGGCATAACTGGTCACGCCACCGAGATCGACCCCGATCTGGACGGTACCTGAACCATCGGTGTCGGCTTTCATCAGTTGGGAATCGCTGCTGCCGGGGACTCCGACGATGTAGAGCACACTCCGGCCATCAGGCGTGACCAGGGGATGAGATACTCCCGAGGGAACGCCCAGCGAGAGGGCCTCCTCGACAATGGTGGCGGTGCCCGCGGGAGCATCGGAGGCGGGCAAAATGACTCGATGAACATGCAAAGAGGTGGAGGATTCTCCCAGCCTGGTCAGATAGCAAAGCCACTGACCGTTACTTGACCAGGCCGGAACCCCCACGATCTGGGCACCGACCGATACCGTGGCGTCGGCTACCCACTTCCCCAGACCACCGACGTTGCGCTGGATGGATAGACTGGGCGGCGTGCTGCCTCCTCCTCTGGCCGGTAGGGCGCAGAAATTCGGATTATCCGGGTTGAAAGCGGCCCCCTCGACACTGGCCGCTTCGTGCACACCAAACGAGGAAACGTCGGGACGCAGCCCCGAAACCATTGCGTAAGTCAGGGAACTACCGACCCGGTCATAAGTCGTGGTCCCAGCTTCTTCGTCCACGTTGCCCTCGGCGTCGTAGGTCGGACCCTCTACGGTCCCGACGCTCAAAACCGAGTACTGCAGAGCCCCCCGTTGGTTGCCCATCCAGTCACCACCCGAGGTGACATCGCCGGCCACCGCCGTCTGGGATCCGCCGTTGGAAACGTGGAGCACGCTCAAGGTGTAGGTGGTGACCGTGGAAACGGTGGGACCGTCGGTCCCCAGAGTATTGAAAGTGTGCTGACTGGGCCCGTGCAGATACTTCAAGTACATCCCGGAAGGATCAACCTCGAATCCACTCGCATCGGGAGGAAAACTGCTGACCACCTGCCGGCTGGTTCCGTCGGCGTTGTATCGGACGAAATCGTATCCCCCACCTTCAGCCTGCGCCAGAACGAACAGTTTGGTGCCATCCGCCGACCAGATCGGATGCTCTTCCTGGATCCCGGGCGGAGTGATGGATACCAACTCTCCCCCGTTCAGATTGGCTAGGTGGATTTCGTTATTAGCCGATTGCAAGGCTAATCGATTATCGATCAAGGTCTGCAGAACCGGTAGCACCGAGGCGTCGGACGCGGCCTCGGTCGTCAGCCCGCGGGGGTTACTGATCACGACTCCGAAGTCGTAGGAGACCTGGGGCTCGGCATCGGCCGGGGGTCGCCAACCTACCGAACCCACCCAGCGGCCATTGAGATACTCCATGCGTACCGGACCGTCGGCGGCCAGGGTTCCGGGCGGGCCATCACTCGGTGTCACCGTGACCTCCATAAAGAGCGGCCCCCCACCGGCATCGGTTGCTTCTGCCGTTATGATGGCTAACCCGTACTCCTTGGAGCGGGTATCTCCGGAGATGGGGTGGATCTCGATGTAGGTCTTGCCCATTCCCACTGGTCCGCCGTGTACGGAACTTCGAGGAGAAAAGCTGATATCCTGAATCACCGGTCCCGAGGTCGGTGGGGGCTCCTGGGGGTCCAAACGGGTCAGAGGGGGTTGTTCGGTGGTTTGCACCAATTCCGTGGAGGCGTTGTAAAGCCCCTTGACCAGGCTGATGGAACCGGAGGGCTGAACCACCACCGTGTTCGGGTTCTGGGTGGCTTCCAGGGTTCCGAAAAACCTTTCGCCCAAACCGTAATCGAGGGCGTTATCCACCACCAAGCAGACGGCCCCGTTTTGCTGAGGCAGATTGGTCTGAATGGAGCCGTCTGGACGAAACAGGATGACGTTGTAATCCCCCAGCTCGTCGACTCGCTCTTGCTCGATGGTGGCCGTGGTCATCCATGCTTGCTGCGTGGGCCAGGTGCCGGCGAAGATATAGCTATCGTACTCCTGGTCGAAGTTGCACACTCTTACCGGATTCAGGATATCTTCTCCCTGATAGACGCGAAAGCTGCGACAGGCTGCTCCACCGGCCACCGCAGGGAAGGCCACCAGAATCTCGGTCTGCTCCTGAGCTGCCATAGCGCGGGCTGCCCTCAACTCCTCGGTGAGCGCCCGGGCCAACCCCTCGCTCTTGAGCCGGTCAGAACTGGCGCGAACATTGAGCAAGAACGAAAAAGCCAGTACAGAAGCCAGGGCCATCACAACCAGTATCTCTGGAAGTGAGAACCCGCGTGCTTTCTTGCTCTGACTAATTTCCACCACGCCTCCCTTCATTAGTTGTTCGTAAGCAATGGCTAGAATCCTATTGCCCGCTCTGGATTTGGTCCGGCGGATAAGGCTTGGCATCTTTACCAGACAATGTTGGCTTCGGCGTCGTTGGTGAAGGCCAGCCTGCCCCGCCGTCCACGTCATCGCCGGGATCCATCGCCCCCAATTCGTACACCAAAAGATTGAGGTCTGCCGTTGCGGTTTTAAAGTACTCGATGGCCAGGTCCGCGTTCTCTGCGTGATCTGTCCGGTAAAGCTGCTCAAGATAGCGAAGTCCCTCGAAAAAAGCTTCAAGACACTTAGGCGGGGCGTTGTCGACCAGAGTGTTGCCCATGAACTGCCAGATGAAAGCGCGCGTCCGAGTCAGCGATTCCGATTCGGCCTCCACTCGAAGTTTGAGTTCTGCGGTATCGATGCTGCCAGTGATTCGTCGCCGAAGATTCACAACGTTCTGCTGGCTCGCTTCCAGATAGCGCTCCATGGCCCACCGAACGCGGCGCCAGTCCGGCTCCTCTTGATCCGAGATTCGAGCGTTGGCGGCCGCTTCTCGTGCTTGTTGAAGTGGGTCCTTCATCCATTCTGTATTCGAGGATCTCGGGTAAAGTTCCCGGTCGACACTTGAATGCTCGTCCAGAAATTCTAGTGTATAATTCGACTCGTGGACAGAAAGCGAACAGCTTTACGACAATGAAATTTGAGGAGTACAACTATTTGTAGAGCCCTAGTTCTTCGCTTTCGTTCATCAATGCCTTCATCGCTTCCCTTTGCTCCTGTTTCCGGCGTTCTTTGTAACTAAGTAGGTCGGTGAGCTTAACTCTTCGGTGCGACCCAACCATGGTGTGGGGCAAGGTTTTGTTTTTCAGAAGCTTAATAAGATGGGTTCGGGAAACCCCGAGCAAATCGGCGGCGCGCTGGGTTGTTAGTACTGCATCGATCGGAGTGCAAATGACGGAATTGCCTTCGCCCAACTGCTCGAGTATCTGGGCTAAAAGATGAAACACCTTTGGCGGGATCTGAAGCTCCTTAGTTTTGTCATCTTGGTTAACCAGCCGGAACTTCTGTGTAGAATGAGAGCTTACCGATAAGTTCATAAGGGTAGCACACAGCTTGGCTTCCTCGCTTTCCTCCTCGTCCAATATCAAAGGCTTTCCCATTAGTGTGTCCATGCTGTTAGAATAATCGAAATAATCGACACTGTCCAGGTAAGCATTACACGGCTTAGCTCGAAACCGTCAACGATACCTTTCCCCGGATGATGGATAACGGCATCGATGATTGGGTGGTCATGGAGTACCGATCTCGTGGTAGCTCCGGACGATTCTGATCCCCTCCGCACAGCGCAGGAGGGTGTCCAGCCACTCTCGGTCTTGCCACAGATAGCGGACCTGGACCCCTCTTATCTCTCCCCGCAGGAGGGACTCCACCGCTTGGGATAGGGAAGAGTCCGCAGCCTGGGCGTGGTGCTGTTCTCCGCCTTTGACGGTCACGGAAAGGACCCGGGTCTGGGTGGTGAGGTCTCGCAGGAGGGCCTGCAAGGTGGGGGGATCGAGGACTGCCTGGCTGAGTTCAGGAAAGTTCAGATCGTTCATGGCGGCGGACCGATGACACCGGGCCGCAGGTCCAGGGTGGCAGAAGGGGCGTGGCATTGGGTGCAGTTGGTGCGTTCGAGGTGGGTGCTGCGCATGGGGGTGCTCCCGCTGTGGCCGTGGCACGACATACAGTTTTCCCGCATGAAGGTGCCGTGGGGAATGACTGGTGGAGCGATGGGCCAGGCTCGGTCGCCTTGTTTGGGGGGAAAGGTGCCGGAGAAAGAGTTCTCCACCTTCCGGGGGTCGATCGCCAGACCCCCCTCTGCTCCGGGAGGCACTTCATTGCCCGGAAATCCGCCCAGCCTCTCCATGTCGGGCACGTGGCATTGGGTGCAGTTGGTGAAGCCATCGTGTGGAACCTCCGTGGCCACCAGGCGCCCCAGCTTCAACCCCTCTCCGTGGCAGGCCATGCACTCCGCGGCCGAGGACTGACGCACGTGGTGAGGGATGGTTGGGGGTGCGCCGTCGTAGGCCCGTCGTTGTTGGCGGCGCTGCAAGGCCTGGTCCAGAGTCTCCTGGGTGAGCCCAGGAGGTAGAGAGCTTTCGGGGGTGGGCCAGCCCTCACCCGGGGTGCCCGGAGGAGCGCTCCGCAGCTCGGAATAGCTCCGGGCTGTAGGAACCTCTCTCTCGCGCACCCCGGAGGGGGCGGCGGTGACCTCCTCGGTGGGCTTGACGGTGGTGTCCATGCCGGTAATAAAGCCCACCAGCGAGATTGCGAAGACCACCACCACGAACAGGCTCAGCAAGCCCTGGGAGGGTCCCTCCTCCAAGTCGGTGGGTTCCGTCGTCATCTCAAGCCCGCCTGACCTTCACGGCGCACTTTTTGTAGTCCGGCTGCTTGGAGTAGAAGTCGTGGGCTTCCAGGGTCACGAAATTGATGAGCAGACGCTCATCGAAGAAAGGAACAAAGACCGTGCCTTGGGGCGGCCGCCCCCGCCCGTCTATCCAGACGGGCAGCTTTATGGAGCCGCGCCGAGACGTGACCTCAACCATGTTGCCGTTGCCAATGCCCAGGGCCGAGGCGTCGTCGCGGTGCATCTCCAGATAGGCGTTGGGCATGGCCTGGCGCAGTTGGGGTATGCGCCCGGTCAGGGTGCCGCTGTGCCAGTGTTCCAGGACCCGGCCGGTGCAGAGCCACAGGGGGTACTCCTGGTCGGGCACCTCCGGCGGCGGGACGTAGGGGCGAAACCAGATCTGGGCCCGCCCGTCGTTGCTGGTGGAGTGATAGAATTCGATCCCTTGGCCTTTGGTCACGTTGGGGTCGTCGAACTCGGCGAAGCGAAAGCGGGTCTCCCGCCAGCTTCCGTCGGGCTGCTGGATGACCGGCCAGCGCAGGCCCCGCGCTTTCACGTACTCCTGGTAAGGGGCCAGGTTCTTGTGTTTGAAACCGCTGAAAAGCCGATACTCCTCAAACAGCTTTTCGTCCACGTTGATTTCGTAATAACGGTTCCAATCCCACACCGGCACGGACTTTCCAGAGGCGTCTTTCATCTCGAAGAGAAAGCGACCGTCCTTGTCTTTCATGCCCAGGCCCCGTTCAAAGAGACGTCGGGCCAGGGCGATGGTCTGCCAGCAGTCGTCGCGGGCCTGCCCGGGGGGCTTGACCTGGCGAAACCACTGCTGGGTGCGTCGCTCGGAGTTGCCCACCATGCCGTTTTTTTCCACCCACATGGCGGCCGGCAGCACCAGATCGGCTACCTGGGTGGTGGCGGTGGGATAGACGTCGGAGACGATGAGAAACTTATCCTTGTCCTTGACGCCCGGAGTCATGAGTTTGTGCACGTTGGGCAGGGTCTGCCGGGGGTTGGTGACCTGCACGAAGATGGTGTGGATCTCTCCCCCTTTCTGCTTTTTGGGGGTGGACCAGGACTCGAACATGGCCACGGTGTGCAGGCCGGGTTCGGGGTTGATGCGCCCGGGGGAGAGATTCCAGATCTCTTCGGTCTTGCGGCGATGCTCCTCATCGGTCACCACCAGACCGCCCGGCAGGGCGTGGGCCAGGGTACCCACCTCTCGTACCGTGCCGCAGGCCGAAGGCTGTCCGGTCAGCGAGGTGGGGGCGTTTCCGGGGGTGCCGAAGTGGCCCGATAGGAGGTGCACCCCGTGCACCAGGCAGTTGATGGCGGTGCCCTGGGTGTGCTGGTTCATGCCCATGCACCAAAGGGAGGTGATCCTGAGCTTGCGGTCGGCAAAGAGGTTTGCCAGCATGCGCAGATCCTGGGTACTCACTCCGGAAAGTTCGTGCACCTTTTCGGGGGTGTAGGGAGCCAGGCTGTCCCGAAACTCCTGGAAGCTTATGGCTTTCCCGGGCAGGGTCGGGGGATCACTATCGGCCCGAAAAGCGCAGTGTTTGTCCACGAACTCCTTGTCCCAGCTCTCACTCACCACCAGCAGATGCATGATCCCCAGGGCGATGGCCAGATCTCCCTGGGACTTCATCTGTAGGTAGTGCTGGGCCTGGGCGGTGGTGCGGGTGCGGCGGGTACCGATGTCGATCAGCAAGACCTCCTCTCCCTTCGAGCGGCGGTCCACGATCCGGCTGAATAGGACGGGGTGCATCTCGGCGGGGTTGTTGCCCCAGCAGATCACCACATCGGCTTTATCCAGGTCGTCGAAGCAACCGGCCGGCTCATCCACCCCGTAGGTGGCCAAAAAGCCGGTGACCGCCGAGGACATACAAAGCCGCGCGTTGGGATCGATGTTGTTGTTGGCAAGACCTCCCTTCATAAACTTTTGGGCGGCGTAGCCCTCGGGGATGGTCCACTGACCGCTGCCGTAGAAAGCAAACCCCTGAGGGTCGAGCTGGACCCGATCGGCCATCACCTCGAGGGCCTGCTCCCAACTGATCGGGACGAGCTTTCCGTTCTTGCGCAATAGCGGTGTGGTCAGGCGATCCTTGCCGTAGAGGGCCAGTCCCACGTGGTAGCCCTTGACACACAGAAGACCCCGATTGACCTCGGCCGCCTGGTCGCCCGCGATGGCCACCACCTTGCCCTCTCGGGTACCCACCTGCACGTGGCAACCGGTGCCGCAGAAGCGGCAGGGCGCCTTGTTCCAGGTGATCCCTCCGGAGCGGGCCGCCTGCTCCGGGGCCAGGCCGGACTCTTGAGCCCAGGCCTCCCAATTGAGTCCGGAGGCCGCGGCGGTGGCCACCGCCAGGGCGCTCATTTTCAGTATGTCCCGGCGTTTCATTGGGGGACTTCCTCTCTCTCTACCAGGTCGGAAAAGTCGCTAAAAACAACCGTTGCAAAGACTACCCCCGGCAGTGCCTCGAGCTGTGCCCAGAGAGCTCTTTCTTCGGTCCGAGAGGAGCAGTCGAGGACCACTGGCAGGCCCAGGAGTTGCGGCTCTCCCACTTCAATGGCGTGGTGCTGTTCCAGAAAGTCGAGCACCACTTGGCGGCTTTCCGGCTGTCGGCTGAGGGTTAGGACGGCAGCTACTATGGGCATGGAGGCTCCTTTCCTTTGTGCAGCCTGCCGTTGAAGACGGAGACCGCGATCTTGACCCCCAGGGTGAAGATCATCATGCCCAGGGCCCACACCCCCATCGAGACCCGCCACTCCACCAGGCTGGGCAGGTACTCCACCACCTCGTGAAGTGTGCTGGGGATGAACCCGGGCACGATGAGGCCGATCCCTTTTTCGATCCAAACCCCCAGCAGGGCCATCACGCAGGCCAGGTCGATGCGCCAGAGTTGAGAGCGCTGACTGGACGACAAGAAGAGCACGGCGCTGCCAAGGTTCAGGACGATGGCCGACCAGATCCAGGGCACCAAGGCGGACTTACCGTGCAGTCCGAAGTAGAGATACTCGGCCGAGGCCAGGTGGCTGCCACCGGTGTAGAACTCGGTGAAGACCTCGGAGCCGAACAGGAATAGGTTCAGCAACACCGTCACCCGCACGATGGCGATCAGGGTGGTCAGGGCTTTGCGGTCCACCGCGAAGTCGGTGAAGCGTTTGACCGCCTGGAGCGCCAGGATGATGAAGGCCGGGCCGGTCACGAACGCCGAGGCGATGAAGCGGGGCGCCAGGATGGCGGTGTTCCAGAAAGGTCGGCCTCCCAGTCCGCTGTAAAGAAAAGCGGTGACGGTGTGGATGGAGACGGCCCAGGCGATGGAGAGAAAGACGAAGGGGATGTACCAGCGCGGATTTGGCTGCAGGCCCAGGTATCTCATGTAGAGGAGATAGCCTACCACGTGGGCGTTCAAGAGGAGATAGCCGGGCAGCACGATTATGTCCCAGGTGAGCATGGAGATGGGCCAGTGGAAGCGACCGATCCCCGGGATCAGGTGCCACATTCGGTCCACCCGTCCCAGGTCCACAGTGACAAAAGCGATAGCCACCACGATGGAAGAGATGGCCAGGATCTCCCCGATGATCACCACGTCGTGCATGGCTTTGTTGCGGTACAAGTAGGCGGGTATGACCATCATCACGGCCCCCGCCGCGAGTCCCACCGCGTAAGTGAAGTTTCCGATGTATAGACCCCAGGAGACGTGATCGGACATCCCGGTCACCCCCTGGCCCAGTACCAGTTGCCGGCAATAGGCGTTGATCCCCACCAGGCACACGGCGGTCAGGGCTATCATCCAGGCATAAAAGAGGGGAGGGCCGTCAGTACCTACCATGATGGCCTTGCGCAGAAAGCTCGGGTAGCTCAGCAGGGCGGTGCCGAGGTTCTGGTCCTGGGGTTTATGTTGGGTTGCCTCGGTCATAAACTTTACTCATCAAAAAAGTAGAAGAACCGGGGTTGTGTCCCCAGTTCTTCTTTAAGCACAAAGACCCGTTTGTTCTCCAGCACCCAACGGATCTCGGAGTTCGGGTCGGCCAGATTGCCGAAGACCCGAGCCCCAGTGGGGCAGGCCTCCAGACACGCGGGTAAACGCCCCTTGCGGGTGCGGTGCAGGCAGAAGGTGCATTTTTCCATGACTCCCACCGGGCGGATGCGGTTGGAGAGATAGGCCTGTTCGGGGTTGATCTCAGCGGCCGGGATTTCCGGCTTGCTCCAGTTGAAACGGCGGGCGTGATAAGGACAGGCGGCCTCGCAATAGCGGCAACCGATGCACCAATCGTAGTCCACCACCACGATGCCGTCGGACTCTTTCCATGTGGCCTCCACCGGGCAGACCGAGACGCAGGGAGGGTTGTCGCACTGCTGGCACTGGACGGGCATGTAAAACTTGTCCTTGGCGGGTACGGGGTGGTCGTAGGTGGTGCTGCCGTTGGCCATATCCAGGCTTCCCATTTTCATCTCGAAAACTCGGATGTAGGAGTTGTTGGTGGCCCGGTCGTGATTGTTTTCGATATGGCAAGCCTCGGCACACTTGCGACAGCCGATGCAGATGGAGAGGTTCAGGGCGTAGCCGAATTCGACCCCCGGGGTGGGGCGCACATCTTCCACCTGCACGGTTGCTCCGTACTCCTTTTTGGTCTTGGCTTCGATGCGGCGCAACACCCGCTTCATCTCGGCCGGACTCATCTCCTGATAGTGCTTTTGCAGGAAATCGTCCATGGACATGTCCTGATTCCATTCGGTGAGGGGAGCCAGGGCCCGGGCGAAGGCGGCCGCCCCCAGAGTGGCCCCCACCATCTTCAGGGCGGTGCGGCGATTAACTTTGCTCTCACTCATGGTGGGGGTCCTCCTCCCGGGGCCAGGTCAAAAAGCGGTCTTTGGGAGGGTGAACGGGCATGACCTGGGGGTAGGCAGGCTGGTGAGCGGTGTGGCAATCCACACAGTTGTTGCGTTTCCGCTCGCCCCGGCGCAGATCCCAGTAGCCCTCCATTCCGCCGTGGGAGCCGTTTTGATAGTCGCGATACTGGGGGCCGTGGCACTGGGCGCAGAGGGTCATCACCTGGTCGAAATCCAGCAGCGTGCCGTCGGCCAGATGGAGCCTGGAGCGGTCTTCGTCGTGGCAGGCGTTGCAACTCTGGGCGCCGTGCATGACCTGCAGGTTCTTGTGAAAATCGGCTGGAGCGTCCTGGCTGATCAGGGCCCCCTTCTGGGCGGTCCCGTGACAGGTCCGGCAGGAAACCCCCAGCGGGGTGTCCACGTGATCTTTGAGGAAGGTGTCGACACTACCCAGGGTCTTGGGTTGGTGGATCTCCACGGTCTGTTTCGGAGCGTCCGCAGGCACCGGCGGTCCGTAAGCCCGCTCGGGTACTATGGTGCCTCGACAGGAGGCGCCTAGCAAGACGGCCAGTGCACCAAGCACCATGTTTTTCCAGATCTCCGTCACCGGCCAAGACTAACCGAGGACGATCAGCCCGGCACTGATCTCGATCAAGTTTTTGGAAAGAAGTTTGCCTTCTCCCTTAGTTTTTGGCGAAATTCAAGATGATCTCACCGGGCTCTCGCTTGACGTAATCGATGCTGACTTTCTCTCCGTAGTGGTCCCGGATCTGGGCCAGCAGGGGGATCGGGTCGTGGTCGTTGCAGAACCGCATGGTTTCCCCGGGGTAGAGGGCGTCCAGGGCTCCGAAGATGGCTGCGTGGCGAAAGCGTTTGGCGATGCCCCGGGCGTCGAATTCGTGGGAAAGGTCGGCGCGAGGAATATTAGGGTGAGACATGATGATTCTCCTATCTAAGTGCCCGTCAGGCAGGCTGTAAGATAGAGGAATTATCCTAAGGAAAATCTTTGCCAACCTTGATCTAGATCATTGATCGGGGTTTTGTGTGAAGTCTCAGTACTTCACTGAACAGCCGTATGGGCGAGTGGTCGGAACCGAGACACCCTTACCGGCGTGGGCTTCGGTGAGGGCCTGATCCACGTAGTTGATATCCGCCCGGTCGTCGATGGCGCCGTTGTACAAAACGATCTGTTCAGGAGAGATGACGAACATGTGGGGAGTGGTCTTGGCGCTGTAAAGACGGCCGATGTCTCCGGACTCATCCAGCAACAGATGAGCGGGCTTGGCTTTCTTTTCAGCCACCAGCGCGTCGGCTGCCGCCGGGGAGTTGTGCCCCTGGGTGCCCGGTTTGGAAGAGCAGATGCTCAACCAGACCACGTCTTCTCCACCCCATTTCTCCTGCAGGGCCTGCATCTTGCCCGCGTCGTACTGGGCTTTGACGTAAGGGCACTGGTGATTGAACCACTCCAGTACCACGAATTTGCCGCCAAACTCGGAAAGCTTGACTTCCTTTCCGGCTGTATCCTGGATCTCAAAATCAGGTGCCTTTTCCCCCACTGGTGCCGCCGAGACGGCTCCCATCAGACAGAGTGACAAAATTAGACCTAAAAATTGGCTGCTACGAATTTGCTTTCTCATAACGACTCCTTGTTTTCTACTTCAACATCCACCAAGAAACTTTGGGTGCCTTCGGCTGAGTCTACGATCAGTACCCCCTCCAGCCGGTCCGGCTTGTCCGGATTGACGGCGGCCGGGGTGAGCTGGATGTCCAGTTTGCCGGAATTCACTTCAAAGAACTGCTCGGCCCCGTTCTCGATGATCAACTCCTGGATCGGCACGAACCAAAGCTTTTCGATTTCGCCCAATTCCCAGTTTGACTGCAGGGCGATGGCTTGGCCGTCCCAGTGGGCTGCGAGGCCCGCGAGACCGGGCTGGGGAAGCCGGGAGAGGGCTCCCTGGATGGCTGAAAGGCTCGGCCCCTCCAGGGGTTGTTCGGCGATCTCGAGTTTGAGAGAGAGCTCGGCACTACCAGGGATGCAAGCCTCTTTGCAAGCCAGCCACTCCACCCTGGCCGAGAGGTCTACCTCGCCGGGAGTGGCCGAATCCGGCACTTTCAGCCGGGAGAGCACGAACTCTTCTCGCTCGTAGACGAAGCTCACCAGACCTTCACTCTGGTACCGTTCCGGATACGGCCAGCGGAGTTCGCCCACTTCATACCCGGTGGGAAGTGTCCATTCCACGGTGGTGGGAAGACCGGTGTCGCCCGGATTCTTCCAGTAGGTGTGCCATTGCTCATCGGCTTTTATTCGAATGGCCAGCCAGGTCTCATCGCCGGGGGCAAGCTTGAGGTGGCTGGCCAGTAGCTCCACCTCGACCTGTCCTTCTCTGACCGTCTCGCCCATGGCGGGAAGTGCCAGCAGGAGCAGAAGGCCGAGGCGGGCCGCGAACAGCAAAGTTTTCATCCCGACTTCAACACCCGGAGGTTGGAAAAGTTTCGGAGTGCACCTCAACGCTGTTGGGGAGGCAAAGGAGTATTGCGCCGGACATCTTCCGGCTCTCGCTTGATGTCGAGTTCGGTGTAGTAGGTCCCCAGCAGATAGTCGGCCAGAGGAAAGACCACGTTGTAATTGATGGTGGCTTTGTTGTGGTGCAGGCGGTGATGCTCGGAAAGGTACTGAAACCAGCGGGAGTTTCGAAAGATGAACTCGTCGGGGCAGTGCATGTACCAGTGCAGCATCTCATAGGCGATCACGTAGACCGCGGTGCCCATGGCCACCCCGACCCCCGAGGCCAGACCAAAGAAGCGATAGGCCGCAAAGAAAAGCGGCGCGTGCAGGATCCAAAGGGCCGGCATAAAGGAGGTCTCAAAGAGATGGTACTCCTTGAGTTCGTCGTCCTTGGCATAATACTTACCCGGTGCCATGCGCTCGGCGTGATGCTCCACGGCGTGCCGCAGGTGGGGTGTCTTCATCCACTGGACGGAGTGCATGAGGTCCTTGTGGACAAACCACTCGATGAGGCTGCCCAGGCAGAACGCGAACAGAAAAGATATCAAGAAGATCAGGATGCTTAGCATTTCTGGCTCACTATAGTCCCGGGTCAACCGTTGATCAAGTGTAATAATTCCTGGTAGCAGAAGAGTAGCCCCTCCTCGGGACACCACTCATCGGGCTGGTGGGCTTGTGCGGGATCTCCGGGACCGAAGTTGACGGCCGGGAAGCCCAGGGCGGTCAGTTGGGCCACATCGGTCCAAGCCTGCTTGGGTGCCACCGTCAGTCCGCGGGCCAGGATCCAGGGGGCAAGACCAGGGTCCTGGTGGCAGACCTGACCCGCCGGAGCCATGTCTTTGAGCTCCACCACAACCTTCTCTCCGGCTTGCCTTCTGACTTCATTGATCAACACTTCGGGGTCCTGGCCGGGGGCGAAGCGGCCGTTGAGGTTTAGGGTGACTTCCCCTGGAACCGCGTTGGACAGGGCGTGGGTCTGGAGAATGGTGGGGGTGATGACCTGCCGAAAGGTCTGGCCGTGGACCACGATTTCCTGGGCTTCTCGTTGGGATAGGTACTGCAGAAGGGGGGCGGCCAGATAGAGCGCGTTTTCGCCCTGCCACGGTCGAGCGGCGTGGGCCCTCTTGCCGGTGAACGTGACCCCCAGGTGAAAAGAGCCCACGCACCCCACCTGGATCTCGCCGCTGGTGGGCTCCAGCACGATGGTAGGCACCCTGGGGAGGGCCGGAATCGACTCCAGGAGAGGGCGCAGGCCGTTTTCTACTATGGGGCCCTCTTCTCGGTCGTAGAAGAGGTAGCCCACGGGAGCTTCCGGGTGGCTCTCCAGGATCTCGAGCATGACCGCCAGTCCCGCCTTCATGTCGCTGGTGCCACAGCCGTAGATACGACCGTTTTCCCGTTTGCGGGTCTGCCGGGGGGAAGGGGGCACGGTGTCCAGATGCCCGGCCAGCAGTAGCTTCGGAGAAGTCCGGGGCAGAGCCACGATCCCGTCTCGCCAACGGTGGAGTTCCAGTCCACTTGGACTCAGGCGTTGCTCCAGGCTGTCGGCCAGGGCTTTCTCCTCCCGGGTCACGCTGGGCTGGTCCACGAACCACTCCAACTTTTCCACCAGTTGTTCTAAGACGGCCTCAGACACTCAGAGCAAACTCCCGGAGCACCGAATTGAGCGAGGTCTTGCGGTCGGTGGACTCCTTGCGGTATCCGATCAAGAGTGCGCAGGGGGTGCCGAAAGTACCGGCTGGAAACTGCTTGGGCATGGTGCCGGGGATCACCACGGCCCGAGGTGGAACAGCCCCTTTGCTGATCACTGGTTCGGAGCCGGTGACGTCTACGATGGGGGTGCTGGCGGTCAGCACCACGTTGGCACCTAAGACGGCCTCGCTTCCCACCCGGCAACCTTCCACCACGATGCAACGCGAGCCCACGAAGGCTCCGTCTTCAATGATGACCGGATTGGCGGAGGGGGGCTCCAGCACGCCGCCGATACCCACCCCACCGGAGAGGTGCACGCCCTCTCCGATCTGGGCGCAGGAACCCACCGTGGCCCAGGTGTCCACCATGCTGTTGGCACCTACGTAGGCTCCGATGTTGACGTAGCCCGGCATGAGGACACAGCCCGGTTCCAGGAACGAGCCGTAGCGGGCGGTGCCGGGGGGGACCACGCGCACCTTCTGAGCTGCCAGATCTCTTTTCAGGGGGATCTTGTCGTAGAACTCAAAGGGTCCGAGTTCCATGGTCTCCATCTGAGCGGTCCGAAAATAGAGTAGGATGGCTTGCTTGATCCAGGCGTTGGTGTGCCAATCCGCTCCCACTTTTTCAGCCACCCGGATCTCCCCGCGATCCAGTCGAGCGATGGTGCCGGCAATGGCCTCCTTCACGCCACTCTCGTCGATCGAGAGTTCTCCCTCAAACGCTTTACCTATGATCTCTTCTGTGTTTGCCATGGGCTGCGAGTTTGTGATCCCGTTCAGGGGCCCTGCTTTCTTCCGGTGGGCAACAGGCCCGGGCAAGCGGGGGCGAGAAGCTTGGGCGCGTGATCTGGATTTTCAAGCCCCCGCCGGACGCCACCCCTGTCCAGGGGACCGCTCAGGAGGTTCGTGCGGTCTACCGAAGCTGGCGCATGCGCCAGCTTTTTATCACCTTTTGGGCTTACGCCATCTACTACTTCGTTCGCAAGAATTTTTCCGTGGCCATGCCGTTGATGGAGAAAGAGTTGAATATCTCCAAGGCCAGCCTGGGAGGCTTTTTGACGGCTCACAGTTTGCTCTACGGATTCAGCAAGTTTGCCAACGGTTATGTGGCCGACCGCTCCAACGCTCGGACCTTCCTGGCCTTCGGGCTGTTTGCCTCGGCGCTTTTAAACTTTGGATTCGGATGGGTCAACACGGTGACCGCCATGGGCATCTTGTGGTGCCTGAACGGCTGGTTTCAGGGGATGGGTTTTCCGCCCTGCGCGCGAGTGCTGTCCCACTGGTTCGCGCCCTCCGAACGCGGAACCATGTGGGGCGTCTGGAACGCATCTCACATGGTGGGGGCGGCCGGAATCCTGGTCTGGGCCGGCTATCTAGGTGAGACGTACGGGTACAAGGCCATCTTTTTTGCCCCCGGAGCGGTGGCTCTGGTGGCCGCGCTGGGGATCCTCGTTTTTATGAGGGACACGCCGGGGTCGGTGGGTCTGGGAGAGGTTGAGGAGCATTTCGGAGCCGAGAGCCGGAGGTCGAAGGAAAGTGAGAAAAGCACTCCGGAAAAAGAAGACCCCGAGTTTAAGCAGTTCTTGCGGGAGCGGGTTTTCGGAAACCCCTTCGTCTGGCTCATCTGCCTGGCCAATTTCTGCGTCTATACCGTACGCTACGGCTTTTTGGACTGGGCCCCCACCTTTTTAAACGAGGTGAAAGGCTACCATCTGACCCACGCGGGGGGGTTGACCGCCGGGTTTGAACTGGCCGGACTGGTGGGCTCCTTGATCGCCGGGATCATCACCGAC
>JBAYRN010000009.1:0-73590 GCA_041676625.1 Vulcanimicrobiota bacterium
AGACCCGAAGGGTCGCGGTTCGCAAGCGAGCGCAGCGAGCGTTACGAGCGAAGCGAGTCTCCCGCATGCATGAGGAAGAACTGCTAGACCCGAAGGGTCGCGGTTCGCAAGCGAGCGCAGCGAGTCTCCCGCATAGCTCCGATCTACATTGCCAGAAGATCATCAATGAACTGAGCAAACGGCATATTGAGGGCGAGCAGAATCACCCCCGTGGTCGTTGCCACCAAGCCTATGAGGAGCGGTTCTAGTAAAGAGTGAAATCGCTCTACCAGAGATTCGACTTCCACCTCATAGTGCGTGCTCATGCTTTTGCAGAACTCTGCACTCGCTCGGCCCTCACCGATCAACGCCATTCCTCCCACCATAAGCGAGCCGTATTCCTCATTATACTCCGTGAAGTGATCGCCCAGCGGCTCGCTAGCAAGAAACTTTTTCTTGAGTTCAAGATGCAATCTCTGAAAGGTAGAAGAGCCACTACCCTCTCCTGCCAACCTAGCACAGTGCGGGATGTCGCATCCAACCTGGAAGAGGGTGGAGAAGATGGTCCAGTAGCGGGCCCTTTGAACCTCCGTGACCAGACCCTTCAAGCCTGGAAAAGACCGAAGGCTGTCCATGTTAAACTCATCTCTCTTCCAGCGAAGGAAAATCTTTCTGAACTCCCACAAGAGTAAGGCTCCGACTATCCAAGCGTAGGGTGAGCGCAGGATATCCGATAGTTGGAATAGGAGCCGAGTTATTAGCGGAACGGGGCCCTGGCCAACAATATTTTTAAACAGCGGAACCAACCACACAAGGACCGTTACCGCCAGGATAATGTTGACCGAAAAGACAAAGCAAGGGTAGGTAATGGCTGCACGAAGTCGCCTTTGAAACTTGGCCGTTTCTTCAGCGATGCGAGCGGCCATTTCCAGACTAGGCCCCAGTCCGGCCCCCGATTCGGCCATCTCCATCAGAGCCAGAGCTACCGGCGACAAACCATGCCCGGCAAAGGCAATCTTGAGATTATATCCGGATTCAAGTTTGCGCAAGGCTCCGTTCACGAGTATGCCCAGTCTCTCCGGCGAACCTTCTGTTAAAAACTCTAGACTCTTGGCAAGGGGGATTCCCGCTTGATTCATAAAGCTCAATTGACTGAAAAGATGGCCTTCTAGTTCTGGAGAGAGCGCTCCCGGAGATTTTATTTCCGGCTGAGTGCTCACAGCCGAGATCTCGTATTAAGAGGTGAGAAATGAAAGGACCCGTTGATTCTCGGCCCGTCCTTGTGAACAAAGGATACTTGAAACTGAAGTTCTTGCCTGGCCAGATCAATGTTCGCTTCAAATTCTTTCAAGTTCTTAGAAAGCACATTGGCAACCACTATCTGATCCTGAGCCAGAGGCAACCAGGAGGTAAGAGGTCGGGGCAGAAGCGCGGGCGGCTCAGGTTCAAGGACTACTCGTTCGAGTTGGCCGACTTTTTCCGAAGTCGATAGATAAGCTACCCGTCGATTCCATTGCGGGGCATTGTTTGGTCCGGAAAAGTTGCCCTCTTCAGACCAGTCACTCATGGCCAGACAAGTGATCTGATCTCGGGCATCGCTCGTTGGGTTACTCTTTTGGATGGTCACCGCACCCAAGTCGGTTGGAATAAAATCTCTGCGTAAGAGCAGCTTTACGCGAAGCATCTCAGCTTGCATCCCTCCGGCCTCGTCCATCCTTTTCAACGCTTGATTGCCTCGACCAAAAAGAAGAAAGACTCCGGTTAAGAAAACGCCGAATAAGCTGGCAGCAAGCAGCAACTCCGCTAGACTCACCCCGCGACTCCAACTTTTACGAACCAGGGTTTTCAAAAGTCATCCAGGTAGATAAACCTGGTCCGCACTAGGCTTTGTCGGCCGCGTTCCATAGTCTTTTGCTCACCGTGCCAACTCACTTCAACCTCAAGCTGAAAATAGCTGCCCAAGTCGGAATTCTCGACCTTGTGAGGTCGGAGTTGCCAGACGAATTCGGCCTCATTATTGGAGGTCAAGATCACCGTTCGCGTCCCTGTCAGGTCGTCTTGCCCCCACAGTGGCGGGCCCGCTCGGCGTGCACGCTCCAAAATCTCGTCGGCCAAGAGTGCCCCGGTTGCTTGGTCCTCGGACACTGAACCTGCCTTGGCCAAGTAGGCGAATGTGGCCAAAAGAGCACCAGCGATAAAGGTAAGAAGCCAAATCGCGACTAATATTTCAGCTATGGAGAATCCCCGGTTATCTCGCTGCAAAAACATGTCCCCCACACTCCTATCCAGGGGCCATATTAGAGATACTAGCCCCAAAAACCTTTCTTTGCCCCAACGAAGAAAACAAGGTTTCGCTTTATTCACCGTGCTAGCAAGCATTTTGCTTTTGCTTCTTATGCTGGGTGCACTTCTCGAAGCTCAGCGCTCGCGGAGCTCTTTGGCTGCCTACAACTTCGATCGTGAAATATGCCGCGATACGACCGAATCTCTATTTCAGTATGTTCGATTTAAGCTTGAGCAAAACCAAACCTGGTTGCTCGATGCTGCAACGAGTCCCGAACCACCCTCACAGCAAGACGGACGGCCCCTCTTTTCCATGACAAATCTGAAGCGGCTCGATAGCAAAGAGATCTGCGGAAGGATAGAGATCACAGGCGAGTTTATGCAAGCAAGTCCGGTAGATTTTACTCTTGCGATCGATAACAATCTACACAATAAGGCAGGCGAGTACAGCCTTTCTCCTCACTCGGCCAGGATCACCATTGAAACTCGCTATGGCAGAAGCAGTCAGCGGAAGTCTTGGATTCTTATTCATTCGGCTTTTTCCAATTCTACTCTAGCTGCTAGTCGCGATATCGACCTACAAGCCCCAGAGATTGTCTTTGCCTCGACCGATCCTTCCCGTAATCAAATCCGCTCGCAAGAGGATGTCCTACTGCCTCCTTCGGAGTCTATAAAATTTGAACCGAGCGATGAATGGAGGAGAGGGGAAAAGGGTACCGTGTGGGCTTACGACGATATTCGGCTAGGTGGCTCAAGCAATTTGGAGCAGGCATCCTTGGTCACGGGAGGGCAGTTCATTCCTAATGGCAAGACGGCCTATGAGGTGCCGGTCATTCCCGTTTCCAAAATCGGAGCCGATCTCCAGAAAGATGAGATTCTAGAGATCGAAGGAGGGCACTACGCTTTAGGACGGGCAACCATCCAGGTGGACGACACCGAAGGTGAAACACACGAGATTTACCTACCTATCGTCCATGTCACGAAGCACGACCGCGATGACCTTTACCTCCTGCGAACTGATCTTGTCGTTGAACCGAAACCAGCAGCAGTAGAACCAGAGGACGAAACCGTGGAAGGTGAGGAGGAGACTTCGGAAGCAGAAGAGGAAGCTTCCGAAGCCGAAGAGGAAGTTTCGGAGGGCGAGGAGGGGACCCCAGAGGGCGAAAGTCCCGAATTGGTGGAGGTGGAGTTAGATTTCAATACGATTCGGATCAAGGATTCCGAACCCCCCAAGCGATTATTCATTCAAGACACCCCGAATATCGAACTCGGTGGTGGAATGTTGGTCAATCTGACCCCGGTAAACGAGGAGACCGAAGAGGTCCTTCCGTGCCTGGTTGAGCTTCCGGTTGGAGTCAAAGTGGTGACTTCTGAGAGCTTGACCATCGTCGGTTATAGCGCAGCTTTTTTACCCACCCTGTCCTTTACTTCGGATCACCCAAATTCTATCCTAGAGGGCTCTGACAGGGGTCATTTGGAGAGCAAGAAGGGCAGCCTGACCCTAGGCTGCAATGTCGAAAATGGAGGTATTCTCATTGCTGCGGGCAGTGTCCATATTTTTCCGGAAGAGCTTGATCTCGAAGCCTCGTCTAAGGAAGATTTGGCGATTTGCGCTGGTGGCGACGTCCATGTCAATCCATATCTGGTGGAAGCACCCGAAGAATTTCGCGAGAAACCCGGAAAAATGGGGATTAAGGGTCTTCTTTACGCCGGCGGAAGCTTCAAATTCAGTGCTCGCTCAATGAGCGGTGACGAGGAGCTTGAATACAATCGAGATTTAGAAATCGAAGGCAGTGTGGTGGCCCGAGGGGGAAGTATCTTCATTGTCAGCGCTGAAAAGCTCATCTTGAAATACAATCCAGAATTTCTCGATGATGTCCTGGAGGCTAACACCCACTATCCAGGGCGACAGCTTGAGATCGCATCGGTCCGTGAATACTGAGCACCCAACACTGTTCACAATCTCTCACAATTTCTTAACATCCCTAACATCCTGTCAAAATGAGCTTACATTGTAGCTCCGCATTCCTTCCTAATCTACGAGTATAAGGCCGACAACGGGCCACTAATAGAGAAGGACATGCATACGCTATGAATATCAACTCACTCAATAGATTCGGGGCCTCCAACCTGCTGACTGGATTCAATCAACTTCCTGGTGCAGGAGCTTCCGGGGGTCGTGGCAGTTCGGGAGGAGGCCTAGCTAAGACCGACGGGATAAGTTTGAGCAATGAAGCCCGGGCCGGCAACGCCTCTAAGGCTCAGCAGTATTCCAACAAATTTACCCAGGATACTCTTACCGCGATGCAAGCCCAGGGTGGCGGAGACCAGAAACAGGGTCAACAGGCTGTCAAACAGTTAGAGAACACCTATAATCAGGGGAAAGAAAGCGGACTTCTAGAGCAGGTCAACCCCTCCATCAGAGGCCTGGCCGAGCAACTCTTGGGCAACACCCAGGGTGAGCAGTCCGGCTGCCAGGGAGGTGGAGAAAAGTCGGGTGGCTGTGGAGGAGGCAAGTCGGGTGGCTGCGGGGGAGGCGGTCCGGAGCAAGCTCAAAGCGGCTCGTCCGGTGGTGGATGCGCCAAAAAAGAAGATGAGAACAAGTTCGACAAAGAAGTGCTCGACCAACTTGAAAAGCTTCTGGGCAAGAAGTCCGAGTGCTCCGAGAAGGCCTCTGGAGCCGAGGACCGGTGCAAAAAGAACGAGTCTGTGTCTCCCACCACCGAGAAAAAATGCGGACAGAATGGGGTCGACAAGAGTCCGTCCGGCCGAAAATCACCCCGGAGCACTGATGGGGCTCCCGGCAAAGGCAGGCCGACCGGGGCAAACCGAGCCTGCGGTGGAGGCAAGCCGACTGGAGCGAGCAAGAAGTCCTAAGGATCCGGCCAGGAATAACTTTCTGGCCGGGTCCTAAGTGGTATGGGATGGGGAAACGCCTTGTCTGGATAGCTCAAAGCTCAAGGAGAAGCGCGCCCCCCCCAGGAGTTCAGACTGGTCACACCTCAGTTTGGCATCGTTTCTATGAGCCAGGGTGAGACTTAAAGAGAGTCCGATACCAGTGCCTTCTCCGGCTGGCTTGGTAGTGCTGAAGGGTTCGAAGATCACCTCGCGCTTCTCCGGAGGTACCCCCGGGCCGCAATCGTGAACCTCCAGGCCGGGGTGGTCTGCCTCCAAGACCTTCAGTACGATCTCAGGTGATTCCGTACCCTTCACCGCAGACTTGGCATTGAGCAGAAGATTCGTTATGATCTGTTGAACGTCTTGCGGATTGGCCTGAACGACGTAATCAGACCCTGGAGGGTCTAGCCGCAATTTGATCTTTTCCATCCTAAAGCTAGCACCGATAAAGTCCATGGTGTCCTCGGCAACTCTGGCTAGAGAAAGGTCCACGCACCCTCTATCTCCAGCGCGTGAATAGGACAGCAAAGACTCTATGATCCTCTTGGTCCGATCTAATCCACGCAGAGCATTATCCAAGAGCTCTCGATGAAAGGGGGCCAAAGCCTCGACACGCTGGATGGCTTCTAGGGTTAGGCGGACACTGCTGAGCGGATTGTTGATTTCGTGAGCGATACCAGCGGAGAGTTGACCGATGGCCGCAAGCTTTTCATTTTGAACCGCACGCGTCCTAGTCTGATGCAATTCTGCGATCGCTTCAGTCAGCGCCTGATTGCTTTCGGACAACTGTTTAAGACCGTGTTGGACGGTTTCATAGCGCTTAACCGAGAGACAGGCCGGACCGACCTGGCTAGCCAAAATCGAGGTCAGGGCTTCAAACTCGTCCGTAGATTCAGTTCGGCTAAGGGCCAAAACTCCTACTCCGCTCATGGGGAGGTAGAGCCAGCTTCCGTGGTGAGTTGTCTTCTTTTCTCGCCAGCAGAGGGACACCATCGAACCCACTTCCTGTTCGCCAAGATTGGCCTGAACCGGTTGCCTCTCGTCACAACGTAGCCCTAGCCAGCCTTGCTCTTCACGAAGAAACAACTGAACATCGTTTCCCAAGTCGAGCTTGCGAACACTTTTTGCTAGGATGGTAATGAAATCTTTGAGCGACTGGGCCCTAGTGGTTCTGGTCGACAGAAGACTCAGCATGTCCCTCTGATTCGAGGTCGTGATGAGCTGAGAATGGAGACTTCGAATTTTGCTCCGGGCGCTCTCGAGGTCTTGGGAAAGGAGACCCGCGAGGGTGCTCAATTTATCCTTCTCTCTTTGGTCCAAGTAGGCGTAAACGTGAATGGCAGAGCGGCGAAAGCTTATGAGAATCGGTAGGAATAGAAACGATGCTTCCGGAATGCTTTCGGCAATAAAGATTGCCAGAACAGCCATTCCGATCAAGCCCCAGCGTAGCTCTCTCGTACTCAGCTCAAGCGATCGGACAACCTTTCGACCCTGGGATGAAAAGCGTGGGAGCAAAAAGTACAAAAGAGCTCGACGGGAGTATTCCCAGCACAGCACAGCCGCACACCAGGAGAGCCAAGGTTTCACCGGCGCAGGAAGTAGCGTGGAGAGCGACGCCACCGAAAGAGGAAGAAGCTCCAGGGAGATTTCTAAGGACAAACGCTCCTTGGTGGTGAAGCCTGCGCTCTCCCTACCCAGGACCACCAAAGCGGCGATCAACAAAGCTGTGGAGGGGTTAGTGAGAAAAATGGCCGGAGCGTATACCAGCAGCCCAAATGAAAGTGAGCCGCAGAACGGAAACTTGAGATTGAGCAACTCTAGCACCAACCCACCGAAAAGTAGAAGCAAGCTGGCTATACCCAGAATGGGTGGTCCGAAGGCCACAAACGTCAATACTCCCAGGATAAGCGTGAGCGTCAAGGCCATTTTTGTGAGCTTCCCCATCTCCACCGGTAACCCTCCGGAGGTTTTCCGCTGATGGACGAACGAGATGTCGGGGAAGTTCCCGGTTGGGTACCCCAACGAACGGCACGAATTTTGCTCATCGAGGATGACCCCGAACTGAGAGCTGTCTTGGAAACGCTTCTACGCTCTGAAGCTCACGAGGTGGTATCGGTGGATTCCGGAGAGCGCGCTCTGATCAGGGTTCGCGAACAGTCCTTCGACTTGATCATCTCCGACGTAAGAATGGACGGAATGAGCGGCCTTGATACTCTCGAACAGGTTCGACAAAGCCACTCCGATATCAGAACCCTGGTGGTCACTGGGTACGCCTCCGAAGAAGACTGTATCAGAGCGGTTTCGTTGGGAGTGAAAGCGTATCTGAAGAAACCTTTTAGTTTGGATGAGTTGGTGGATGCGGTCAATCGTGCTTTGCTGGAGAAAGAAAAGGAGCGCGCCGAACAGGAAAGACGAGTAAACCTGAGTTCCAGCTTTCAGTGGTCGCTCACCGCTCTTTGCCGGTTGATCGAGCAATCACCAGGGGCCCCTCCCCTTTCTCGACTAGAGGGTTATGCTCAGGAAATTTGCGAGGCCCTGGATGTCACTTCTTCGATGCGTTCTGCAGCAGTCATTGTTACTCTCTACCTGGGGGTTAGGGACCAACTCTTGACCCTAATGATAGACCAACCGGCTTTCCCTCAAGAGGTTGCTCACGCCCTGGACGCTTTGGACGAGTGGTACGATGGAAGCGGACAACCCCATGGTCTGGCGGGAAAGGCCATTCCGCTTGCCGCACGGATAGCCCAGGTCGCATGGGCCAGGGTTTGCGAAACCAGTAGCTTGTCGGACTTAGCTCAGCTTCATGAGAGTTCCCCGGGTCGCTTCGACCCACAAATCGTGAAACTAGTGCTGAACCCTCAGCCTGGCCTTTCCAATCGAAGCGCAGTCGACACTCAAACCCAGAGAAACCTGCTCTCCTTGGCCAAGACGTTTGAAGACTCGGGGAATCTCGCAAGCTCTCGAAAGACCTATCAACAGGTCCTGGACTTTGGAGCAGCTAGCCGCTTTGCCTTGGAGGCCAGTCTTGCCGTTGTCCGACTTGATGTGAGAAGTGGAACTGTTTCTCCAGGCAAGATACGGGAGGGAGCGAAGCTCGCGCATTCACTGGGCAAGTTAGTGGGTTCGGCTCCCACCGGATGGGTCAACCTGGAGCTTGCGCTCCTACTAGATGAGGTTGGACTAGAGCAAGAGTCCCGAAAGACTCTCCAACTTGCTAAATCGACCTTTTCAAACATCGCCTCCAAAGTTGGCCTGGCCGCTGTCTTGTTGGGGGAGATGGTGCTGGGGCTAGCGACACCGAACGGCGACACAATAGCCAGGGCCCTAATGCCTCTTCTCCAACTCAAGTTCGGGAGCATATCCTATTTGATTTGCCGCCTACTACCCTCGTTATTGAGTAAGCAAGGTCCGGATTTGGACGAGATCACAGAGAAGGTCATCAGAGACTTCCCTGATGAAGTCTTGCGGGTCATCCAGGAGCGTCAGTTAGAGGAGCCAGGAAAGCTCAGGCTATGCCAGATCCTAACGAAATACCGAATCCCCCCCAGGGACATTCTGCTAGAGTATTTGGGAGTGGACCGTTCGAGACTCGTGAGGGAAGCGGCGGCGAAGGCCAAGGCCCACTCCAACGCCGTCAGCACAGGTCCGATTCTACGCATTCAATCGTTTGGCCAACTGAGTGTCCACGTGGACAACCAGAGAGTCCTGGAGACTGAATGGCGAAGCCAGAAGACCAAATATCTATTAGCCATGCTAGCAGCCTCGGGGGATTCACCAGTACCGGAAGACAAAATCCTGGAGTACTTCTGGCCAGGCTCAGGCCAGAAGGGCCGCAACTGCTTATACTGGTCGACCAGCGTACTGCGAGGCTGCCTAAAGAAAAAGGGGATTGAGCTAGACCCTATCACTAGAACGGGGTCAGGTCTCCAGCTCAATCCCGATCTCAAGAGGTGGCATGATCTCGATCTGTTCAACGATCTGGTCAACTCGGTGAGAACGGGAGATACCAATGCCTATAATATTGAAGAGTACTTGCACGTGCTTCAGCTTTATCGAGGCCCCTATCTAGAGGGGGCATACTTCGACTGGATTTTGGCCCAACGCCATCAGTTGGAGGTACAGGCCGCAGAACTATTGTCTCGATTCGTCTCCTGGACACTAAAAAAGAAGATGTTCTCAAATTCCCTGGAGTACGCCCAGCGATTGGTAGAGATCGACCCCTCTTCCGGACCTGGTCATTCCGCTGTCATGCAGTCCTTTATCGGCCTAGCCCGTTACGAACAGGCTATCGAATATTTCCAGACAATGAAGATACTTCTGGCTCAAGATTTCAACAGCGAGCCAAGCCTGGAAACGATCAAACTCTATCAAATGGCCAAATTGGCACAGGACGACAGAGTTTCTCCTCAATTTCCCGGCTTCTAGAAGCCGGTGCTAATAAGAGCGGCCCGGGAAACCCCGGGCCGCAGAACAAGCGAGCGAGCAATCTTACTTCACGATGTCATGAGCTTCACGATGCTAGAATGAAGCTTGTCTGAAGACTTTCTTCGATGGACATAGGTCTCTCTGGCCATTTCTGAGACCTTGGTTGCCGTTTCTTGATTTACTTGATGTATCTGAGCACTGGTCTTGGAGTTCTCGGCCCTCATTTGAGCATAGGTTTGGGCGGTCTGATTGCGGTTTGAATTGCTTTCCTGTGCTCGTTGGGCGGCTGACTGCATTCGGAAATTCTGCAATGAATTCCATTGAGTCTTCATGTTTTCGTTGGCTGTTGCAATGGCGTTGGCTGCTGCCAGAGATGAGCGTTCCATATTTGAGTCGTTCCATTTCTTTCTATTTGCTGAGTACAGGTTAGGAAGAAGTCCTAAGCGGGTTCAAAGATCGCTCAGAAAAGGTGTTGCAAAATTGTAAACTCGAGCCTTGGACACAAATTGTTAACATGTTCTGCTCAGTAGCTTAGATCGCCCTCGGACCAAACTTGTAAGTTGTTGTTAAAGAAATTCGGAGCAAAAAACAATGCAAACTCAAACAGAAATGGCAAGAAAGTATGGCCGGGTACTAGCCCGAAGCCTCGGATACGTTGTTGGAGACTCTATTTTCATTGGCGATATCGCTAGTCTGAAGGTCGGATCGGCCGGATCCTGTTTGGAGGAAAGAGCTAAATCAGCGCTTCTGCGAACCCTGAGAAAAGAAAAGGAAGTCTGTCAAGAGTTTGGCTGGACCAAAGAGCAGCTCAAACATTGCCGCCTGGCTATAGCCTTTGCCGGTGGTCTGTTAGTAACCGGGCGTGAGCAGACTCCCATAGCGGCTGAGTTAAGAGAGTCCCTTCGGTCGCTCGAGATCGAAAGCGCTATCAATACGGGAAAACTGGTGCGATTGACGGTGGCCGTGGTCGAATATCTGAATGCCTGGAAAAAGCTGCACGCCCGGAGAAAAAAGCGAGCCATCGGCTCCTGCGAACATCTTCTCATGGATGCCGAACGACCACTTCCCAACGTCAAGCTCATCTTAAACGATGCGAACTTCGTGCTCTTACCGCGAATGGTAAGACGGGAGATCGAGCGAACCGCTGAATTTCAAGCAGCCTGATCAGCCAACTCTCTTTCGTTGCAAGGACACAATTTTACTCTCAGATCAGTCTCCGTACTCATCCCCATCGTCATCGAAATCACCCATATCGGTGAGTTGATGAATCTGTTTTGCGATGAGGCCACTGGCCTTGCGCTTGAGTCCGGCCTTTTTTTCCGGAGTTAGCTGTTGATAGACGTAGTATGCCCCTAGGGAAAGAAGCGCGCCACCGAGTGCTACGGTGATCAGTCGGCCCGCGCTATAAGCGTGCCCTTCGTCGCCCTCCTGCTCGAGTTCCAAAATGTCCAGATCTGAATCGTCTATCATGCCGTCTCCTGAGCCGATTTTCGTTGTTCGACCTTTACCCAGCCCCGGTAGTTCTCCTCCAGACCACACGCTGCTTTCACCCAGGTCTCCAACAACAGAACCCCCTCCGGGGCGGTTACCGCGGCTTCGTCTACAACCAGCCTGAAGACGCCGTCGTCCGCCCAGACCTGCCCCATGCGGGGCGCCACCTCGCTGTAGGCAATGCCCAGGTAGCCCACCAGGGCCGAGACCGCCGCACACACAATGTCGCCCCCGGTGCTGCCCTGGTCAAACTCCGCGTGGCCTTCTACCGACAACTCTCGTAAGTGCCCCTCGGGATCACGAATAACCACAATCTCTACCACAAAAACTCCTAAAGATCTGGTCCGAAAAGACAAACAGTCTCCCTCCCAATGAGGCAGACTGTCTGGTGGTCGATGCAATGCGCTTCTAAAAGCTAAGCTTTGATGTCACCAATACGGAGCGCCGTGTAGTGCTGGCGATGCCCTCGCTTGACACGGTATCCCTTACGACGCTTGTACTTAAACACTATGATCTTGCGAGTTCTGTGCTGCTCGACGATCCTGGCCGTGACAGTGGCGCCGTCCACGTAGGGAGCGCCGGTCTTCACGTCGCTGCCTTCTCCGGCCATCAAGACTTTATCCAGGGTGATCTCAGAACCGAGATCGCCCTCGAGCTTTTCGACTCGAACGGTATCACCGCTCTTTACTTTGTATTGCTTGCCACCGGTTTCCACTACTGCGTACATCGGTTTCCTCCATCGTTGGAGAAGCTCTCGCTTCTCGGTGCTATGTGCCTGCAGTCCCTGCGGGTCCGCGAATAGCTAGACGAATCTAGCACAGCGCACTTTCAGTGTCAACGTCGGGAACTTTCAAAATTATGCTTCTCGACTGACGTTCCACCACTTCCAGAGTGGCCGTGGCGATCCCCTCGCACAGGCTTTCCAGAGGCAAACTGTCATCCTCGGTTCCGAAAGGGCGTTCCAGTCCGTCGGCGATCAGCTCCAGACCGATCAGGAAATAGCCCAGTACCACCACGAGCAGGGCTGCCGTCTGGTGGTACTCAATCCCCCAGGGAAGAACCAGGAAGTAGAGGGAGAGCATCTGAGGGATCAGGGCCCGATGGGAGAGGGGCAAAGGAGTCTTTTGGATCCGTTCGCACACTCCGCACACATCCAGAAAGGCTCGGGCATGCTCATTGAGCGCGAGAAAGGCAAAGTCGTCGAGCTTCCCCGCCTCTCTCCAGGCCTGCAGCTTCTCAAAAACCTTCTCGGCTACGTAGTTGGGCCCGTGAACGACACTCGCAGGTACGATGGAGCCGGCCGTTCGGATGCCCCGGAGGTGATCGCGCAAAGCCGGCGGAAACGCAGCCACCAGAGCCTGCAGTGCCTGCGTCTCTTCGACCGGCGCCTGGCTGAGGGTGCAGGCTTTCACGACCAGGTTGCGGCACTCGTTGACCAACTGCCCCCAAACCTTGCGCCCTTCCCACCAGCGATCGTAGGCGCCGTTGGTCCGGTAGACCATCAGGATCGACATGGTGAGCCCGAAAAAGCCCGAAATCGTGGTGGCGAAATTCAGGTCTTCCTCGAACAAAAGTGGCTCGATCTTATGAACAATCACCGTATACACCCCCAGAGCCAGGCTGATCACGGCGAGAGTCCGAAAAATCTTGGAGGCAAAGAAAGTCCTGACGCTGTCCCACCAAGTCTTGTGCATGGCCGAGCTATTTCACAGGCGAAGAATCCGCCCTTCCAGGTCAAATTTTCTTGACGAATCCAGGATCCCCCCTTACCATAGTAGTTATGAATCTAGAAGAGAAACGAGAGCGTTTCAGAACTCAGATTTCCGAACTTTATCGCCTGGCAGAAGAGGCTCAGGCGTGTGCGCAACTCCTCCGGGAGCAGGCCGCCTCCCACGAAAAACTCCTCCAAAATGCAAACCTCACCGAGCAACAGCTCGATTCGCTGCTGGCCGATGAACCCGCCTATAAGTTCAAGTCCAACGGAGCCTTTGTCCTCACCGAAGGCCTCATGTAAATCATCTTTTTGAATTTTCTTCTTCATCAGAGAGGGAAAGCTAACTCCCTATCAGAACCTTGATTAATCTTCAATTTCAGGATGAACTAGAGAACATGATGGGACGCCGCCAGCTCTTAGCCAGCGTTGATATAGGTACAAGCAAGGTCACTTGCCTTATCGCCGAAGCAGATTCCGATGGTAACATCGAGTTTATGGGACACGGCCTGAGTCCTTGCGCAGGCCTGAGGCGGGGGGCGCTGATCGACCCCGAGGCTACGGTGCGGGCGATCGAGGCGGCGGTCAACGACGCTGAGCGAGAAGCCGGCTATTCGGTCAATGTCGTTCTGGTTTCTTTGACCAGCGAATACGTCCACTCCCTCTCCTCTCACGGAGTCTGGGCTGTGGCCAACCCCGACGGAGAGATTTCCGTCAACGATGTACGCCGAGTCCTGGACTCCGCGCGCCTGGTGGGCATCCCTTCTGACCGCGAGATCATCCACGTGATTCCCCGGGGTTTCACGGTGGACGGACTGGAGGGCGTGCGAAACCCGGTGGGCCTGAGCGGCTTGCGACTGGAAGTCGACACCCACATCGTGGCTGCCTCTTCGGCTTATCTACAAAACCTGGGGCGCTGCCTGGGACGAGCTACGCTGGAGGTGGAAGAAGAGGGCCTGATCGCAAGCTCCATGGCCAGTGGACTTTCGGTGCTCACTGCCGAGGAGCGTCGAATGGGCACCGCCATGATCGACATCGGAGCCGGCACTGTGGACCTCGCGGTCTTTTGCGAAGATGAGATCGGACACTCTGCCATCTGCACCATGGGTGGCGACCTGTTGACTCAAGATCTAGCGCGTTTCTTCCGGATCCCGGGCGAGCAAGCCGAGAAGCTGAAGCTCGAAAAAGGAATCGTGGCTCCCACCTACCTGGACTCCGACGAGAAAGACCGGGATCTAGAAACCGTACCCGCGATGTCGCTCTCCGGCGAAGAACAGATCGAGGTCTCTCGATTTGAGATGGCCCAGGTGCTGGAAGCTCGGCTTTTGGACATCCTGGATTGGGTGAGAAAACAGTTGGCCAAGGCGGAGCAACAAGGCCTGGTGGTGACCTCTTTAGTTCTGACCGGAGGAGGATCGCAGCTGCCCGGCCTGGCCAACCTGGCCAACCGAGAACTGGACATCCCCTGCCGGGTGGCAGCCCCCTGCTATCCCGATCCACTGCCCGACCAACTGGCCTCCCCCATCTACTCCACCGCAGTGGGGCTCATCCTCCACGGCGCATCTCGCCGCCTCCTGCCCAACGAAGCTCCGCAAGGTTCGTCCAAGATGAAGGTGTTGTTGGGTCGAGTCGGTAAATGGCTGGCCGAGGTCTTTTAAGACCCAAGTGGTCCCATGCGCTGCCCCTACTGTTCCGATCTCGATAACCGCGTTCTAGACTCGCGCCTCACCGATGAGGAGCGTTCTATTCGACGCAGACGAGAGTGCGCGAATTGCGGCAAGCGCTTTACCACCTACGAGCGCTTCGAAGAGACCATCTTGATGGTGGTCAAGAAAGACGGGCGAAGAGAAAAGTTCGATCGCCAAAAAGTGGTGCACGGACTGCTCAGGGCGTGTGAGAAACGGCCCCTCACCGCAGACCAGATCGAGGGGCTGACCTCCAGCCTGGAGGCCTCTTTGCGGCAGAAGAACCGCAGTGAGATACCAGTGGCCGAGATCGGCGAACGGATCCTGGAAGGTCTGAGAGAACTTGACGAGGTCGCCTACGTGCGCTACGCCTCGGTCTACAAAGACTTCAACGACGTCTCCCGCTTTATCGAAGAACTCCAAACCCTTCCCGGCTACCGAAAAGAAGATTAGAGAGTGGGGAGTCGCCCGCTGCGAGAAGGGCAAATTCAACCCCGGGTCAAACCTCTCCGGCCAAGATTTATCGGGCTAGGAGAATAGTTTGGGACTTTATGAAGATGTTATGGAAGCCGCAGACTTTCTGCGCGAAAAAACCGGCGGCGACATTGAGTTCGGCCTGATCCTGGGCTCCGGGCTGGGCGATCTGGCCGACCTGGTAGAGGACACGGTAGCACTTCCCTTTCGGGAGATCCCGAATTTCCCCACCAGCACTGTGGCCGGACACAAAGGGCGTCTGGTCGTGGGCACCCTCAAAGGCCGCCGGGTGGCCGTCATGCAAGGACGGATTCACGTTTACGAAGGATACCCGCTGGAACGTATTACCCTGCCGGTGAGGGTCATGAAGGCCCTGGGGGCCCACAGTCTGATCGTCACCAATTCCTGTGGCGGCATTCACACCCGGTTTGTTCCAGGGGATCTGATGATGATCAACGATCACATCAACCTCATGGGCTCGAACCCCCTGATCGGCCACAACGACGAGCGTTTCGGGGTTCGCTTTCCTCCTATGAGCAACGCCTATAGTCTGCGCTATCGCAACCTGGCACACCAGATCGCTCGCCAGGAAAACGTCACTTTAAAGGAGGGCATTTACTGCGCTCTCACCGGCCCGGCCTATGAAACACCCGCCGAGATCAGGTTTTTAGAGAGAAGCGGTGCCGATGCGGTGGGAATGTCCACGGTGCCCGAGGTGTTGGTGGCTCGCCATTCTGAGATGGAAGTTTTGGGCATCTCTTGCGTGACCAACGTCTTGCACCAGGGACCTTCCCAGGACACCCATCACGAAGTTCTCGACATGGCGTTGAAAGCCGGACCCCAACTTCAAAAAGTCGTTCTAGGATTCTTGGAGGCCTATCAATGATCACTCCGGTTGAAGCGATCACCAAAACTCGCGACAAGCAACCCCTGACCGAAGCCGAGCTCCGGGAGTTCATCTTCGGGATCTGCGATGGTCGGGTCGAGCAGAACCAGGCCGCAGCCTGGTTGATGGCGGTTCGCCTGAACGGCTTGAGCAAAGAGGAGACGGTGTGGCTCACCCAGGCTATGATCGACTCTGGCGAAGTCGTCGACTTGAGTTCCATCGAGGGCATACCGGTGGACAAGCACTCCACCGGCGGGGTCGGAGACACCACCACCCTGATCCTGGCTCCTTTGGTGGCAGCAGGCGGAGGCAAGGTGGCCAAAATGTCCGGGCGCGGGCTGGGCCACACCGGCGGGACCTTGGACAAGATGGAGGCAGCAGGACTGACCGTCAATCTCAGCTCCGAAGACTTCCTGCGCCAGGTCAGGGAGATCGGGGTAGCGGTGATCAGCCAGACCGCCAAACTGGTTCCAGCCGACGGACTGCTCTACAGCCTGCGGGATGTGACGGCCACCGTAGACTCGGTGCCTCTGATCGCCTCCTCGGTCATGAGCAAGAAACTCGCCTGTGGGGCCCAGGCCATCCTGCTGGACGTAAAATATGGTGACGGCGCCTTTATGCAGGACCTGGACAGCGCCCGGGAGTTGGCTCGCTTGATGGTCGAGATCGGAAACGGACTCGGACGCCGGGTGATGGCTGCTCTCACTTCCATGGATCAACCCCTGGGAGCCGCCATCGGCAACGCGCTGGAGTTCCGGGAGGCCATCGAGGTCATCACCGGCCGCAAAAAAGGTACCGCCCTGGAGAGAGTCAGCCGACAACTGGCTTCTCGTCTGCTTTTTCTCAGTGGTGTCTGCCCTTCCGTGGAAACGGCTGACCAGAAGGTGAATGAACTGCTGGAAACGGGAGCGGCCGCCGAAAAGCTCAGAGAACTCATCGCCGCACAAAAGGGTGATCCTCGGATCGTGAATGAGCCCGAACTCTTGCCTCAGGCGCCGGTGATCCACCAGGTGCGGGTCCTGGAATCCGGCTACCTGAAAAGCCTGGCCGCTCGTCGGCTGGGGATCGCGGGACTCAAGCTGGGAGCTGGGCGCTTGCGCAAGAGCGACCCCATCGACCCGGCGGTGGGTCTGATCCTTCAAAAACGGGTCGGGGATCGGCTAGAGAAAGGCGATATCCTTTGCGAAGTGCACGCAGCCGACGCCGACTCGGCCGCCCAGGCGGAGCGTGAAGTCTTAAAGGCTGCCCTTCTCAGCCCCGATCCGGTGGATCCTCCAGCCGATATTTCTGAATGGGTTGAGTAGATCGGTCCGCCTTTCGAAAGGACAAAAGTCGACCAAACCGAACATCTCTGTAGAAGGGCGTCTCGACTCAAATTTTAAATGGCCTTCGCCACCCGTTCCGGCTGTGAGAGGGCCTGAGGAGAAAACCTATGAGGTCGCAGAGGTGCCGACGTAAAAAACTGAGCCTCTGGGGGCGAAGTGGGGGCGAGACCCTTCAAGAATTTTAAAAACTAAAGAGGTCAAGTTATGGCACGCTACCAGGCTGTCCGCGGGACCTTTGACGTACTTCCGGATCAAATGCCCAGGTGGCACAATATCGAAGGCACGGCCCGCGACTTAGCACCCCGGTTTGGCTATCGAGAGATTCGGACTCCGCTGTTCGAGGAAGCAGAACTTTTCACCCGTGGTATGGGTGTCATGTCCGGGCTAATCGAACAAGAGTTATGGACGTTCAAAGACAAATTCGGTCAAAAACTCGCTTTAAGGACCGACGCCACTACCGGAATCATTAGAGCTTACCAACAGAACAAGCTCTACAACGACAACCTTCCCCTCAAGGTCTTTTACCTTGCTCCGGTCTTTCTTCTGGGCAAGGAGGGTGAGCGCCGCTCCAGACAGAGCCATCAATTTGGCTTCGAAGCGATCGGCAGCGACAACCCGGCTCTGGACGCCGAAGTCATCGCTTTAGCAGCAGCTTTTTGCGAAGAACTGGGATTGGAAGACTACAAGATTAAACTCAACTCCCTGGGTGAGAAAGACTGTCGGGAAGGCTATCTGAAGAAGTTGCGAGACTACTTCACCGCCAACCAGGCCCAGCTTTGCCCGAGTTGCAAGCGCAAATTCAAAGCCAATCCCGACTGGGTCCTCTCCTGCGAAGAGAGCGGGTGCAAGTCCCTCTCCCAGGTAGCCCCCACCATCTACGGCATGCTCAGTAACGGCTCCAAGGCAAATTTTGCCGCCCTGCGCGAGTATCTTGAAGAAATGGAACTACCGGTAGAGCTAGACCCCAGAGTCGTCCGAGACTCCGAATACTACAACGGTTGCGTCTTCATGATCGAATATCAGGGCAAGGTTCTGGGCTTCGGCGGGCGTTACGACTCTCTGATCGAGAAATTAGGTGGAAAATCCACCCCGGCCGTGGGATTCGCCTTTGCCATGGAGGAGATCATGGAGGTCCTTAAGGATACTCCCCAGGAAGCGGAAGACCCCGTGTCCTTCGACTTCTTGCTCCGTCCCGAAGGGCCGGAATCGGCCAAGCTCCTGGTGCCCTTGCTATACACACTTCGCCAGCGCGGCATCTCGGCAGAACTGGATTACTCGTACACCAACGGCCGCCGCCGAGACCGGGTCAAGGGCGAATGGTCCTACCTGGTAACCCTGGACGAGTCGAACGCCTTTCGGGGAAACGCCGTCTTAAAGGATCTGGAGGAAAACTCCGACGAGAAAGTGCCCGTTCAAAGACTCCGAAATCGAGTGCTGCACGTGGCGGGAGTGAGTGCCGAGGACGAGCGAGACGGGTCGAAAAGTGGCCGCAAAAAGCTTCGCCGCACCCGCAAGCGCTCCGATGATGACAAGCGAGGGGAGCGAGACAACTCCTCGGACGAAGAGTCTGACTCTGGATCTTCCCGCTCCCGCCGCACCCGCAAATCTCGCCGGGGTAGACACGAAGAGCGCGAAAAAGATCGAGAGCAAAAACCGAGTCGCCGGGAAGCCGAGGAGTCCAAGCAAGAAGAAGAGAGTAAAGAGAAACCCTCTAGAAGTTCGCGCAGAAAGCAGGGCTCTCGAGAAGGCGAGCGAGACCGGGAGAAGGATCGTGAGAAGGCCCCCGAGCGAGAGCGAAGCCGAGACAAGGGCAAACGTCCGGGTCGAGCCGAACCCGCCAAAGAGACCGACCGCGATCAGGGCAAAGCTCTGGTACCGGCTTTCAATCTTGGTGGTCTCGGTGGGGGAGAGAGTAAGCCCGCACCGCGCAGCAAGGATGCTCCAAAGAAGTCCGCCAGTGGGGCGCTACCCCCATCCTCCGGCGGAAACTTGAACTGGTCGATCATCCCCGACAAGGAAGAGGCTTAAGTACCTATGGACAATTCAATTCTGAGAGCCCAGGAACTGGCCAGGATTGGTCGAGAGCACGATCTCGCCGAAGTGGAGTACGAAGACGCCGAGGTCAAGATTCGGCTGCAATTCGAAGCTCCCCCGGCCCCCGGGGTAAGTGAATTCGACCCGACCCTTCTGGCACGGTTCGCCATGCCGACCGAACCGCTGCCGGCGGCTGCTACCCCCGGCAGCGGTTCGGTCGGGACCGCTGCTCCCCCCCGGGGAGATACCATCAACTCACCTCTGGCCGGGGTTTTCTACCGAGCGCCGCGCCCCGACGCCGACCCTTTCGTCAAAGAGCAGGACTCGGTCGGGCCCGGTCAGACCCTCTGCATCGTGGAGGCGATGAAGCTCATGAATGAGATCACCGCAGAGCGCGCTTGCAAAATCACCAAGATCCTGGTAGAAAATGCCGAGGCCGTTGAAGAAGGACAGCCTCTGTTCGTCATTGAGTAAGGATCCGGTCTCCTCCGCCACATAGGTTATGAATTTCAAAGAGCTCCTAGCGACACAGAAGCGTGTCTTCGGTTTCCTATGGCCCTACTGGAAGGTAGCGGTCGCTGCTCTTTTTTTCACCGTGGTGGTGGCGCTCCTTCGACTCTCCCAGGCCAAGTTCATCAAGTGGCTTTTCGACCTGATGGAGGGTGGGGGGCAACCTCCCGAGCCCGAACCGGCCGAAGCCGTCAGCCAATCGGAAACGGCGCAATGGCTCAGCAGCTACATCCCCGACATTCAGGTGGTGGACCACGCCGATCCCATCGGCAGCCTCCAATTCATCATAGGAGCCTTCCTGGTCGTGATCGTGGTTCGGGGGATCAGTTCGTACCTGCAGAAGTATCTCACCGATTTGGCAGCCCAATCGGCCATTCGGGATTTTAGAGAACGCGCTTTCGTCCATTTGCAGTCGCTCTCTCTGCAGTTCTTCGAATCGATGCGCTTGGGCGAAATCCAGAGCCGCTGCACCAACGACGTGACCGGCGCCACCTCCATCTACGGCAGTCTCTCAGACTTCTTGAAGAACTCTTTTATTGTGGTCGCAGCACTGGCTTACATGCTCTACACCGACTGGCAACTCACTCTGCTGGTTCTGGCCCTGAGTCCGTCCATCGGGATCGCGGTCAGCAAATTCGGCAAAAAAATGGGGCGAGAGACCGACCGCCTGCAGTCCAGGGTAGCAGACCTCTACGCCATCATCATTGAAAACACCAGTTGCCAGAAAGTGGTCAAGGCCTACAACCGCGAGAGCTTCGAAATTGAACGCTTCCATCGGGTGAACCGGGAAAACTTCCGGACCCAGATGAAGCTGGTCCAGGTTTCTGCCACTCAAACTCCCGTGGTGGAATTCATTTCTGTCATAGGTATCATCGCCATCGTGTATTTTGGCGCTGCTCGGATCCTAGAGGGAGACACCAGCCTGGGAGGGATGGTTGAATACTGGGCCCTCATGGCCACGATCATCCAGCCCATCACCGCCGTCTCCAGCTTCTATTCAAATTTGCACGCTTCTTCGGCCGCGGCAGCCCGGGTCTTCACCATTTTAGATCGGGAACCCGCGGTTCGGGAGAAGGAGAACCCCCTGGAGTTGCCTCCGGTTCAGGGCAACATCGCCTTCGAGAACGTGCACTTCGCCTACGACCAGAACAAACCGGTACTGCGGGGCATCGACCTCAAGATCGAGGCCGGTGAAGTGGTGGCGATCGTGGGCACGAACGGCGCCGGGAAGTCCACCCTGGTCAACCTGGTCCCGCGCTTTTACGACCCCACCGAGGGGGCGATTTCCATCGACCGGCACAACCTGCGAGACCTCTCTCTGGATTCCCTGAGAACCCAGGTGGGCACGGTCATCCAGGAGTCCGTGCTGTTTGCCGGAAGCATCACTCACAACATCACTTGCGGGCGGTCCGACTTCACCCGAGAGCAAATTTTAGAAGCGTCCCAGATTGCCAACGCCGATGAATTCATCCGAAAAATGCCGGATGGCTATGACACCGAAATCGGGGAACGGGGAATCAAGCTTTCAGGAGGCCAGCGCCAGCGCATCGCTATCGCCCGCGCCATGCTCCGGAACCCTAAGATATTAATCCTGGATGAGTTTACTTCCGGCATCGATACGGAATCAGAAAACCTCATCACCGAAGCCATTGAGCGCATCATGCGAGGTCGTACCTGCCTGGTGATCGCTCACAGGCTCAATACCATACGGCACGCCAACCGAATTGTCGTGCTTGACGCAGGCAAAATCGTGGAAGAAGGAACCCACGACAAGCTGATCGAGAAAAACGGACTTTACACCAAGCTCTACGAAGCCCAATTGCGGACTCCGGTCGGCCTCGTAAAGGGCCAAAAAGAAAGGGCGCCTGAAAGCGCATAAATTGATGATACCGATTCTCCAACTCAATACTCAGTACGACCAGATACAGGACGAACTGGAAGCGGCCGTGCTTTCTGCCCTTCGCTCCACGGCGTACATCAACGGCCCCGAAGTGGAGGCCTTCGAAAACGAGTTTGCGTCCTGGCACGGGATCAGCGAAGCCGTGGGAGTGGGGTCGGGCACCGAAGCCCTGCATCTGGCCATCCGGGCGCTCGACCTGGAGCCCGAAGAAGAAGTCATTTCCCCGGCCTTTACCTTTATCGCCTCGGCCGGTGCCATCGCCCTGGCAGGCACCCGACCAGCCTTTTGCGATATCGACCCCGATACGTTCAATATCGACCCGGCTGACCTGGAAAAGCGCATCACCAGCAAGACTCGAGCCATCGTCGTGGTTCACCTGTTCGGACATCCGGCCCCCATGGACGAGATTTTAGAGATCGCCAGGAAACACGATCTCAAGGTCATCGAAGATTGCGCGCAGGCCACCGGAGCCGAATACAAAGGCCGCAAAGTCGGCACCATGGGCGATTTCGGCTGCTTCAGCTTCTTCCCCAGTAAAAACCTCGGAGGCATCGGCGACGGCGGTATGGTACTGGCCAGGACCCCCGAGGGAGCCGAAAAGATCCGGATGCTCAAGAGCCACGGCTGCAAGGTTCGCTACTACCACGACATGCTGGGGACCAACAGTCGCCTGGACACCATTCAAGCCGCCGCCCTCAGGGTCAAGCTGAAGTATCTGAGCCACTGGAACGACGAGCGCCGTCGAGTGGCCGCCCGCTACGCGGCCAACCTGGACGGGCAACTCCGGCTTCCCCTGGAAGCCAAAGATTGTCGACACGTCTATCATCAGTTCACGGTCCGTGTGCCGGACCGGGACAAGTGCAAACAACATCTCGAATCCCAGGGTGTGGGCTGCATGATCTATTACCCTGTGTCGCTGCATCAACAGAAAGCTTTTGCCCACCTGGGCTACGACGACGCAGAGTTTCCCGCAACCCGGGGAGCCCAGGAGGAAGTGCTGTCGTTGCCCATGTTTCCAGAGCTCAGTGACGAGCAAGTCGATGAAATCAGTAAGAAAGTGAAGTCCTGCCTGGCCGGCGCTCAAAGCCCCGTTTCCGCGTAGGCCCACACCAACAAAATGCTCGGACGTTTCGGAAAGAAAATGCGCGGTCTCCTCCAGAAGGAGATCAATCTAGAAAAGCGCGTGGCGGAGGCACGAGCCGAGCGAGAGCCTTTGGTGCTTTCGGACGAAGAGCTGCTGGCCCAATTTCGAGCTTTGAGTTCCGAGCTCGAAGAAGCCATGCAGGAAGCCCGAAAGAACCGTTTCCAGCGAGCTCAGAAAAAGCTCGCCGATCACGTCGTGGAGCGATTGAAACCGCGTTTTTTCTTGCATTCGTCCCAGAAAGATAAGCTGGTCGCGCAACTCCCCAACGATTCCATCCCTTTGCGCAAGACAATCATGGTCGCCGAGGAAGCCAAAGGTCGTAACTTCCTGGCTCTGGGCATCGAGAAGTCCTTCCCAGGCGCCGTCGACTGGTTCACCGATTTCGGCGAAAACTCTTGGATTTTCGGTGCCGACTCAGATCTAAGAGACGTGCTCAAACGCCCTAACGAAAGCAGTAACGACGACCTGGGCCCGGTAGAAGCGACCTGGGACCTGAATCGCCATGGACATTTCGTAGACATGGGGCGTACCTACTGGATCACCGGTTGGGAGACCATGGTCAGTGAATTCATCGTCCAGGCCGTGGACTGGGTTGAGCGCAATCCAGCACTTTATGGTATCAACTGGCTTGACCCCAGTACCATCGCTGCTCGCACGGTCAACTGGATGCTGGCCCTCAGCATGTTCGGCCATTCCGACCAGATGCAGGCCGAGGTGACGGCCCGTATCTTAAAATGCCTGGTCATCCACGGCGCGATCCTGGCGGATTTGCTGGAAGAGCCTGATGATAGCAGGACGCCCTTTCAACTCCTGGCGGCGGCTTCAGCCTTGAACATGCTCTCGATGTATCTACCGGAGCTAAAATCGGCTCAGCGGTGGTACGACATTTCGGCCCAGAATATTGCCAAGCGAGGATGGGAGTCCATGGGTCGCGGAGGCTTTCACCTCAGTGGATCGGCGGCCCGCCATCGAGAACTGCTGGAGTGGTTGCTGTTGCCTGAAATCCTTCATCGGCTCAATGGACTGCCTTCACCCAAGGGGTTGCGCGAAGCTGCCGAAACAGCTTGCGAATCCCTGGCGCTCATGACCCCACCCGACCGATTGGCGGTGGACATAGGCTCTCCGGGAGGCCACTCCTTTCTGGGCCGCCACGCCGGCGCCTCGGCCCACGCCCGACGTCTTTTGGCGCTGGGTGCGGTGGCCTGTCAACGCGATGATTTCAGACCGGGAGTGGAAATGCCGGATGAACTCTGGTGGTGGCTGGGCTCCCAGGCCCAGGGCTTGTACCAGAGCATGGAAGTGGGGGTCAGCGGCTCCCCCACCACCCGCTGCTTTGCCGAGGCCGGCCTGGTCGTCACCCGGGACGATTGGGAACGCAAAGCCAACTGGTGCCTGCTGAGAGGGAATCCGAAATCTTCGCTGCTGGAAACCGCTCCCTCCGCACCCGCTTCGGTTCCTCTTCATGACGACGCCCTTCATCTCTCTTTGTGCCTGGAGGGTGAATCGGTCTTTGTGGAACCTGGAGGGCCCTCGGAAACTCACCTGGTTCAGCCAAGCTTTGCCCGTATTACCGCCCACAGCGCCCCTCGAGTTGGACGGGAGAGAGAGCCGCTGTGCCTGGATCGAGTTTCTTCTCGAATCGAAACCAGCGTTTATCAAACCAAACTACCCGGAGCCGGTCGCTACCTGGCGGCCCATCGTCCGGTCTGGCTGTTGCCGGACAAACCCTGGATGCTCTGGCGCGAAGTGCTGTTTCTGCCCGAAAGCAAGCACCTGTGTATCCGAGACACCCTGGAGGCCGAAGGCGAACTGGATTTCGAGACAAACCTGCTGCTAGCGCCTCATCTAGATATCCTGATGCGGGGCGACATGGGTTGCTTGATTCGGGGCAAGAAACTCCAGGCCCGGCTGGTGCCCATCTTTCCTTCGCGGTTTCGCTACTCCCTCAAACGCGGACAAAAAGAGCCGATCTGCGGCTGGTGCTACCGAAACTCCCGCCCCATCCCCACCTACAGCCTGCGATACTTCACCCGTTTGCAAGCGCCCTTCTCCACTTACCTGTGGATGGTTTGGGACCCCAACGACACCAAGGTTCCCCGCACTGAAGATCTGGACCGGCAATACGAAGAAGCCCGCAGACTCTGCGGGCCACTCGAAACCAACTCATAAAACCCTTACGTAAAATTAAAGCGGACGGTCCCAGCGAGCCAGCATGGCCACCAATTCATCTTGCAGGTCCACCGCCGGCCAGGTGATATCCACATCGTTGACCAGGATCGAAAACCCGACCGTCTCCCCGTAGGCTGTGACCACATAGCCGGAGAGCCCGGAATGGTTGTTCAAGGTGCCGGTTTTTGCTCTGACCACGCTGCCCCCCAGGCGGCTGCGCATGGTGCCCTCTCCTGCCGCCGGCAGAGTATCGATAAAGAGTTGTCCCTGGGGGTGATCCCACATGGCCTTCAGCAGGTACACCAGTTGAAAGGGAGCTATCCGGTTGCGCTCCGAAAGACCGCTGCCGTCGTCCATTCGCAAGCCCACATCGGAAATATTCTTGCGCTTAAAAAAGTCTCTCACCACGGCTTCACTGTTTCTCACGTTGCCGAGACCCACCACGTTGGCTCCGAGTCTGCGAAAGATGTGCTGAGCAAAAAGGTTGTTGCTGTCCACGTTGGTGGCTTCCAACAGTTCGACCAGTTTGGGGCTGCGGTGGCGAGCGATCAGGACCTTGTTGGCCAGTGAGGCCGGCTCCCCCTCGGGCACCAGTCGCCATTTTCCGTCGATGCGGATGTTCTTGTTGGTGAGCACCCTGAAGCAGACACTGGCAGCCATGCGCACGGGATCAAAAATGGTGATGGTGGTCTGGGCCGTGCTGCCTGGCGCAACGAATCCGTGCAGGGTTATCCGGTCCGAATTGCGCGGACGCTCGGCCCAGATCTGGTTATTTCCGCCGATCTTGACTTTGTTGATGAACTCCAGGGAGCCGGTCGGAGGGTCGGTGCTGACCCCGTTGGAGCCTACACTCACCGTCACCACGTTCTGATTGAGTCCGATCCCGGCCACCGAAGCCGCGTACCCCGAAAGGAGATAGCGGGAATGGTAAGCGCTGCTGATGAACTCGCGATCAAAATCTGAATCGTCGACCACCAGATCGCCGGTCACACGATTCACGCCGTTTCGTTTGAGAACGTCGGCCATGCTGGCAAACGGTGCCGTGGAACTATCGACGTAAGGAGGAAAGAAGGTGGGGTCCCCGGCTCCCTTGAGCACCAGGTCACCCTCCAAGACCCCTCCTGTCGATGCGCTGGGTCCGTACAACCGGGTTTCAAAACGATAGTCCGGCCCCAACACGTCGAGGGCCACCGCGGTGGTCACTAACTTCAGGTTGGAAGCGGGGATCATCGGGCTGGTGCCGTTGTAAGAAAACGGAACCTTCCCGCTTTTCAAGACCTGTGTACTGACCCCGACTTTTCCCCCATACTGCTGTTCAAACCCCTTGACCACGGCGGTGGCTGCCCGATTAAAATCCTTTCCGGAAGCCGGAGTACCCTGGGCGAGTCCCGGCCAACACGCCGCAGCAAAAAAGAATAAAACAGATAGGACACGTAACTTCATGCAGAAGTTATCCTCGCTCTCTATCCCGGAATCCTCTCTGTATTTGAAATTAATTCAAAAATATTTATAATGAGTCCACACTGATATGAAACTCCGATCCTGGATCAAAGCTGCCAAGCACCCTTTTCGTACGATACGTCGCGTAGCTTCAGAATTCTCTGCCGACGACGGTCCGTTTGTGGCGGCCGGTATCTCGTTTTACGCCTTCTTCTCTCTCTTTCCGCTGGTCTTGATCTCGGTGGCCATTCTCAGTTACATCTACACCCCGGAAGAGGCGATCACCGGCGCCATCAACCTGGCCTCGCTCTTTGTGCCCCAGGATATGTCCACGTTTTTGGAGATGAACGTACGGCAGCTTTTTGAGTCTGGAACCAAAGTAGGATTGGCCGGCATTTTGATCTTGCTGTGGTCGGGACGGCAGCTCTTTCGAGCTATGGAGCTTGCCTTGCACCGGGCCTGGGACATACCGCTGCGAAGAAACTGGTTGGTGGGCAATCTCTTAGCCATGATGCTGGTACTGTTGAACACCGCGGTGGTCCTGGGCGTGGGTGCTCTCTCGCTCTTTCTTAGCTGGGCTCGGCTAAAGGTAGAAAACGCTCCCCTACCCCACCTGATGGACGAAGGTTGGTCGGTGGTCGACGCCTACTTTTTTTCCCACGTCCATTCCTGGTTCGTGGTTCCGGGAGCGGTGACCCTGATGTTTCTCATGCTCTATATGATCCTGCCCTCCCGGCAGGTGCCCATCGCCATGGCGATACCCGGTGCCCTCTTCGCAGCCGCTGCCTGGAAAGTCTCGTCCTGGGTTTATCTGACCTACATCCTGAAATTCGGCTCGGAAAACGCCATCTTCGGCACCATCTGGGGGATCGTGGGGATGCTGGTCTGGCTGTACATCGAAGCCAGCGTCTTCGTGCTGGGTGCAGAACTGGTGTTTGTCACCATGGACTCCAGCGACCGGGCCATCCTGGGCGGTGGGGGCGACAAGAAAGAGAGGTGAGGGTTTCTCCGGCCTAACGCAGCACCGGGCTGCCGAACATCCAGCCTCTAAACAGGGTGTTTTGGGGTTTTTCGGTATCGAGCAGGCGGGCCAGGTCGCTCCCCCGGGGAGCTTGCACAGCCCTCAGCAAGCGCTCTCTGGAGCGCTCGCGCTGGCGGCGGGGGTTCTCCTCTTCATTTTCCACGTTAGCCAGGAATAGGCGACCGGTGCTACCCAGCCGGTCCAGGAGGGTGGCGGTGTCACGCCACAACTCGGTGGGGGATGACTTTCCCTGAGCTCCCCGGGGAAGCTCGCTATAGATGACCCCCAGGGTTTTCTGGTAACCTCCGGCTTCAACAGCCTGGGCAAGTTCCGTAGGCGACACCTGACCGTCGGCAAAGCGCAGATTCTTGCCCCCTACCAGCGCTCCCGGCATGCTGAAGGTTTCGCAGTAGAGCAGCAACTCACTGGCTTGTCGGTTGTCCCTCAGTTCGGCCAGGAAATCTTCGACGGAGGTTTTAGGACCTTCCAGGATGGTCAACTGGGATTCTGAAAAGCCGGCCTTCACCAGCGCCTCTTTCAAGCGTTTCCCTTTCAGCTTGTCATCCAGAGAAACGATCACCGCGCGCCGAGCATCGGTTTCGGGGGCAGGCGACCCCTCGGGTCCCTCGACCCAGAGTTCCCGAAAGGCGGCGTGTCCTTCATTGTCCCGGGCGCTCATCATAAAGCTGTTCCAGCCCGGCAGAAGCTCCCGAGCCAGATTGAACTTCAGGGCCCGGATCCCGACCCCTTCGGGGCTCTGCCAGGCCAACTGGCCGTTGTGCCGGACCTCGACATTCTCCAGGGTCTTCTCTGAGATGGCGGTGCCCAGGATGTCCACCGCCGAACTGCTCAGCGTGGAAAAGTCGAGGGGCTGCCCGATGTCGAACCGAATTCGCTCCACCTGAGTACCCAGCGGCAAGATCACTTCATGACGCTCCACCGTACGCCCCAGAAGAGTCCCGTTGATCATCTCCAGGAACTCAAGCTCCAGCAAGACCCTGGCCATCCCGCCTTCCAGTACCTCCACGGTACCCAGGCCTTGAGGCAGAACCGCCCGGACTCGCTCGTAACCGGGGCCGGCTACCAGTTCTAGAAGGCCGAAAGATTGGCTGCGAGCGGTCACCTTGCTCCCCTCACCCTGGGGGCTTTGCATGATGTAGACGCTGCCGTCGTACCCCACCGCGACCACGTCCGACAGGCCGTCACTATCCACATCCTGAGTGGTCATGGCCCGAACCTCGGGAAGAGCCGTGGATAGAGTCCCTAGTTGGGGGCTTTCCACGGTCAGGATCTTCTCCCCGTCCTTATCGTCTTCCCGAGAGATTCTAGAGCGGGAAATCCAGGACAAGATGTCGGGCGCGGGGTGGTCCGAGTCTACCCGAAACATCCGAAACTGCTGAGAGGTGTCGCCCCAACTGCCAGGCAGCACTCCGCTGTCCAGGCCTTGCTTAAGCATGCTCGCGTAGGCGTCCATCAGTGCAGCGTATCGAGCGAAGGCCACTCCTTGAGTGGTGGACGCGCGCCCCTCGACTGTCACCGTCCGGCCACTCACCTTCACGGCATCGGTCGGGGCCGGTTCGGGCGCGCTGCGAGACACCTCCTGGGCCAGGCAAAGATGTAAGGTGATCAATACGGCCACGATACCGAAGGCAAAGCTCTGGGGACGATACAGCAGACCTCTCTGCTTGTTCTGCTTCATGCCAAACCCGTTCCCTTCACCGCATGACCGCACCTGCTGGTAAACTTTTCCCCAAAGCCGTCCATCGGTCGTTCGATCCATGATATAATCCCCCAGTGAAAGCGCAGGTCACATCTTCCGGAGGGCAGATCGCACCTACCAATCGTGCGGTGGTGCGCGAGTCCTCCAAACCTGCCCCCGGTCCGGAATCAACTCCCGAACCGTCCGACGTCTTCCGCTCCGAAGCCCTGCTGGAAGCCCCCACTAAAGACGACAAGGTCGCTTCTCCAGAGCGAAGGAGCGAGGCCTCTCAGCCAGCTATTGCTTCACCCTCTTCGGCCAGGTCCACCAATTCAGGAAGCCCGGCCGTGCTCACGCAACTGGATGAAACTCCGGTCCCGGAGCAGCCTCCCGGCGAGAAAGGCTTAACCCTGGCCGAACTGGCCCGCTCTGCCACCCAAGGGATCCGTAACCTTGTATTGGGCGACCAACTCAAGCCGTTTCGAGCCGAACTGGAGGCCATCAACCAGGCCGCGGACCAGGCCGCCGAACTGAAAACCCCGCAGCAGTTCGCCGCCAAAACAGCAGAGTTTAAAGCTCGTCTGGCCCAGGGCGAACCCCTCGACTCCATGCGCGTGGAAGCCTACGCGGTGGCCCGGGAAGCGGCCAAACAGGCGACCGGGATGTTCGCCTTCGATTGCCAGGTCCTGGGAGCCCTGGCCATGGACGACGGGCACATCTCCGAGATGAGGACCGGGGAGGGCAAGACCCTGACCGCCGTACTCCCCCTGTACCTCAACGCACTGGCCGGCCAAGGCGCTCACCTGATCACCGTCAACGAGACCCTGGCCCGGCGAGACGCCGAATGGATGGGCCCCATCTTTGAAAAGCTGGGAATGTCGGTGGGTTGTGTGACCGAGGACCAGGGCCCGACCGAAAAAAAGGCCGGTTACAATTGCGACGTGACCTACGTGAGCGATCGAGCCCTGGGCTTTGATTTCTTGAGGGATCGCGGGGCCCTGGACCCGGCAGAACGGGTGCAGCGGGGCATGTTTTTTGCCCTCATCGACGAAGTGGATGAAGTGGCCATCGACGAGGCCCGTACCCCCATGATCATGTCCGGCAAAGCAGGTGTTGCCTCCCCGGATTATGAGGTCTTTCGAACGATCGTCAAGGACCTTGTTCCCGGTGAAGATTTCAATATCGATGAAGAGAGTCGCTCGGCCTGGCTGACCGACGGTGGACTGCGGTTGGTGGAAAACGAAGTCACTCTGTTGGAAGCTCGACAGGCCCTGAGCACAGCCGCACCCCGGTCGGAGGAGGCGCTGCAGGCTCAACAGACCCTCGAGAAAGGGCAGCTTCTACGAGGCGCCATTCGTCGGGAAAACACCGCCCAAAAAACCTTCGATGACCTGGAGTACGAAAAGCCGAATCCGTTTGCCCGGGCGGTCGGTCTGAACGGAAAGTACGATCGCCAGGCGGCCCGGAGCGCTGAATCGGCCCTGAAGGTGGCCACCCAAATCCGAGAAAATTTGTCGAACGACGTGCCCACCGTCGATCTTTACAGTGAGGAGAACCTACCCCGAATTCATTACCTGGAGGCCTCCCTAAAAGCCCACACTCTGTTCGTCCGAGGCAAGGACTACACGGTGGAAGACGATGAGGTCAAAATCGTGGACACCAACAAGGGCCGCGTTTCCGACGGCAAGCGCTACAGCAACGGCCTGCACCAGGCGCTGGAAGCCAAGGAAGGGCTACCAGTGGGAGCCGAAACCAAAACGATTTCCAAGATCACCATGCCTGAATTGATCGCCCAGTACGAGCGCAAGGCCGGAATGACCGGGACCGGAAAGACGTCCGAGGCCGAGTTTCTCAAGTTGTACGGCCTGGATGTGATCGAAATCCCCACCAACAAGCCGGTCATCCGAACCGACCACCCCGACCTGGTCTTTGCCAACAAAGAGACCAAGTTCCAGGCGGTGGTGGAAGAGGCCATGAAGGCAGCCTCCGAGGGTCGCCCGATCCTGGTCGGTACGGTCAGCGTGAACTCCAACCGGGAGGTGGCGGCCCGTCTCTTGAAGGCAGGATGGCCCCCTGACAAGCTGCAGATTTTAAACGCCGAGCGGGTCAAAGGCGGGGAAGATTTCCACGACTCCAACGCCGGGCGGAGTGGCACCATCACTCTGACCACCGGGGAGCGCGGCGATAGCGTCCAGCCCGATCCGGTGAACTACAAGAAGATGGCTTTTTTGGCGTTCTCTGCTCTCGCCGAAGGCAAGCCGGTTCTGATCGACACCGACCGGCCCGAAGATGCCGAGCAGGTACGAGCCTGGCTTGAGAGCGCCGGCCCGGTGATGACCGACCGGGTGGACCCCGAGGCCCGGGGGGTACAGATCCGAGTACGCAAGAACCGAGAGCAGCCGGCACCGGAAGGTCTGCTCCACATCGATGCCGCTGAACACACCGTGGGAAAGGCTCACCGCTTCAAACTAGAGGAGAACGACCTGGCCGACCTGGTGCCCCGGGTTCTGGAGCTTTTTGCCGAGGGTGAGCCGGTGATCCTGGAGGCGGCCGGTAGCAAAGGTCTGAGTGAAGCCGCCGAGCAGCTCCTGGATCGCGGACTGGGCCTGGAGGCGCTTCCGATGGTGTGTGAGGGCAAGGAAAAAGAGAACGCCATGATCGAATTGGCCGGACGTTCCGGGGTGATCACGGTGGCCACCAATATGGCCGGGCGGGGTGCCAACATCAAGCCCGACCTGATCGCCATCGAGCGCCTCGCCGAGGCCGCTTTCGAACCGGCTTCAAACGGCCAGCCGGTCACCGTATCGGTGCAAAAAGAGTCGCAAGCCACCAAGATTCAACGCCTGCTAGAAGACCACATCGAGACCGTGATAGCCCGCACCCCGGAGCAGCAGGCGAAACCGGGTCAGGTGTTGCTCCGAGTGGAAAAGCAACCCCTCAAACCGACCGAGGGTGAGTTTCTCGACGGCGCGGACTTTGCCACCGGGGGCCTCTACGTGATCGGGACCGAGCGAGCCGCCTCCCGGCGGATCGATGACCAGTTGATCGGTAGGGCCGGTCGCCAGGGAGCCCCTGGAGATAGCAAATTTTTCCTCTCCCTGGAAGACGATGTTCCTCGAATCTTTGGAAGCGAGCGGTTCGAATCGCTACTGGGTTTATTCGGTGATGCCGGCCAGGGCATTTCTTCGGACACCGTCAACCACTTGATGGACAAGGCTCAAGAACGGGTAGAAAACCAGCACTTCGAACAGCGGGAAAACTCCCACAAGTACGACGCCGTGAACCGGATCCAGCGAGAGACCTTTTACAAAATGAGGGAGAGCGTGCTGACCGGCCAGGAGGATCCGGTTGAGTTCGTGGCCGACTTCAGTACTCGAGGGTTCGCGAACCTGGTTCGGGAGCGGTTGGGCGCGAAGGGCAAATACCAGGCCTCGGAGGTTCGTGAGGCCGTCCGGGAATTGGCCCACGACCACAAGATCCCGGTCTCTCTGCCGACTTCTGCTTCCGGCAAGCTCAAGTCCGATGAACTCGAAGAGATCCTCTTCCCCCAGATTCAAAGCCTCTTGAGCAATCCGAATCTCTCCCCGGAGAAGCTGCGGCGCGCCACCCTGGGGCAGCTCGACGGAGCCTGGCAGGAGCACCTGGAAAACATGGATCAATTGAGAGACGGCATCCACTTCGAATCCATGACCGGACGCAAACCCGAAGAAGTCTTTGTAGAGCGCGGCTACCAGGTGTTCGAGGGTATGATGGAGCAGCTCCAGGAGAGCCTGGCCTTGAAGCTCCTGCCCGCCGCGGGTCGCCTGAACTCTTAAATTTCGCCGCTGGAGGTCATTTTGAAAGTCTTTATTCTCGGGTTTTTGTGCCTGTTGCTCCTGCAGCCGATCGCGGCTCAACAAGTCTCCGACTATCAACAAACCGCCGACTCCATCGTGGAGAAAGCGCGAACCTCGGAGCTTGGCTGGGCGCGGCTCAGCACCATCTGCACGCTCTACCCTCACCGCCTTTCCGGGACCACTGCGCTGGAAGAGGCGATCGACTGGGTCCTGGAAGAGATGGAGGCTGACGGATTCGACCGGGTGACCACCCAGGAAGTCATCGTGCCCCACTGGGAGCGCGGGGTTGAACGGCTGACGGTTTTGAAGGAAAAGCCCGAAGAGTTGACCGTGATGGCCCTCGGGGGCTCGGTTTCAACCCCGGCCGAAGGCATCGAAGCCGAGCTTCTGGTGGTGGAGAGTTACGAAGAGCTGGATCAACGGCGCGAAGAAGCCAGAGGCAAGATCGTGGTCTTCAACGTACCCTTCACCACCTACGGGGAGACGGTGGGATATCGTATAACTGGAGCCTCCCGGGCCGCCGACGCCGGTGCAGTGGCGGCCCTACTCCGTTCGGTCACGCCGAATTCGCTGGCTACCCCGCACACCGGCGTGATGTACTACGACAAAGAGAGCAACAAGGTTCCTTTTGGGGCCATCACGCCCGAGGCCGCCATGCATTTTCATCGCCTTCAAGAGAAGGGCGTGAAGGTGAAAGTGCGTCTGGTGTTGGAGACCAGGGAGTATCCGGATGCTGTTTCCCGCAACGTGATCGCCGAGATTCGAGGCTCCGAATATCCCGAGGAAGTGATCGTGCTGGGAGGGCACATCGACGGGTGGGACATCGGGGAAGGGGCCCACGACGACGCGGGCGGCTGCCTGATGACCTGGGAAGCCCTGCGAATCCTGAAAGATCTTGGCCTAAAGCCGAAGCGTACCATTCGGGTGGTGCTCTGGACCAATGAAGAGAACGGCTTACAGGGAGCCAGGGCCTATCGAGATTTGCAAGATCTTGAGCTCAAGAATCACGTTCTGGCCATTGAATCGGATTACGGAACCTTTCACCCTACAGGGTACGCCTTCAGCGGGCAGAAAAAGGCTCTGGAGACCTTGCAAGAGGTGCTCGGCTTGCTGAAGGATTCGGTGGGAGAGATGTCTGTACGCACCCCGGGCGGGGGCGCCGACATCGGACCGCTGATGAAAGAAGGAGTACCGGGGGCTGCTCTCACTCACCAGAGCGAGCGCTACTTCTGGTATCACCACAGCCCGGCCGACACTCTGGACAAGATCGACCAGGAGGATTTCAGGAACTGTGTGGCCACTCTGGCGGTTACAGTTTACGTGGTGGCGGATCTTCCTACCAGACTACCCTTCGGAATTCCCGAAGACAAATAGGGGGCAAAAACAGTGAACGAGAGACGAGACTTAGGTGACGGGACCGGCCGCACGGCTCTCCAGGACGGCTCGGTGGTGGGTGGCTACAAGGTCTTCTACCTCGCTTCGGGGGGCATGAGTTGCGTCTACAAGAGCGAGGCTCAAGGCAAGACCGTGGTCTTGAAAGAGGTGGCGGCCTCCAACACTCGGGAAGTGCCGTCTCTCATCTCTGAGAAAAACTTACTGGAACGCCTGAAGCATCCCGGGGTGGTGAACTTCGAGGCGTTTTTTAATGAAGACGGCTACTACTACCTGGTCCTGGACTACATCAACGGAACCCCTCTCTCGACCTATCTCAACCCGAACAACCTGGCCGAACCCGAAACGGTGGCCGAGTGGGGGATCCAGCTCTGCGAAATCTTCGACTACCTGCACGCCCAGGAACCGCCCGTCATCTACCGCGATCTCAAGGCGGAAAACGTCATGCTGCACGACGGCAAGGTTTGCCTGATCGATTTCGGAATTGCCCGGCTGCACAAAGGAGCCAGAGCCAAGGACACCGAGTTGATGGGCAGCCCCGCTACCGCCTCGCCCGAGCACTACGGAGGGGCTGAAACCGATGCCCGCTCCGACATCTATACCCTGGGTGCATCGCTGTACGAATTACTCACCGGCGGGCGACGCAAGCAGATCGGGGCTTTTCAGTTCGCCCCGGTTCGGGAGCTAAACCCCCGGGTAAGTCCGGAACTGGAAAAAGTGATTACTAAGGCGACCTCCTTTAAGCCCCAGGATCGCTACCAGAGTACCAGGGAGATGCGCAACGCTCTGCTCCGGGCATTAGGGCGCGAGGTTCCTAAAGAGACGGCAAAGGTTGAGGAACCTCGACGCTCCGGGGTGCCAGTCAGTGCGCTGGTGATCTTGTTTCTGGTGATCGGTCTGGGAGGATACGCCTACAAGTGGTACCAGGATTCGCAAAGTCCGTTTTATGGCGGCCCTGCCAAATCCATCGGGACCTACGAAGCCAGCCTGAACATCGACATCTTCCGAGCGGGCGAGGTCAACGGCAAGCAAGCCGTGCTGCTGGGTGAAGATATCGGCCTGTTCGAGGTCAGCCCGAGTAACGAGTACACAGCAGTCGATCGTTCGCAAAAGCTTGCCAGTCGGCTCAACGCCATGTATCACCAGCCCTGCATCGCTTGCGGCGGTACCGGACTGGAAACAGCCGACATCAAGATGGGGCGGCACAGCAAGAGCAACGAAGTGGTGGTCTTTTACGCCCACATGCACGGTCCGAAGGTGGAGTGGGGCCCGGAACTTCTGGCTACCGTGAGCGCCAAGCAGGCCGAAGCCCTGGGTGTGACCCCACGCTTTGCGGCGGGCTACTGGCGCGATCTCGTTCGAGACACGGTGAGCTTGTCTCGGGGCTTTGACGTGAAAGAATCGGTGATGGGACCGGAGCTTTCCTCGGCACTTTTAAAGGCCAGGGATAAGATCAAGCGAGATTCTGAGCAACTTGCCAACCTCCGGGCGGTCCTGGAGGAATTGACCGGCAAACAGTCCCTAAAACTCAGGGAACTATTCCTGAACGTTCCCGATATCAACCCGAAGCCTGACCGGTTTGTCAACGTGAAGGGGTTCGAACCGCTCAGCCTTTAGGAGACCAACTCCCCCAACTGGCGAATCTCTGCGGGTTGAAAGTGCTTGATCTCCATGTGCTCGGTCAGGTCTCGACCCGCCATTTCCAACTGCAGAAACCGCAAAGGGTCGCCGTGGGATACCAGCAAGATGGTGGCCCCCTGGTACTGCTTTTCCAACCCCTCGATGACTCGCCGCAACCGGTAAGCCAGATGGCGCGGCGACTCGGCGCCGTAAGGGGTGTGATGCGGGTCCTTGCTGTCGGCGACCCAGACCAACTTGTATTCCTCGGTAGCCCGCCCCTCGAGTTTTCCGAAAAAGCGCTCCCGCAGCCCCGGCTGAAGCGTGATTTCGGGCTTGCACTTCAATGTTTCCTTCACGATCTGGGCCGTCTCCCGGGCCCGGCAGAAGTCCGAGGACACGATCATCGTGTAGCGCGGCAAGGAGCTCTCCTGAGCCGCAGCGCGGGCCTGCTCTTTTCCCTTATCACTCAATCCGTAAAGCTCTCGTCCAGCTTTCGGATCGCTAATGATCAAACTCTGCCGATTGGCCAGACTTTCCCCGTGGCGCATGAGGTAGTAGTGGTTTACCATGGGGAGTGGTTCTTATTTCGAGGCTAGAACCCTGGGATCAAACCACCACCAGGTTTGCCTCAACGGCTTTCGAAAGAACACGCTGTTGCCCGAACAAGAGATGATAGAAGATGTTTTGCTGCCCCTGGTGCAGGTCGCCAACCTGTGGCAGGCTGGGGAAGTTCGCGTTGAATTTGAAGGCGGGCTCAAGGTAGAGATTCGGGGGGCGGGAGACCGGCGGGAGTGGCTCGAGGGGTTCGTGGAACGACTCCGAGCAGAGGAAGTCTCCCCCGATCCCGGGGAAGCGGCGCTGCAGAAGGCGGTTCGAGCAAGTCTTGATAAAGGTCTGAAGAAAGTGGTGCTGGCAGCCGCCGGTCCGGCCGACCAGGAGCCTCGAGCGGTCCGACTCGAAGCTTCGAAGACCCTGTGGGGCCAGGCCCGGCTAGAACCGGAGAGCTTTCTTCTCCTGCTCGAACTCCCCGGCCCGCTACCGGCAAAGCTGCCAGAGACCCTTCAGCAGGGGCTGGAGCGCTACTGCTGCAGCGACCGAACCCGGGTCTTTTGCGGACCGGAGATCAAGGCCTTCCGAAGGCCGGAGCCAGGCCTCTCGGTGGGCCTCTGGGCCTGGGCCGATGAAAAAGGGGGGGTGCCGCTCGGAGAGTCGTTCAAGGGGGTAGACGAGCAAGGACTGGCGCGCAACGAGTTGACCTTCGGGACTTTCCGGACCTGTCTGATGGGAAAAGGAGTGGCCGGTAGTTCCGCCCGGAGCGTGCTGACCCTGACCCAGCACAAGAAACCCGTACCCTCCCGGGCCATCTGGCTCTGGCAAGGCACCCGGATCGCCCATCACGATTTTGACTGGCCCTGCGACACCCTGGCCCTCACCCTTTTCCTGGCCGCCCCGAAAGACACGGTAGGAGACCCGCTGTGCCGGGAGGACCGGATGGAAGAACTCCTGGAGCAGGCCTGCCGGGACATCCAACCCTCTCTGGAGATGCTGGTGGGGGAATACAACCGCTACACTCCCCGGATCGAGCGGTCCACTATGGGCTGCTGGACTCTCCTGCTGGCCGGCAGCCTGGCCCTGGCCGGAGTGGCTGCCCCCTGGCTTGGGGGAAAGCTCGCATTTTGGTTGGGGGGCCTGACGGGGGTTGCCCTCATCGTTTATGAATATCGCTCCCGCCATCGGGAGCGGTACTCCGTGGGCCGGGGACTGCAACGACTGCTAGAGGCGGTGGAGGACAGTCAAGGGCAAAGAGTCTGGAAAAAGTTCACTGCAGACTTTCTTTGAGCTCCTCCAGCTCGGCCCACCGCTCCATGCCTTGCTCCAATTTCTGTTCGAGCTCCAGCTTCTTTTTGAAAAGTTCCTTCACTTTACCGTACTGTCCGGCCACTTCCGCAAGTTCATCGTCTAGCGTGGTGATCTCTTCCTCCCAGCGGGGAATGGCCTCCTCCAGCTCCGCCAACTGCCGCTGCTCTTTGTAGGACAGCTTTCTACGTGCCGGGCTCTCCAGCACCTCATTGGGAACCTGGGTTGTAGGGGTCGGCGCTGCTTCTTTGCGCAGGAAAAACTCGGCGTCAACCTCATCCAAAACCGCCGGAGTCGTTTCCTCGATCCAACCGTCTCGAAACACCAGTATTCGGTCGCACAATCTCTGTAGAAGAAATCGATCGTGACTCGCCACGACCAGGCAACCCGGAAAACCGTCCAGGAAGAACTCCAGGCGGGAGAGGGTGTCGATGTCCAGATCGTTGGTAGGCTCGTCGGCCAGAATGAGGTTGGGTCGGGTCATCAGGATCCGCAGCAACTCCAGGCGCTTGCGCTCTCCTCCCGACAGGCGCCGTAGGGGCGTGGCGTGCTGAGAGCCGGTGAACAGAAACATCTCCAGCAAGCGCGCCGCCGTGAGTTCTTTTCCATTGGAAAGCGGGACGAAATGCGCCACATCTTTCAGCGCGTCGAGAACCCGGGTTTCCGGGTCCAGGTGGCCCAAGCGGTCGGTGTGCTGATCGAAGTAACCCGTCTGCACGGTCTCCCCGATCTCCACCGTACCCTGCTCTGGCTCCAGTCGGGCCGCCAAAAGGTCCAGAAAGGTTGTCTTCCCCGAACCGTTGGCCCCCACCAAACCCACCCGCTCTCCCGGCTCCAACCGGAAAGAATAAGGCTTCAGAATCCGGTGCTCCTGAATCTCCAGTTGCACGACCTTCTTGCCCAGTCGACGGGTTCCCAGATCCCAGGCCTGGTCTTCGGTCTGTCCGGGCTCTTCGATCACCCCGGAGCCGTGCTCCAGCATGGCTTGCACTCGCTGCAGTCTGGCTTTCTGCCTGGTGGAGCGAGCCTTGGGACCCTGGCGCAGCCAGGCTTTCTCCTGGCGCAAGATATTGTCGAAGCGCTCCTGACGGCGGGCCTTCTGAGCCTCTCTCTCAGCCTTGAGATCCAGGTACTGGGAATAGTTGCCCGCAAAACTCTGCAGGGTGAAATCGGCCACCTCCACGATCCGCTCACACACCCGGTCCAGAAAAAATCGGTCATGGGTGACCATCAAGACGGTGAAGTTCGCCCCCTTCAAAAACTTCTCCAACCAGGCGATGGTGGCGATATCCAAATGGTTGGTGGGCTCATCCAGGAGCAGGATGTCCGGAGGGACCAGCAAGGTCTGAGCCAGCGCCACCCGCTTGGCTTCTCCCCCGCTCAGCCTGGCCACCGGGCGGGTGGGATCGCTGAAACCCACGGTGGTGAGAAGAGTATCGGCTCGAGTCTCCAAGTCCCAGGCGTCGTGAGTGGTCAATTGATCGGTGAGTCGATTCATCTCCTCGGATAGAGCGTCCTGTCGTTGCGGACGGGCTTCCAACTCCTGGCACAGCGCATCGTAGCGAGCCCTCAATCGGGTCAAGTCTTGGCAGCCGAGACACACCGCCTCCCGTAGAGTGAGACCAGAGTCCGCCCGAAGCTCAGGCAGTTGGTCCAGATAGCGCAAACGGGTTCCACCACGGAGGGTGAGGTCCCCTGAGTCGGGTTTTAGCTGCTCGCTCAATATCCGAAGCAGGGTCGATTTCCCGGCCCCATTACGGCCCACCAGACCGACCTTCTCACCCTTGACCAGTGTCAGATCGACATTGCTCAGGAGTTCGCGACCTGGTAGAGAGTACTCGATTTTATGAGCGTTTAGTAGTATCACGTCCATCCTTCGTGGTCAGGGGGAACTCGCTCAGAGGTAACTCCGCTTCTGACTGAATCTGCTCTTCGGTCACCGATACGTGGTACACCTTTCCGTCGCATTCGACCTGATAAGGGCCATTGACCACGATCGAGCCCTCGATATCGTATAGCGAGCGGGCGGTGGGATACGGAAGACGCAACTGAAAAGAGTTGTCTTCCTCGGATCTCACCTGCCAATTCACCACTCGGGAAGATTTCGAGTAGGGAGAGGAGAGGCTGAGGTGTGCCGTCACCTGTTGTCCGGGCTTTTGCGTCCGGCCGGTCAACAAAGCACCCGGCACGTACTCAAAGACTCGTACGTCGGGGCTCAAACGAGGATTGACCAGAAGCCCCCGAGAGGTCGGTAGCACCTCGTTCTTCACTTTAAACATGGGAGCCAGAGCCTGGGCCTCCTCGTCGTTGACTTGAAGAGCCTGGAAGGAGAACGTTTTCATGTTGTCGCTGAGTTTGACGCAACGAACCATCCTCTGGCGGCTTTCGAAAACCAGTCGAAAGTGTCCCATGTCCCGCGCCAATCTGTCGAACAGGCGAATGATATTGAGCGAATAAAACTTCTCGTTAAAGGTCGGCAAGGTCACTTTCACCCCTTTCCACTCCACCGTCGGTCCCTTCCTCATCAGCTCTTTGGGTTGATGGCCCGTCAGCAAGAACTCCGCTCCCAGTTTGTCTTCCACGTTGCGCGAAGGGATCAGACAAAAGCGGAGGTTTCGATCCTGCATGACGTTGTCCAGGCGGTCCGACTCCGGCGAGTAGAAAATCCTGGCCAGTTCGCCCGAGTGGGTCTGGCTGTAAGCCACCCCGGTCTGACTGGTGTAGCTCAAAAGATTTCCCAGATCCCAGGGAGCAAGCAGGCCGTAGTCGGCCTGGCTCTGCTGCTTTACTTCCACCAGAAAGCGTGAGGCTTCATCCAGGCCGTTGGTGTGGATCATCAGTTCACTGGCCTTGTCGGGAGTCAACCAGGGTTTTGCCTGGTGGGGAAAGGGCAGTACCGATAAAGCGGCGATCGAGAGCAGAAAAGCCGGGGTCCAGGACCGCCAGGGCAGGCGGGCCAAACAGCAAGCGGCAAACATGGCGATGTAATAGGGTGCGTAGTAGTTGAAGTCCCGAGTATAAAACCAGAAAAGGACCAGCCCGAGCCCGTAAATCAGAGGAAACAGGTAGGTTTGTAAGCGTCTTTGATACCACAGCAGGAGCGGTCCGACCAGCAATGCCACGGGGAGCACGCCGAACCAACGGAACAGACTTTTCAGGCTCACCGCTGCGTGCTCGGAGATGGTGGTGCTGCGAGGGCTGATGAAGTCGACAAAGGTGCCCCACAAGGCCGGAAAGAGCCGTATGACGAGTAACCCCAGCAGCAGTCCCAGCAGAGCCCCCAGGGTGCGACGGTTGGCCGGTACCTTTTGCGCCACCCATAGCAAAGCAGGGAATCCGACAACCAGGGCAGCCCCGGCCACCACGAAGACCTGCAACGGAACATCCCAGGGAATGTAAGACGGGGCGAGTTTCTGAAAGAGTAGCGGTATGCCCAGGATGGTGGTTCCGAGTATCGCTGCCTTGCCTGCCAGTCGCTTTAGACTCTGCTCGGGGTGAGGGAAAAAGGCCAGCGCATAGAGCGAAAGACCCACGAAGAAAAGGTGCAACGGTGAACCGGCCCAACTCAGGAAAAAGAGACCCAGGAGAAGTCCTGGAACCAGGGCGGCTACGATCGGTCTCTTCTCTTTAAAACACCAATCTAAAGAGAGCAAGAGGAGCACCTGGAGAAAGACTTCCCAGCCGTGGTGATCGCCATCGCCCAGGGCAGTGACGTGGGAGAGGGCTCCCGGAAAGGAAAGGATCAGGAGTAGAAAAACGAGCGCACAGTGCGACGATTCGGTGCGGGCAAGCCAATGCGCGAGCAAGAGCGCCGCGACTCCGGAAAGTAAGGGGGCAAACCAGACCAGGATGGCAGCCGGACTGAGGGTCTGAAAACTCAGTTTGCTGAGGGTAGCCACCAGTACATCGTACAGGCCCTGGTTGATCCCCTTGACTTCATGGGGAAAAGTGGCCATTCGGTCGAATCGCTGGATCTGGGGGTAGTGCTCCAGCACGCTTTCGGCGTGCCTCAGGTGAAAATAGCTATCAGCCCCGGAGAGCCGCGGTTGGTCCGGGTCCACGGTGAGCAGCGGATAGATGGCGTAGGCTCTCGCCGCGAACCACAAAAGGAAAAAGAGGAGACCAACCCCGAGATAGGCTCGCCTGCCCTCCGGGAGCTCTGGCCATTTGTCGCTCATAGAAGTACCAGGGCTTCCCATCTCCAGGTACAAACTCCTGGTCGTGCGATTACTGTTCCTATCACCGTTTCCACCCCGTCCTCTCTACGGCGGCGCCGTGGTGAGAAACCACTACCTGGCCGAAGCGCTCTCCAAGAAACACCAGCTCTGGGGGAGTTTCGTGGGCCTGCACGGCGGCCCCCAATTTGCCGGCGAGGTACCCCTCCGCAAAGAGGGGCTCCCGGCTCTGTTCGATCCGTTTTTTTTGGGGCGCGTCTGGCGCTGTGTTCGAGATAACCGCCTTCAAGGTATCGTGGCCAGTAGCCTCATCGCCGGACTGCACGGGGCCCTGCTAAAACTCGCCACTGGATTGCCCTTCTGGATGGACGAGCACAACGTGGAGTGGCACTGCAGCAAGCGCTACGGTCACAAACTCTGGCGGCTCATCTTTCTTCTGGAGGCTTTCATACTCAAACTCGCAGACCACGTGACCTGTGTGAGCGAGCAAGATCGGAACCGCTTGATTTCAACTTTTCGGCTTCCTCCCGACAAGGTGGTGGTGGCTCCTAACGGGGTGGATTTTGCGGGGCTCCAGGGGTCTGGTCGTGGGGAAGAACGGACCCACAAGAAAGTCCTTTTTTTCGGGGTTCTGGACTATCCACCGAACACCGAGGCGGTGGAGATTCTGGGCCGCGAGATCGCCCCTCTGGTAGACCCGGAGATCCGGATCCTGGTGGCCGGGCGAGGGGGCGAGGGCCTGCGAGAACGTTTTCCCCGACTCGAATTCCAGGGCTTTGTGGAGGACATCCACCAGTTGGTCCGAGACTGCGACGGTCTGGTCGTTCCGATCCTGTCGGGGGGCGGAACGCGCATGAAGATCCTGGAAACGGTCGCCTGTGAGCGCCCGGTTGTGAGTACCGCCTGCGGGGCCGAGGGTATCGATCTTTGCGCTACCGGTGAGGCCCTGACCGTCACTGACGACTTTCAAACCATGGCCGACTGGATCAATCGATTACCGTGCGGTGCGGTGGTAAAGCCCAATCCGAGTTTCGCGGAGCTTTACGATTGGGAAAAGATTTGGCAGAATAAGGCCCCGTTATGAGACCGCTGGTAAGTATCATCGTACCCACCCACAACGATGGTCCGACTCTGGAAAAGTGTGTAAGGTCACTTTTTCTACAGAGCTGGAGCAATCTGGAGGTGATCGTCGTTGACGACGCTTCGACGGATGGGACACTGGTTCTTCTGCAGACCCTAAGTCAGGAGTACCCCGCCCTCCGGTTCGACTCTCTGGAGTCCCGGAGTGGGGCTGCGCGGGCGCGCAATCGTGGTTTTCTGATGGCCCAGGGAGAGGTGATCGCGCTCATCGACGGCGACATGTGGGCGCCCCCTGAGTGGGTAGAGCAGTTGTTAGAGCCCATCACATCCAATACTGCCGATGTGACCGGGGGACCCGATCGAGTGCCGGTGTCGGCTCCCCTGGAGAGCCGCTGTATCGGATACTCCATGGACTCGGTCCTAACCAACGGAGGGCTCCGGCGCGGAGACACCAACCTGGTGACCTACCTGCCTGGTACAGGCAACATGGCGATCTCCCGCCTTTTCCTGGAACAGGCAGGCCAATTCGACGAGAGGTTCCACGACACCGGAGAAGACAAGGAGTGGCTCTATCGGGTCAAGGTGGCCGGCGCTCGATTTCTCTATCTCCCGGAGGCTCTGGCCTGGCACGAACGTCGGGCGGATATCGCCCTGCACGCCAAAAAACAGTTTCTCAGCGGCCGCCGGAGATTTGATATCTGGGAAAAAGACCCCTCGACTTTCGAATGGCCTCACCTGGCCCCGTCACTGCTCATCGTTTTTCTACTTTCTGCCTGTTGGCATCCCGCCACCAGGTGGCTCTGGTTGCTGGTGGTGGGCACGGGGGCGGTTTTGGTGTTCATCGACTGCTATCGGGGAGCCAAAGAGATCGGCACCGTACGCGCCTTCTTCTTATTGATCCTCACTTCGTGCGCCATCCCGTTCGGCTACGGGGCCGGGATTTTGTGGCGTTTTTTCGAGAGGCTTCCGGCTAGATTGCTGGGCAAATGATCAGCAAACTGTGGAAACTGGTCCAAGTGGAAGCCAGGTCCCACTTCCTGTTGCTTTTGGTAATGGTCCTGGCTGGTGGATTCGTGGAACTGGGAGGCATCGCCACCACCGCCGAAATGATGGGCCTGGTCGCATCCAAAGGAGAAAAATTGAGCGGCGGGCCCTTGAGCTTTCTGATCGGGATGAGCGGAGCGGATCAACCCGTGGAGCAACTGAAGTTCGGCCTGGTCATCACCATTGGAGTTCTCGGCCTGGTCCACTGCTACACCATGGCCAAGACCTATCTGCGCTCACAGTTTGTGTGGGTGCAGGACCGGGAGATCAGCACCCGACTTTTCCAGAACTGTCTGGCCCAATCTTATCCCTGGTTTCTCAAGCAAAACTCTGGCGAACTTCATCGCATAATAGGTTCAATCCACGTAACCCAGAGCTTGATCAACGGATTTTTGGCTGCTGCCGGACACTTTGCCGTGGCCGTCACCCTCAGCCTGGCTCTATTTTGGGTGAATCCTCTGGTCACCGCGATCGGACTCCTCCTGGTGCTGGTCGCCTACGGGCTGGTCCGGCTCTTCACCCTGAAAACGTTGACCGAACGAGGCCGAGGAGCCCACGCCTCCGATGCTGCTCGCCGGGTGGCTGCTCACGAAGCCATCACCAGCATCCGCTTTGTCAAGACCACTGCTCGAGAAGACTTTTTTGTGGAGCGTTTTTCTCGGCACGCCACGGACTCTTCCAGGGGCATGGTCTACCACGGGATTTATGTAGACACGGTCCGAGCTTTCTTGGAATGGATGACTTTCGCTGGAATCCTGTCTCTTTCGGTTTATCTGGTCATGGGAGCCGAGGATTTCGACTCACTCCTCCCCCAGCTCACTCTATACACCATGGCTGGCTACCGGATCGTGCCGGCTATCAATGAACTATTCGGGATATATACCAGGATCAAGTTCGACTCTCACCTGGTGGACCAGATCGAAGATCTTCTAGATGCCAAGCCGGAAGATCCCCTGGTGGGAGAGCCCGTACAAGGGCTGGAGAACTGCGCCAATCTAGTGGAACTTAAGGACCTCTCCTTTGCCTACGCCGATACCGATCGCAAGGCCTTGAGGGGCGTCAACCTGGAGATACCGCGAGGTTCTTGGTACGGGGTGGTGGGAACCACCGGGGCCGGCAAGACCACCCTTCTCGACCTTATCTCGGGACTACTTCGGGCCGATGAAGGACAGATCGTGGTGGGCTCTTCCAGGCTGGACAACAGGGTGGTCAAGAGTTGGCAATCTCACCTCGGGGTGGTACCCCAGGAAGTGATCTTGCTGGACGAAAGCGTCCTTCAAAACGTAGCCTTCGGAGTGCCTCCAGCCGAAATCGATCACGAACTGGTGTGGAAGGTTTGTGAAATGGCGGGCCTGGGTGATTTCTTGAAAAGCCTGCCCCAGGCTCTTGAAACTAGACTGGGCGAACGCGGAACCCGGCTCTCTGGCGGAGAGCGGCAACGGGTAGGCCTCGCCCGGGCCCTCTACCGAAAGCCCACCCTGCTCTTGCTCGACGAAGCGACCAGCGCACTAGACCAGGCCACCGAGCAGAGGATCATCGAAACTCTGGAAGAGCTGACCAACGACTGCACCTTGATCACCGTCGCTCATCGTCTCTCCTCGGTGCAGCCCTGCGATCAGATTCTGGTTTTAGAACAAGGTGAAATCGTGGGCCGCGGAACCTTTGCAGAACTCCTGAACTCCAGCCCTCAATTTCAGAAACTGGCCCTCTTCAACGCCACCCCGGCCTGAGCACCCGCATCCGGGTTTAACAGATTTTTGATGGACGCTCGATAGCTTGTGGTCAGGAGACTTGGCGATGAAATACACCATTAACTACAAAGACCTTGGATTTAACTCCAGCTCGGCCCAGGTAGAAGCCTTGCGTCGAGCCGTGGAGATCCGTTCTCTCAATCGAGAACTGGGTCTCTGGCTTCAGGATCAAGAGGGAGTTGAAACCCACGTTTGGGAGACCCCTCTGCAGAACGGCGTGATTGAAGTGGAGACAGTGACCCTTTGCGACCGTTCGGGCCGCGTGACTTACGCCAGACACGAGATCGCCCGAGCCTCTTAAGCCGGAAACTCGTGGTCACAGATCGCTGAATGGGAGACCACCGGTTTTCCGGGACCGCGATGGTAGCGGTAAGCCCTGTCTGAAATCTCGCATTCGGTCTGAGAGATGCGCTGGTGCTGGCGCACATGGGCGGCCCAGGTTTCTTCCAGGTAGACTTCCCGGTAAAGCGTTGGGTTTTCCAAAACCAGGTACAGACTCCACCAGCGCACGCCGTTGCGGTACCTGATCTTTCGAACCTCCTCCATGGCCTCCCGGAAAGCCTCCGCGTCGTCGGGCGCTATCTGAAACTCCACGGTCACCAGGATCGGACCGTGTTGGAGGGGGATGTCCACCTTGAAGTCGGGTTCGGGCCAGCAGTGCGCGGGCCGGTGGTCGAGATGCTCGCCGGTTTTCAGGGGGGTAAAAAGAGTCGTAAAGAGTCCCTGCAACAGAAACGCCGCCCCCAGTAAAAGACAGTTGTGCATTCCCACTTCCCGAGCCACTGCCCCCCAGAAAATGCTACCGAAGCAGGTCGCGCCAAAAAACACCAGCAGGTAGATCGCCATGGCCCGTGCTCGCACCCAATCCGGTGCCACCGATTGGGCCGTCAGATGGAAACTACTGAGAATGCACAAGTTGCAGGCCCCGCCCCAGAGCATGGCGGCAAATAGCACTGCCGGGTGAGCAGACGAATAGAGCACCAGGAGCGTGGGGATGAACCCCAGCCAGGCCGCACCCACGATCTGGTTCACATTTAAGAATTGTCGTAGCCTCGGGAGCACCACCATGGCACCAAATATCGCGCCCACTCCATTGGCCACCAAAAGCATGCCGTAACCCCGAGGTCCAAAACCGAAGACCTCTTTGCACAGGAGTGGAAGCAAAGCCCAGACCACGCTCGAGGCGAAGATCAAGATCGCGGTTCGGGCTATCACCACTCGCATCAAGGGGGAATGACGGACGTGTTGGAGTCCGACGCGCATGGCCGAAACGAACGGCTCGACCGGGGCTTCTTCCAACGGATTTTCCCGTCTCCAACGATGCAGTACAAAAACCACCGCGAGGAAAGAGAGCGCGTTTAAAGAGAAAGCCGCACCGGCGCCCAATTTGACCACCACCAGGCCTCCGATGGCAGGTCCAATAGCCCGGGCACAGTTGATCACGACCCCGTTGAGGGTCACGGCCACGTGGAGGGACTCCTTGGGCACGATCTCCGGGGTCACGGAGTGCCAGCCTGGAGAGTTCAGGGCCGTTCCTATCGATAGACAAAAGCTACCGAGCAGGAGCAAGCACGGGTTCATGAATCCGCCCAGGGTCACGATGGCCATGACCGCAGCCGAGAGCAGCATCCAGGATTGAGTCGCGATCAACCAGCGGCGCTTATCCACCATGTCGGCCAGGGCCCCGGCCGGAAGCCCGAGCAAGAACATGGGCAGAGCGGTGGCCGCCTGCACCAGCGACACCATGACCGGGTCGGGGGCCATCTCCGTCATCAACCAGGAACTCGCCACCTCTTGCGTCCAGGTACCTACGTTGGAAACCAGGGTGGCGATCCAGAGCATCCTGAAAATCGGAATAGAGAGCACACTGCGCGAGGTGGGCGCCGGCAAACATGAAGAAGCTGCCGGGGCGCTTTCGGGCTGCAATCTCGACGATCGTTCGTAGCGGGTGGAAGTCAGGCTATTGACCTGACTAAGTATCCGCATGGAGTGGCCTGCTGTGAGTCATTGATCCACTTTAGCGTTGAATGACATCGGGGTCTTTACAAATTTATAAACATCCAGGAGGCTTACCGTCCCACCACTTCCAGCGGGAGTTCCCGCTCCGCGCCCTGGGAGTCGCGCACCTTGACTCGATGGGGTCCCGTCTCCAGTCTCCACCACAGCGAGGTGGAAGGCGATGAGGAAACCTCTTGACCGTCTACGGTCCAGGTGTACGGGGGAGCCCCTCCTGCGATCTTCAACTTCACCCGCTGGTAGTCGGACGCCAGGTCCGGGTCGGTGAGAAAAACGTCGTGGGTCAACGGGAAAACGAACCGGAGTTGTTCCCCGCCACTCGGTTCAGCTTCGGGCAAGGGCAGTCCGCGCTCTCGGGCCCAGGGTCGGTAGAGGCTGGGCAGATCATAAACCAGACGACCGTTCTCTTCCCCACAGACCAGGCACTCGGCGATCGGTTTCTCGGCATAGACCGGCTCGATGGTGGTGGAAGGGCAACGCCCGTTGGCGGCCTCACCCGACAAGGTGCAGAGTTTTCGACGCATCAAATCCCGGGGCACTCCAAACTCTCCCCCCTCACCCAGTTGCAGCATGATATCCCTGAACAGCGGCCCAGCTCCGGTGATGCCGGAAACGTCTTGCATGGGCGAGCCATCGGAGTTTCCCACCCACACTCCTACGATGTGCCTGGGGGTGTAGCCGATGCACCAGTTGTCTCGATAACCCTTGCTGGTACCGGTCTTGACCGCCACCGGGAAGGGAAACTCCAACACATTGGGGGTGCCGAAGCTGGCGATTCTGGCCTGGCGGTCGGCCATCACATCCGAGATGAGGTAGCAGGCTCTTTCCGAAAGTACCTGCTGGCCGGCCCCCTGATCGGTTTGGTCAAGCAATTGAAGAGGAGAGTAGTAGCCGCCCCGGGCCAACACCCGGTAAGCCGCGACCAGTTGAAAAAGGCTGGTGGAGCCGTCGCCCAGGGTCAGCCCTAGACCATAATGCTCGGGGGTCTCCTTAAGTTCGCTCAGACCGCACTTGCGCAAGATATCGAGCAAGCTCAAGACCCCGACCCTCTCCAGAGCCCTGACCGCCGGCACGTTGTAGGAACAGCCGAGAGCGGTACGGATACTCACCGGGCCGTGAAAATGCCGATCGTAATTGACCGGTACAAAACTCTCCAACTCGGCGTCTTCATAGAGATCGAGATCGGGCAAGATGGTTCCGGCGTGGCCGGTGCTTTCCAGCAACAGGGCGTAGGTAAAAGGTTTGATGGTGGAGCCGGGTTGGCGCAGAGAAATGGCCGCGTTGTGCTGGCCGTCTCGCTTGCGGTGGTAGTCCCGGGAGCCCACCATCGCCAGCACATTTCCACTCTCCACCTCGGCCACCACCACGGCCGCGTTGCCCACTTTGTGCTGGGCCAGCAGGGTCAGATGGTTTCGCACACTCCCTTCCACAAACTCCTGCAACCCCAGGTCCAGGGTGGTGCGAACCCGTCCTCGCCTGCCCCGGGCCTCCAGTTGGGCCAGATCGCAAAAGTGGGGGGCTAGAAACGGCGGAGGATCCGGATTGAGCTCCAGCACCTGGCGGCGAGCCCGCTTCGCTGCTTCAGGCTCCAGGTGGCCCCGGGTTTCCAGCTTTTTAAGCAGCGGTTCGGTCCACAGCGAGAGTTCTTCCCGTCCCTGCGAGGTAAACGGGTCCAGCACCGAGGGAGAGCGGATGGTCACCGCCAGAGCGGCGGCTTCGGCCGGGGAAAGAGCGGTTGCCGGCTTGTCAAAGTAGTAACGGCTCGCCTCCTCCACTCCGTAGACCGAGGGTCCGAAAGCCACCCGATTGAGATAAGCCTCCAGGATCTCGTCCTTGGAGTAACGGAACTCCAGCCGCAGCGCCCAGTAAACCCCCTGAAGCTTCGCCTGCCAGTCTCTCGACTCGGAGGGCTTCAGGGTCCGCAGGAGTTGCTGGGTCAAAGTGGAGGCACCCGACACCACTCGCCGATGCCGGAGATTGGTAGCGGCGGCCCGGACCATGGCCAGCGGATCAGCCCCCGGATGGTAGTAGAACCGCTTGTCCTCGGCCACCAGCACCGCGTCGATCATGGTCTGGGGGATCTCCGGCAGTGGAATCCAGCTATTCACGCCTTCCCGAATGGAGAGGTTCCGGCGCAACGGCTCCCCGTTGCGGTCGGTTAGGTTTAGAGAAGAATCCGCCCGAAGCTCTCGATATTCATTCGGCAGGGAAGGCAGAAAGAAAAGAAGGGCCGCAACCCCCAGCAAAGCCAGGGTGCGGCCGATCCGTTTTTTCCAGCGGCTCTTCAACTCACTACTTCACGACGATGGTCTTCACCGAGGTGCGCCCGAACAACTCCGGATGGTACATCTCCTCGACCTGCGCTGCCGGATGCAGATAGGTTCCGGGAGTCTGGGCCCGTACCAGGTACTCGTAGGTGTGTTCACCGGGAGCCAGGGCATCGGAAAACAAGAGCACCTGATCATTGTAGTCCTCGAAGCGGTGAAAGGTCTGCCAACTCGGCTGGTCGCCCCGCTCGAGCAGCTTCGACAGTTCGCTGGATTCGGTGGCAAAGTCGGTTTTCACCACGGAAAAACCCGCCGGGATGGGATCCTTGAGCATGACGTAGCGGCGCAAGGCCGGAGCCACCACGCTCAGTTTCACCTTATAGAGCTTGCCTCCCAGGAACTCTTGGACCGGCTTGCCATCCAGATCCACCACACTGCGCAACACGGTGAGCCCCTCATCCACCGGAGGACTGGGCTGGGTGTCCTGGTAGCTCAAGCCCAGGGTGTAGTAGAGCCGGCCTTCCCCCGACTTTGTGAGCACCGCTTCCGTGCTAGTGCCGGGGTCCAGAGGAGCAGTCAGAGAGGTCGCCCCTTCGGTGGAGGCCTTCTCACCCAGTTCCTTTTCGCCGAGCTTGACCTTCACGGTGAACTTGGCGTCCGGAGTCTCCATCTTTTGAGAATAAGCCACCAGGGCCGAAAGTGCGGCGGCGTTGTTGGCAGTGGTACCCCAGGTTCCGTCGTTGTTTCTTGACTCCAGCAACCAGGTCACCACTTTATCGGAAACGGGTAGCTTCTGTTCGGTTTGTAGCAGGGCTTCCAGGACCAAGCCAGTGTCCCCCACATCGCTCGAAAAGAGCCAGGGCATTTTCGAGGAATCGACCTCAAAATAGGCGGTGGCGTTCTCAATCTTGATGCTATTGGTGAGCTCTTGAGCGAGCTTGGAGGTACTCTCCTTTTCATCCAGCCGGTAGGCCACTTGCAGCAGATAGGCCTTGCCCACCACCGGCATCTCGGCCCGCTTATCCATCAGCTTGTTCAGCTCAGCTTTTCCGCTGAAACCGTGGCGGGTCAAGGCATCCAGCGCGGCCGCTTTGACCACCAGCTCTTCCTGGGGCGAAAAGGTATAGGTGGAGGTGGTTTGATCGTGCAGGTACTTCTTTAGATAGCTCCGAGCGCCATCTACCCAGGTGCCTTTGATCTGGTAGCCTCGCTGCTTGGCCAGGTGGGCCGTGGTCAGGGCCCGAGCGGTGAGATAGGGGTGCACCAGCGTGGAGTCTGGCCACAGCTTCAAGCCCCCACTGGCATCGGTGTAGCTCGCGATCAGATCCAGATTCTCCTGGACTTTCACCTTGACCTTTTCCTGGTTCCAACCGCTCAGCTCCAGACGCACCAGCAGTTCCTGAGCGTGCAACATAGGAACCAGTTGAGAGAGCCTCTGCTCCAAGCAACCGTAGGGATACTCCAGCAAACTCAGGACCCCGGAGTCCAGGCCCAGCAGGATCGAGGAAGAGAGGTCGACCTGCAGCTCCGCGGTCTGAGGCACGGCCGTACCGGGGACCTCGAGCGGTTGCTTTAGTTCCGCTTCGGTCAGGACTCCGGTATGAGCCAGGTTTACTTTCTGCGTAGCCAGCTGAATAGGAACCGGGTACTCCACTCCATCGGTATCATTGCTCAGTTTCCCAGAGAATTGCAAGGTAGCGGTGCCCACCTCCTGAGGCTTGAAGGTAAAGAGTACCTCTCTTTCCTCACCGGCTTTGAGAAAGATCTCCCGAGGCTTAGAATCCTCTGCGGTGGCCCCTTCCGCCTTCATCTCCAGAACCAGCGTAGAGCCTTCTTCGGTGCTGTTCACGGCCAGCACCCCGGCCTGAAACTCGTCACCCATTCGGGCAAAGGCAGGAGCAGAGGGCTTCAGCACAAGGGCCTTGGTATTGATGATCTCGTGCTCGGCTGAACCGCAGCGGGTGTCGGCCGAGATGGCGGTGGCCATGACCCGGAAGGTGGTGAGGTTTTCTGGAAGGTTGAACTTCACTTCGGCCTCCCCGTTGCTGTCGGTGACCACGGTGGGTTCCCACACCGCCGTCGATTTAAAGTTCTTGCGCAGAGGCGTGCTGTAGCCACCGCCTCCGCCTTGATCCTCACCCTTGGTTCCGTAGCTCCGCTGGCCGATCACGTCCAGCCGGTTCTCGGCGGTGCGCACCGCCAACGGCAAACTGTCGTAGTAGGTGTCGAAGAGATCGGGGGTCTCGAAATTGATCAGGTTCAGCACCCCTACATCGGCCGCGGTCAGACTGAGTTCGGCCCTCACCGGTTTGCCTTCCTGGTCGGTCACCTTGAGCTTCGTCGTCACCTCGTCGTTGGGCCCGTAGCGTTCGCTGTCGGTTTCAATGGTCACCTGCAAGCGCTTGCTCTCGGGAGAGACCGGCAGATCCAGGTAGCCGATCTTGAAAGCGGGCTTACCGATGTCTTCGGCGTTCTCGGCGGTGGCCGGGGAGACCCGGCCGCGAAAGAGCATCACCGAGACGTAGAGATTAGGGAGATGCTCTTCGGTCAGCGGCACCTCGATCACCGGAGCGCTTCCGCTGAGGGTGGTAGTGTAGTTGTGGAGGATGAGATCCCGTTCGTAGGTCACCAGGGCGGTCACTTCCCCTTCGAAGGGGTTCTTGACCAGGATCTTGGCGGTCTCGCCCGGCGCGTAGCGCGGCTTATCGGCCACCAATTCGATGACATCCCCCTCCTGGCGTCCCCAGGGCACGTATCCGCCTCCATGCGCGTAAAAGCTCGACTCGGAAATGATGGTATTTTGCTTGGAGTCGGTCCCGCTGAACCTGACGATGTAGTAGCCGGCCTCGGGAGGCGTGACTTGGGTGGTGGAGAGACCCTGGGAGGATTTGAGGTCGGCGGTGTGCACCACCTTGTCTTCCACCTCGGTCACCCAGCGGAAGCGCCCATCCACGTCGGACTTTTTCACCGAACTCCACTCTCGCCGAAGCAGTTCGACCTTCAGAGCTTTTCCACCGACCGACTGGCCTTCGGGCGTCAGAGTCACAAACTCCACGCTCACCGGAGCACCGGACGGGAGAAATCTTGATTTAGGTTTCAATCCTACCCGGTATTCGCCGCGAGCGACCGGAACCGAGGTAGAGCCGGTGATGGAACGCCGGTTGGCCGAAAGAATGGTTCCTTCAAATACCAAGTCGGCGTCGCCCTTGTAGGGAGCCCCGGCGATCTCCACCGACTGCTTGAGCAGTCCCTTGGCGTCGGTGTTTCCTTTGGACTTCTTCAACACTTTGGTTTCGTCGGTGTCTTCATCGCCGTCGTAAGAGGGCCCAAATTCGAAGCCCGGGTGCTCCTTGGAGCTGTACCGTGCCGGCTCCAGGCGTGCGGTCCATTCGACCTCGCTATCGATCATGGGGGCTCCGAAGAGCCACTGGGCATCCACTTGAAATTCCGCGGTTGCGCCCATGACCAGGGCCTTCGCCGGGCTACTCACGGTGATCTCAAACTGAGCCGGCTCAAACTCCTCCACTCGAAACCAGGCGCCCGAAATCTCCGCGTCGACGCTCCACTTTTTGGCCAGCTCCTCGGGCAGGGTGTAAGTGACCCGGTAGGTGCCGGTGGGTGCCTTGGGTTGAAGTTGAACGGTGTGGTTGAAAGTCCCAAAGTCGTTCAGAGCGACCTTGCCGGTCTCGACCTTCTGGTCCCGGGAGTCGTGAACCTCGAACTTGAGTTCTGAAACCTGGGGTAAGACCCAGTCTCCATTTTCCCGGTCCCGCAGAGAGCCTTTCAAATGGACCTGCTCACCCGGCTTGTAGAGTCCCCGCTCACTGTAAACCTGGGAGCGCAGATAGTGCTCCGAGGACGACCAGCGATACGGCACCCCAAACTGCCAGGTACTGACCCCCCCGAATCCATCACTCTCGACCCAGGCCTCATCGTCACCTTGCTTGAGAAAGAGGTAGAGAGCCGGAGAATAGTAGGAATCGCCCTTGCTATCGACCGGGACCAGTTCCGACCACCCGGGTGCCTCGATCAGCCCCTCGGCGTTGCTGGCGCCTCGCCACACCGCCCGCCCTTTCTGGTCTAGAATGGTGGCTTCCACCTTATCGAGCGGTTGGGCCTTATCCAGGCTACTGGCGAAAAAGAGGCTATTCTCCGGGCTAAACTTGGCAGTCGCACCCAGATTGGTCACTTGAGCCAGCCCCCGCCGTTCCAAGGTCTCGTCTCCCGCCTTCATGGCTACCTGGTAGTAGACGAAGCCGAACTTGCGCTCCTTCAGCGCCTCTTTCAAATCCAGCTTGTAAGTGTAAATCTGGTTTCGTGGCTGGCTGGGCACCTCAGACTTGTTAATGGTGAAGTCGGGGCCGTTCCATTCACTGTTCTTGCCCCACAACCAGTTCCGGTCTTCGGAAGTGATGAGATCCGCCACCTGGTCCCGGTCGAGTCGAACCATCCGGTACGTGATCTTGTCCACGTTGCGCAGACCCATGGGAATGGTCAGGGCGTTGGAAGCCTCCAACACTGCGATCCCTTCGGGCACATCGACCAGAGGGCGGCGATCGGTGGTCTTCCATTGGTAAGTGACATCTTTGCCGAGCTCTTGACCATGAACATCGACCATCTTGCCACTGATGGTAAAAGTGTAGGTCGTGTTGGGCTCCAGAGCGAGGTAAAGGGAATGGCGGTTCCAATCATCGCTCTCATCGTACTCGCTCGTCTCGATGGCAACCTTGGGAACCACCGAAAGGTTCTCTTTTAGCTTCTTGGCATTGACTTTGTTGTTGAAGGCAAAAAGAATACCGCTCTCCGGGCGGGCCGGCTTTTTCTGCTCCTCGGCGTCCCACTTCAGCGGGCCCAGGGTGCTAAAGGTCAGGAGGTGCTCGGCGGTAGAGGCGACCGGACCGTCCTTGCCGATCAGACCCTTGTCGACTTTCAGCGTGTAGGTGGTATCCGGTTTGAGACCGTCGGTGGGCACCGCAATGAGGTGCTCGGATTTAAACTGTTGCTCCTCACTTCTTACGCTGTTGAGAGTCTTGAGTTGAGCCTCGGTCACCGGAGCGGCGGTGGGTGCGGGGGCATCTTTGGGAACGGTGAAGCTCAGGACGCTTTGCACCGCAGCCGGATCGACCGGTTGGTTGAACTCGATGAAGAGAGGCTTGCCCGGTTTGAACTCCTGCGCGGCGTCTTGAGGAACGGTGGATACCACCGTGGGTCCGGGGGTGGTAAATTCGAAGCTGTAGGCCTCCTTGAGTTCGTTGCCCCCAGGCGATTGGAGACCGGCGGGCACCGTGACTTTGTAGGTGGTTCCGAACTTGAGAGGCTCTTTGGGCTCGAAGCTGACCGTGGCGCTCCCTTTCCACCGAAACCGGCCTTCCGCTTTGGGCTCGAGCTGGAAAGGCGTATCGATGGGAGCAGCCTCGGCAGAAAGCGCCTTCAAGGGTTGATTAAAAGCAACCGTGATCGCTTGATAGTCGCCGGGTCCCGAGGTCGGCCCCTGGGGAGATGCGAACGCCACCTCCAGGGGGCGGTCGATCTTCAGGCCCAGGATCTCGGAGATCTCATTGGGAAGCGTTTCTTTATGGTCCCTGCAACCGGCTGCTAGCAGGATCAAGATCAGCAGGAAATATTTCAGTTTTTTATTCAGTTGGCTCTTCAAGTGGCCCCTCCGTGCTCTAGTGAAACAGATGGAATATCAATTTGTCGCTGACTTCGAAAGTCATTTCCCAACCTGGAAAACAAAAAAAAAGAGCCCGAAAGCTCTCTTTTTTGTCTACTAAAACTATGAGCCGTTAGAAGCCGAAGCCACCCGCGCGCTGGCCTGCTCCCATCATGGGGTTGAAACCGCCGCCACCGCCGCAACATCCACAGCCGCCGCCGTGTTGACCACCGTGTTGTCCGCCCATCTGGCCACCCATCATTTGCATCATCTGCATCATGAGTTGCATCATCATTTGCATCATCTGGCCCATGCCGCCCTGGCCACCACCAATGCCGCCGGGTCCGCCGAAACCGCCGCCAAAACCTTGAGGTCCACCGATTCCGCCACCAAAGCCTTGAGGTCCGCCAAAGCCGCCTCCGATACCTTGCATTCCGTTTTGTCTACCCATGTTGATACTCAAGTTCATCTTAAAAGCTCTCCTTCTTGGTCTATGGCTTGAGTATAGGTGATGTTGGAAACCTGAGAATCATCCAGATCTTGCATTTGCTTTACAAATGTAACCAAAGTGTAAACAAGTATCGAAAACGGCGTTTACAATTCAAGACCCTTTCAAAGTCCGGGTAAATCTTTACCATGGAAAAAGGGAGGCGCCGGGGCCTCCCTTCCTACTCTATCATTGATGAGAGTGATTGAAGCTTAGAAGCCCATTCCCCGGCAGCGACCACAGGCACACCCGCCGGCGCCACAGCTGCCGCCACCACAGCGTCCACCGCAACAAGGACATCCGCCACCTTGGCCGGGTCCACCCGGTTGGCCGCCACCCATCATTTGCTGCATGAGGCTCATCATCATCTTCATCATTTTCATCATGGGGTTGCCGCCTCCAGGTCCGCCCGGCCCACCGAAGCCTTGAGGTCCGCCGAATCCGCCGCCCGGTCCACCGAAGCCTTGAGGTCCACCGATTCCGCCGCGTTGAGGTCCCATGTTGATGTTGAGGTTCATAATTTTGCACTCCTTGGTTTCTTGTTTTGTGACCTCAGTATAGGCAGTGGGAAGGGGGTTGCGCGGGGCAAGATGTTACAGGCGGGTGAATCTTGTTAACCTTTGTTTCAATTTCATTGACAAGATGTTACAAAAAGGATGAATCCCTATCGAATATTCCAGTTAAAGAACAGTTGCCTCCTCAAAAAGATCTGTCCGTTTTGTTGACGGTCGTCACTGAACTGCCACTCATGACCAGTTAATCTACCCTTGAAAGAACGAGGTAAAAGATATGGGACGTGAATTCAGCATCAATCAAGTGGACAACTACCCCAAGGCAAAAGTTCGTCCGGCTCTCCATGCGAGAAGTGCACCAGTACCCGGCCAAGGGATCAAAAATGGAACAGGACGGACTTCTGGCCTTCCCAAAGACAGCTATGTGTCAGCCAGACCCAGCGATGCTGACTTGCATCAAGCCGATCAACTGAAACGGCAATCTTTGAATCAACGAAAAAGCAAGACCCCGAAAGCCCAGAAGAAAGTACGGTCGAATCCTGGGCCCACCGCAAACCCCAGGATAGACTTGAGACCTGACTATCCCACCGCATCCGCCTCAAAGACATCCTCGACGGCTCCCAGCCCGCCCTCCACCCCCGTCGGAAAGCCCACATCGACAGCAGCAAAGGCCCCGACTCCCAGTCCGAGCTCCCTTCCGAGCGACCACACGGACATGCTAAAAAAGCGATTCAAGCCCAACCTCGATCTGATCGCGGCCGCCAACAAAAAACAAGACCTGGCCTACCAGGCTGCGCAAACGAAAAAAGTGACCGTTCAAGCCCCCAAGAACGTCTCCGGCGGAAAAGTGAAGTTCTCCAGAACCACCACAGCGGCCCACGGTCTCGGCACGGTCGCCGGCCTGGTGAGTGTCAAGCAAGGCTATGACAAGGTGAAGAATGGACAGGTAGCCGAAGGTGCCTACAACATGGTTCAAGGAGGCGCGGTCACCGCTTCCGAGGGCCGAGAGCTTTACTACGCCAGCAAGGGCCTCAAGGCTCCGGCCAGCACCACCGGCAAAGTCCTCGGGCGAGCCAACATGGGCCTCACCGCCGGAATGGCTGCTATAGACAGCAAGGCGACTTATGAAGCCTATAAAAAGGGCAACACCGTGGAGGCCTCAGAGCGAGCTGGAAGTGCCGTCATCAATGCCGTATCCGCCTTTCCACCCACCGCTATCGTGGGGGCCGTGGGAGGCGTTCTTGACTTCGCCGCGGCTAAATCCGGTGCCGACGAATGGATGATCAACAAGCTCAACGAGAGCCAGAACAGAGCCTACAATGATACCTCGCGAGAACGACAATATGTTGCAAAGATGCTCTTAAATACACCCACTGAAAACCTGCGCCACTTCAACCAAAAAAATCGCCACCAACTGGCCCAGGGAATCACAGGTCTACGAGATATGCGACAGGAATATGCCCGGCGAGGAGACACCCGGAGCGTGGAAGCGATCGATCGACAGATCGGACGTATTCGCCAAGGCCTAGGAGCGTGTCGGGAACTAGCACTCTATGGAAGTTAAAACTTTGGACGACTTGGGGCCCGAAGTCCCAATCCAATACGACGGATTCATCGCGGGGAATCTCCCCGTAGCAGCCTTCTTCGGGCTTATCGCTCTGGCCTTCGTTGGTTGGGAGACGAAAGTTCGCGGCTTCCCCTCGGAGTGGATCGGCTACGGCCTTTTGACCCTGCTGTTGACCATGTTCTTACTTCTGGGGGCCTATTTCTTTGAGCAGTGGTACGTGCTCAATCTGGAAACCAGAACTCTGGAATGGAGACAACGCTTCGCCAACTTCGAGTGGAAGCGGGCAGTGGCCGACCTGGATGAAATCAGCCACGTGATGCTCAACCCGAAGTATGTTATGGCCAGGGCCGATTGGTACTGGGAGTATCCCCTCTGCCTGGTCACTCACCGGGGCAAAACCATATGCATCTGCAATCTCCCGGAGACCCGCGAACGAGAAAGCTACTCCCTGCCACTGGCCCGGGGGGTCGCCGAACTCATAGGGATATCCCTGGTAGAGGGCGAGCCGGAGCAAGCCGTGACCGTCAGGCTACGTCAAGGCCGAGTCTGTTTCGAACCTATCGAGCACAACCCCGACACCGGTCTGACCGGAAAACTTCTCATTTTCCTTGCCATCAGTGCCTTGATCTGGGGGCTCTGGAAGCTCACCCAATTCTAAGGATACCATCGGGTGAAGAACGTTAAATCATGGGCTTTTTGCAGGGATCTTTCCACCCTATATAGACGTACTTAATATGAAATTTCTTAAAACTACGTGTTGCTTCTTGGCCGTTCTCTTGCTTGTTTCGTGCAACAACGCTTCTCAAACAAGGTCTTCACAAGCCACCGCTGACGCTTCCCAAAAAAGTGACTCCTCCGATCCCATTGTCGTTACCATCGACGGCGTGACGCGCACGATAAGCGCCGACAAGCGTGTCGCCGATGAGGTCAACTTCGACGAATCTACCGTCCGGTATTTGTTCAGGGAAAAAACCGACAAGGACGAAAAAGCCCGGCTCGAAGTGGACTTTGCCTTTAGCGACAAAGACAGCCTTGCCGACCTACCGAAAACGTACGATCTGACCGAGAATCCCGCCTTACATTCCATAGCCAGTCTGAGTTTTATGGACTACGAGCGGGAAGTGGAAAGATCATTGAACAAGCGATTGATCTTTAACAAGGGTACGATTACCGTCCACGAATTGAGTAAAGATAAGATCCGCTTTGAGTTTGAGGGAGAGGTCCACGAGTTGAGAAACGATCAAAACAAATCCCCCGTTTCGGGGCACATTGATGTGAGTTATTGATACCTCAACGACCCTCTCCTACTGCCCCGAAAAGTTGATGCTGTCCGCTTCTTCCTGAAGGCTCTCAGTATAGCCGTAGGCTTTGGCGTATCGCTGGGTGGCGCGCTGCATGGCTACGGCGGCGTCGAAGATGGTGTCCCACCCCCGGGTGAGATCGGCCATTCGGAAGCTCTCTTCCACTTCCCGGATCCGGTCGATCCCGGTAAAGGTTCGATCGATCTCGTCCAGCAGACGAAGCGCAAGTTCCTTGCTGTCCTGGACTTCCGGGCTGTCCTCGGTCGACTCCATCTCCATCGCCTTCTCGTAGGAGTTCTGCATGTCCAGCAGCATGCCGTCGAGTTCATCCACGGCCGATATCACCAACTGTAAGGACTGCTCACCGCTCATCACCGCGTCGAAGGCTTTGTTGATCCGTCCGTAGACCGGTGACAACACGGCGGTTTTGCTGCGGTCGTTTTCCATGGCCCGGGGATCCGGATACAGCATGACCAATTGGCAATCCTGGCAGTACTCTCCGTCCTGAGTCCCACAGCGAGGGCAGATCCGAACCTCTCCACTCATGGTGCGCTCGATTTCGGCGTTGCAATCTAAAACCGCCTGGCGTTCGGCCTCAAAAATCCCGATCGCCTCCTTGAAGCCGGCAATATCGTTTTCGGAGGCGAGCAGTGGAAGCCGATCCAGTACCTCCGCGATCTGCCAATACGCCTGGGCCATGCGCTCGATGGGGCGGCGGGCCGAATCCACCAGATCGGGGTTCTGGCGCAGGTCCGCTTCGGTGTCCTGGGCTCCCCCTTTCAAGCGCCCGGCCATGGACATGCAGGGGTTGTTCAACTCCTCGGTGGGCGTCTCACCGTCCAACCAGAGTTTACAAAACTCCAGCAGCCCGCGCACCGTGTTCACATCGGGGGGCGGCAGCTCACCGTCTCCGTAGGCGCTTTGCAGGGCTGCCAACAATGGGTTGTCCATGGATCGCTTCTCCTAAAAATTTTGGCGCGGGCGCGCCGAGGCATCTTCCCGTGAACCCCCGCGAATCCTTTTGGGTTAAACCCAGTTCAAGCCAGTCGACCTTTACGCTCTTCCCGGGGCCGCACGCGCACCGGGCCACTCTTCTCCGGCTTGACTCCCTTGGTGTCGCCGAAAAAATCGGCCAGGAGGGCCACGTCGCCTTCCAGGTCTCCCGACGGCACCATCTTGGGGCCCATCAGGATGGTTTTCTCCGCTCCATCCACCAGGACCGGATAGATGGGGATCTCAGCGCCCACGGCGATGAAGTAAAACCCACTCTTCCAATACTCCACGTACTTGCGGGTACCCTCGGGCAGTACTCCCATGGCGATCTCGTCCTGGGCCTTGATGGTCTCCACCATAGAGTCCACCAGTTGATTGGACTTCGAACGGTCCACCGGAATTCCGCCCAGGCTTTTCAAGATCGGAGCCAGGGGCCCCTTGAAGGCGTTGTTCTTAACCAGATAGCGAAGCGGAAGCTGCCAGTGGTGGATCAACGCCAAGGTCAGAAAATAATCGAGGTTGGAGGTGTGGGGAGCACCCAACAGCATAACCTTTTTCTCCGGCGGTCTTTCACCCACGAACTTCCAACCCAGAATTTTCGTACACAACACGTGAGATGCTGCGCACAGAATGTTTATCAGCATTTCGGCCCCTTTCTCGCGCCGGGATTGTAGCACAATACGGATTTTAAATGAAGAGGCAGGCTCTTCTTGGACCTGGTTCAGAGATTTCGAGGAGTTCCATACTCTTTAGCAGAAAGCACTTTTACATCCAGCTGAGGAGACGCATTGAATGATTTTTGAGAACGACGCCCAGAAAGGCACTTACGAAAAGATTCTGCCGTGGATGCAGGAGATGTTCGGTGAATTCGTCGGCAAACGAATGGAGATTCCTGAATTTGGCGTCAGAGTTGGCTCAGCCTTTGCTCAAACCGCTATCTATCCCATGGGCGACGATGATTCGGTTATCTCCACCCGTGCTTACGTGGTAACAGGGGTCGACCTCACCCCGGATCTCATGCACTTTTTGCTCCGGGAAAATGATCGAATGACGTTCGGTGCTTTCGGCATCGACCAGGACGGTGATGTCTTTTTTGAACACACCATTGTCGGCTCGACCTGTGACAAGCCCGAATTGAAGACTTCGGTCTCCTCGGTGGTCCTGATCGCCGATGAGTATGACGATCTGATCGTGGAAAAATGGGGTGGAGAGAGAGCCATCGATCGTCTAAGAGATGATGACGAGGCCTCCGAAGAAGCCACTGAGGAAGCCGGAGCTACTTCTTAGACCCCGCTTCACCCGAATCTTTTCCGGGAAAAATCTTCTTCCACCACGGTTTTTGGGCTTCTTCCTGGAGTTCTTCGACCTGCTTTTCTAACTCCATGGCTCGAAAGGTTGAGTCGATGACCTGGCTGCGCATCTCCTCCAGCGCGGTCTCGGCCTCCACCGCTCTCACCGTGGCGGCCACGGCATCCTGCTCGGCCTCATCGGCTCGGGTTTCCAATTCGTCTTGGCGCTGAGCTGCCTCTTGCAACATGCGGCGCGAGGAGGCCAATTCCGACTCGATGAAGCCCAGTCTCACCATGGCGGCTTCGTGCCTCTGTAGAGAGACCAGGGCCCCCGGACCTCCCTCCCCATCAAAATCCGGGCTGACCTCCAGAGACGCCGACACGGGAGCCAGTTCCATCGACTGTTTTAACAGACGTCGCTGCTTCTCACCCTCCAGTCGCGATAGCTCGCTTTCCGGGATCCGGATCTCTCCTGCCGAGTTGGTGGTGGTTCTCAGCCGGCCCTGATGGATAAGCCTGCGAATCCGCCGTGGACTCGTTTCCGCCAGGTCTGCGAAAGCTCTTATGGATAAGGGGCGGCTAGAATATCCCTTTTGTTCTTCGGGTAAGGCCATGACTGCAATCACCTTTTTGAAAGTTGTTCAAACTTGTTTGCAGTTTTTTGACGGCCTTCCTTCTGGAAGTTGAAAAAATCTCTACTGGACTAGTTCAATTTGATAGAGAAAGGGCCAGCGTTTGCCGGTTACAAAAAGTCGACCGCTCAAGGCATCGAAGGCGATGCCGTTTAAAACCTCGTTCATGCCCAGACCGTGAAGGTTCTTATCAATGATCCCCTGGAGATTGACGCGAAACTGCACCTCCCCGGTCTCAGGGTCGAATACAACGATCTCGTCGAAGGTGAATCGATTGGCGTAAATAAGACCGTTGATGAACTCAAGCTCATTCAAGCGATCGACTGCCACTCCATCATCGGTCACCTCGACTCGTCGCACTTCACCGAAAGTCGTAGGATCCAGAAAACGGATGGTGGAGGTGCCGTCTGAATGAGCGAAAAGGTCTTCGTCAGTCCGAGTAAGGCCCCATGAAGGGTTGGGGATGGTGAAAGTCGTTATCTGGGCGAAGGAGTCTCGATCCCAGATGACGCCTTCTCCCGAGCTAAGGGTGAGTTGAAACAACTGGCCGTTTCGTGAGGCCAGGCCTTCGCCGAAGAGATTGGGCGGCAGGTCCTGCTCCTGAAGCACGTTTCCGGTGGCCAGATCCACCCGACGCAGCGTACTCTCTCCGATCAGTCCTGTGGACTCGTAAAGAAATCCGTTTTCAAACAGCAACCCCTGGGTGAAGGCGTCGGTCTGGTGCGGGAAAGTATTCACAACCCGAAAACCCAAAACCGGAGCGGGACCCTGTGGTTTCGGCCCTTCCTCTTTTTCTTGAATCTGCTGGGTCACGTACTCTTCCAGCGACTCGGAACTACCACACCCGAACAGGTTCAGAGTGAGAGCCGTGGCCAGAGCCAGCAAGAGACATTTTATAGCAGCAGATTTCATGGAGAGCGGTTCTACACAGAAGCGACAGGGGCCTGTTGAGTCGCTCGCTCCCGGATCAAAAAAAGGCCCCCGGGGACCGAGGACCTCTTTGAGCACTATTCAGGCTCAGGTGGTGGCGCAGCAAGCCTCTTTTTGCTCACAGCACTCTTTCTCACCTTCGCAGCACTCCAATTGAGCAACCGGAGCAGCCTTTGAGCTTTCGCAGCAAGCTTCCTTAGCCTCGCAACAGGCTTCCTCGGCCTGGCAACACGCCTGGGCTGATTGTTGCAGGCAACAGGCCTGCTGAGGTTGGCAACATTCGGCTCCGGTTCGGCAGCAGTCCGCGGCGGACGCCCCCAGAGTAAACAGAGCCATGGTGGTCAGGATGATGGCAAATTTTCTAAACATGATTTCTTCCTTTCAAGGTTGGCGCTTCGAATCGCGCGAAGCGTCACGGAGAACACTCTCTATACCAGGGAAAGAAAGTAAGCCGGCGGTGGGTTGGGCCGGGCCTGAGCCAGGATCAAAGAAATCTGAGGCTTAATCGACTCGGGTGGGGTAAGATCGCAACCTGCGCCAAACGGCGCCCGCTCTCGATGGAGCAGCATCTCCACCACAGCCACCGCCAGGCGGGGCGGAGAGGAGGTGTCAAAATTCTTGTCCTCTACACCCGGAGGGTCTTCACAGTTTACGTAACAGGCGTAATCAAACGGGACAGCCTGCTGCTCTCGAGCGCAGCAACTCTCGCCCGTGGAGCACATTTCCGCCGCGGCGGGAGTGCCACCAAAGAGCAACAATCCCCAAAGACAGAGAAAAAGATATCGCAGATGTTTCTCCACTCTAATAGCAACGACAGATTCGAGCGAAGAAAGTTCCCGATCCCGGAAAAGATTTTAGGGCCTGTTGACATTCGGCCTTCCGAGACAAACGCAGTACATTTTTCTCGTCCAGGAGTGGAATTTTCTGTGAAATAGTGGATCTATTTGAGGAAAATTTCGCTTCTGGAGGTGGAAAATGGGCAAGTTTGGCGACTGAAGGCTGATTGTCAACAGGCCCTAACTTAGGTTTCCTTTTTCGTCCAACCAGGTCCGCATGATCTTCACCACCGCGTCCCGGCCGAACTGTTCCTCAACGTTCAGATACCAGCGAAACCCACCACCGTATAAGGGATCCGGATTCTTTTTCAAGCGGTCACAGTACTCCACCAGTCCGGCGCGTTTCATCAAGTGATAGGACACCCACTCGGCAAACCCCTCGGCCAGAAAGCCGGAGATCGCGTCGGGGTCGGACTGGGCCACGTACTGCCAGGCGTGTCCGAGTTCGTGAGCCAGCACCATGAGTGCCTGGTCGCGGGTCAGGCTGTCGTTCAAGACGATCTCGGTGTTATCGAAATAGCCCTGGGCGGCCTCTCCTTCCAGCACCATTTGGTGGGCAGGGGCCACCCGTACGGTGGTCGCGGGACTCTTGTAGAGATAGTCGTCGAACACCGCCATCAAGAGCCGGTTGAGATAGCTCAACTGCAGTTCCGCTTGGTCCTGCTCGATCAGCACTCCACACCGACAGAGGTGCCGGAGTGAGGGTTGGCAGTCACAGTGCGCCTCCTGGGCTGCAGTCAGAGAGGTCAGTAAGAGCAGCAAAACCAGGAGGCGTCTCACTGGCCATAGTCTCCGCGCAACAGCGAGTAGATCCGGTGGTCCCGGTACTCCTTGCCGAATCGGACCCCCCCACGCTCCACCCCTTCGAAAACGAAGCCCAACCGCTCCAACAGCTTGATACTGCTGTTGTTATCCGGTTGTACTTTGGCGTCGACACGATTGACCGAGGTATAATGAAAAGCTGCATCCAGCGCCAGATCCACAGCCCTTCCCGCGATTCCCCTCCGCTGAAAGGGAGGTGCCAGCCAGTAGCCGACCTCGGATCGGTCGTTGCGCAGGTCGGCGTGATGAAACCCCACCGTCCCTACCAATTCTTCCTCCCAGAGGATCCCATAAGTGAGGCCGGCTTTCCAGAAGCCATCCTGGCTGAGAATGTAGTAGTTGACATCGGCCGCAGCCGTGGTGTTGTCCACCCAATTCATAAACCGACGCAGCAACGAGCGGTGCTGCTCAATGAGCATGAATAGCTCCCCGGCATCTCTGGCTACCAACGGACGCAAGGTGATATCACCGTGAGAAAGAGTACGTCTCATCAGGTCGTCTGGCTTGTTGTTGTCGCTCAGGAGAACCTACTTACGAGCGGGTCTCCGAGCGGCCATGTGAGTACTGGTACCGAAAAAGACATCGGCTGTCTCCATGACCGTCTCGCTCAAGGTTGGATGAGCATGGATGGTCAGAGATAGATCTTCGGCGGTGGCTGCCATCTCGATCGCCAGAGTGCCTTCGGCGATCAGTTCGCCGGCCCCCGGTCCCACGATACCCACGCCCAGGATCCGCTCACTCTCCGGGTCCAAGATCAACTTAGTCAGGCCGTCGGTGCGCCCCAGGGTGAGCGAGCGTCCAGAGGCCGCCCAGGGAAACCGAGCGACCTTGTGGGCCACGCCCTGAGCTTTGGCCTCATCCTCGGTGATCCCGGCCCAAGCCAGTTCCGGATCGGTAAACACCACCGCCGGGATCGCGTGGGGTTCAAAGACCGCTTTGCTCCCGTGGATCACTTCCGCCGCCAGTCGCCCCTGATGGGTGGCGCGGTGAGCCAGCATGGGCTGCCCCGAGACATCCCCGATGGCAAAAATGTTTGCTTCTGCGGTGCGCCCCTGGGCATCGCACTTCACGAATCCCTGAGCGTCCAGTTCGATCCGGGTGTTCTCCAAGCCGAGATTCTCCGAGTTGGGTCGGCGGCCTACCGAGATCAAAACCTTGTCGAAGGTCTCGACCCGAGTCGGGTCCAGGGTCACCTCGATGCCCCCTTCCCTCTCCACCATCTGCACCACCCGGGTGCTCAGCAGCACCTCGTGCATCAAGGAGTGCACGTTCTTGGACAACACCTTGACCATGTCGCGGTCAGCCCCGGGCAAGAGCCCGTCTAGCATCTCCACCACGGTCACCTTAGACCCCAAGCTGGCGTACACGGTGCCTAGCTCCAGACCGATGTAACCGCCCCCGATGACCAGCAGCGAACCCGGAATATCGTTGAGTTCCAGGGCTTCCGTGCTGGTCATCACTCGGGGAGAGTCCAGAGCCAGGGGCCCCGGCACCACCGGACGCGAGCCGGTGGCCAGAATAGCGTGCTTGAACTTGACCGGACCTTCGTGCCCTTCCACCTCCAGGGTGTGGTTATCCAGGAAACGAGCGGTCCCCTGAATATGGCGAACATCCCGAGCTTTGCGCAGTTGTCCCAGCCCTCCGGTGAGCTTACCCACCACTTCGTTCTTCCACTCCGCCAGGCGCTTGACATCGATCTCGGGTGGTCCGAAGCGGATCCCGATCTGCTCGGACTCCCGAGCTTCGTTGATCACCTTGGAGGCGTGCAAGAGAGCTTTGGAAGGAATGCAGCCCCGGTACAGGCAGGCGCCGCCGGGGTTCTCCTCCTTGTCGATCAGAAGGGTGTTCAGGCCCAGGTCGGCGGCCATAAAGGCGGCCGCGTAGCCCCCCGGACCGGCTCCAATGACAACTACGTCGGCTTCCGTCATTTCAAACTCCGTTCTATCCTTCGAAGGCAAGCAGCGCCGGGTTTTCCAGGGCTTCACACACCCAGCGCAGGAAACGGGCCGCATCGGCACCGTCGATCAGTCGGTGGTCGTAGGAGAGGCAGATCGGCATCATCAGCCGAGCGTAGAAGGTGTCGTCGTGATAGACCGGCTCCATGGAGGCCCTGGAAACTCCCAGGATCGCCACTTCAGGGGAGTTGACGATGGGGGTGAAGGCCACCCCTCCGATCCCACCCAGGTTGGAGATGGTGATGCAGGAGCCTTGAAAATCCTCGGGACGGATCTTTCGGTTGCGCGCCTTCTCCGCGATCTCATTGAGATCGGCTGCGAGTTGCCGGACGTTCTTGCTGTCCACGTCCCGAACCACCGGCACCAGCAGGCCACGATCGGTGTCCACCGCCACCCCGACGTTGAAGTAGTCCTTGTAAACCACTTCCTCGCCCGCCATGTCGATGGAGGCGTTGAACTGCGGAAAGCGCTTGAGTGCCGAGGCCAGGACCTTCAGCAAAATCGCAGTCACGGTCAACTTGGCGTCGCCTTCGCCGCTACGCTTGTTGAGCTGCTTTCGCAAGGCCTCCAGATCCGTGATATCAGCTTTATCGAACTGGGTCACCTGGGGAATGGTGCTCCAGTTCAAGTGCATCTGGTTGGCGGTGGCCCGGCGAACGTTGCTCATTTTTTCCCGTCGAACAGAACCGAACTTACTGAAGTCCGGTAGTTTAACCGCGGGAGACCTGAGAGGAGCCGGAGCCGAGACAGGAGAGGCGCCGCTCAAGAGCTTCTTGGCGTGTTTTTTCACATCTTCAGCCGAGATCCGGCCGGCTGAACCGCTGCCTTGAACCTGGTGAATGTTGACCCCGATCTCCCGGGCCAGCCGCCTGATCGAAGGAGCCGCCGGCACCAGTTTGCGAGCCCCCGAAGAGGTTCCATTGGAAGAGGCGCCTTCCGTCGCCGGCGGTTCCTCGTCAGCGTGCAGGTCTACCTGGCCCCGACTTTCGGTCGGAGTTTCCCGGGTCGCGGTGGCGGTAGCCGTTTCGGGCGCTTTTTCAGGCTCCGTCCGGGGCTCCTCGGGAGGCGCTTGCGGGGCTTCAGCGGCCTGGGGCGGCTCCGCAGTTTGGGCGCTCGCGTCGGCAGCCTCCGCCGCCTCCTCGATCACCATCACCACCTGACCCACCTTGGCCGATTCACCGGCCGAAACGCGCAGCTCCTTGATCACACCCTTGACCGTCGAGGGCACCTCGAAGGAGGCCTTGTCGGTCTCGATCTCCAGGATCGGATCGTCCACATCCACGGAGTCACCCACCGACACCAGTACTTCCACCACGTCGGCGGATTCAATGTTTTCTCCCAACTCGGGGAGGATGAATTCGGTAGCCACGATTGGCTTAGTCCTTTCTGCTGACTCTTATCAGGCTCGCAACGGATTGGGTTTATCGGCCTTGATGTCGAGATCTCGCATCGCTTGTTCGATCACTTCCAGATCCAATTCGTAGTGTTGGTACAGAGTGTGAAGCGTGGCCAGCACGATATAGCGCGCATCGACTTCAAAGAAGTCTCTCAGAGCCTCGCGGGTTTCACTGCGCCCGAACCCATCGGTTCCCAGTGAGGTCATAAGGCCCGGTACCCAGGGAGTGATGGAGTCCGGTACGGCTTTCACGTAGTCGGAGACCGCCACCACCACGCTCTCGAAATCGCTATTTTCGTCCAGCAGGCGGGTCACGTACGGAATTTTCTCTTCCTTGCCAGGGTTCAGCATGTTATAGCGACTGCACTCCAGGGCGTCTCGCCGCAACTCTTTGTAGGAGGTGATGCTGTAGACCTGGGTGGGCATTCCGTAAGTATCCTGCAGAAGCTCCTGGGCTTCCAGAGCCGCTTGCATGAGCGACCCGCTACCCAAAAGCTTGACCATCGGCTTATCTTCCGAGTCGATGGAGGCGTCTCTAAAGAGGTAGCCACCCTTCAAAATACCTTCATCGCACCCTTCCGGCTTGACCGGCATGGCGTAGTTCTCGTTTTCTACCGTGATGTAGTAGAAGATGTCTTCATTTTCTTGATACATCCGGCGAATGCCGTCCTTGATGATGACTTCGATCTCGTAGGCGTAAGCAGGGTCGTAGGTCACCAGGTTGGGCACTGGGAAGGCCAGCAACTGGCTGTTTCCGTCCTGGTGCTGCAGACCCTCGCCGTTGAGCGTGGTCCGCCCGGCAGTGGCGCCCAGCATAAAGCCCCGGCACCGCATATCGGCGGCGGCCCAGATCAAGTCGCCGATCCGCTGCATACCGAACATGGAGTAGAAAATGAAGAAGGGGATGGTAGGGATGCCGTGGGTTGCATAAGCAGTACCCGCAGCGATGAACGACGAGAGGGAACCGGCTTCGGTGATACCCTCCTCTAAGATTTGACCATCCTTGGTCTCTTTGTAGAAGAGCAGTTGATCGGAGTCCACCGGATCGTACAACTGGCCCACGCTGGAGTAGATGCCGCACTGGCGGAACAACGCTTCCATACCGAAGGTACGTGCTTCGTCGGGCACGATGGGGACGACAAACTTTCCCATCTCCTTATCTTTGAGCAACTTGCCCAAAACTCGCACGAACGCCATGGTGGTCGAGATCTCGCGGCCGCCGCTGCCGGCGTGGAACTCATCGAAGGCTTTGTTGTTCGGTTGGGTAAGCGCGGGATAATCCACCACCCGGTGGGGCAGTGAACCCCCGAGCGCTTCTCTGCGCTCCTTGAGATACTGCAACTCCCGGGAGTCGGCGGGCGGGCGATAGAAGGGAGCCTCGGCCACTTCTTGATCGGAGATCGGGATACCGAACCGAGTGCGGAAGTGACGCAGTTCTTCTTCGTTGAGCTTCTTCTGCTGGTGGGTGATGTTTCGGCCTTCGCCGGCCTCGCCCAGACCATAGCCTTTGATGGTCTTGGCCAGGACTACCGTGGGTCGGTCGCTCTGCACGGCCTGCTGGAAGGCAGCGAAGACTTTCTCCGGGTCGTGACCGCCCCGGCGCATCTTGTGGAGTTGCTCGTCGCTCAGGTGCTCCACCATCGCCAGCAACTCGGGATGGGCGCCGAAGAAGTGCTCGCGGATGTAGCTCCCCTCTTCCACCACGTACTTCTGGTATTCGCCGTCCACCACTTCCCCGGCCCGTTTGGCCAGAATGCCTTTGGAGTCCCGGGCGAACAATTGATCCCAGTCGCCGCCCCAGACCACCTTGATCACGTTCCAACCGGCACCCCGGAAGCTCGCTTCCAGCTCCTGAATGATCTTGCCGTTGCCCCGTACCGGGCCGTCCAGTCGCTGCAGGTTGCAGTTGATCACCCAGATCAGGTTGTCCAGCTTTTCTCGAGAAGCCAGAGAGATCGATCCCAGCGATTCCGGCTCATCGGTCTCACCGTCGCCCAGAAAGGCCCAGACTTTGCGATCGTTGGGCTCCATCAGGCCGCGATTGACCAGATACTTATTGAATCGAGCTTGATAGATCGACATGATCGGTCCCAGACCCATGGAGACGGTGGGAAATTCCCAGAAGCCAGGCATGAGCCAGGGGTGAGGGTAGGAACTCAAACCGCTTCCGGGTTGCAGTTCGCGGCGGAAATTGATCAGTTGTTCTTCCGTAATGCGGCCTTCTAGAAAAGCCCGGGCGTAGATCCCCGGCGAAGCGTGGCCCTGGAAATAGACCAGATCGCCGCGGCCTTTTTCGTCTTTACCTCTCAGGAAGTGGTTGAACGCCACTTCGTACAGGGTAGCCGCCGAGGCGTAAGTGGAGATATGCCCACCCAGACCGGCGAAGTTCATGTTGGCTCGTACCACCATGGCCATGGCGTTCCAGCGGATGATACTCTTGATGCGGCGCTCGATCTCACGGCTGCCGGGATAGGGCGGAGTCTTATCCGCGCTGATAGTGTTGATATAAGGAGTGTTGGCAGAGAAAGGAAAAGTGACGCCTCTGGATTGGGCGTGGGTTTGTAGACGCTCCATGAGTTCGATCACGCGCTCCGGGCCGGCTTCGGCCAGCACGTACTCCAAGGAGTCGATCCACTCTTTGTTTTCCAGCTCTTTGAGAGCCTCAGACTGCTTTTGGGATTCTTGTGGGGGATTGATTATGGTGTCCATTTTAAACCTTTCGTTCGGCGCATTCGGTACTCCCCGGGTAGATCCTCGAATATCCAGGTTACCCCTACCTTAAACCCAAGGTGCACGGGCTCATTAAAGGATTTTTCCTTAAAGAATGGCAGTTAGTGGCATGGCTCCCACGAAGTCCGACCCGCAAAGCAAACTGGCTCAGAAGTACCGGGATGTGGTACGCTCCTTGATCACCAGCCTGGAGCTGCGAAACCCTTACAACATCGACCATTGCCGCCTGGTGGCCCGGCTCTGCGACCAGATGGCCCGCAAGGCCAAAATGAGCCGGGACAAACGCGAAGTTTTGCTCGCGGCAGCGGAGATGCACACCCTCGGTGTCTCTCTGCAGATGGAGGAGAAAAAGCCCTATTTTTCGCTTCCCATCACCCGATTGGGGCTGTCCAGCGGCCGCGATCTCCCCACCCATGAACGGGAAAAGCAGATCCTGGAAGAGGTTCTGGGGGGAGTGGAGTCTCTGGAGTGCGCCATTCCGGCCATCACCCAGCGCTACGAGTGGTACGACGGCTCGGCCTCCCTGTTCGGCTTGAAGGGTGAAGAGATCTGCGAAGAGGCGCGTCTATTGGCCGTGGCCGACGCCTTCGTGGATCTGGCCACCCCTAAAAAGCACCGCCATCAGGAAACTTCCCGGGAAGCCCTGAAACGAATCATGGACCGCTCCGGCAGCCAGTTCGACCCCCGCTTCGTGGAGGTCCTGCGGGAGGTTATGGCCGACGAGGACGGCTCCTTCAAGGAAAGTGGCAGGACCGAGCATTTTGAAACCTCCCGCTGCCGTCACTACCTCAATCTGGGCCATCTCTATATCGCCATCCACGAGATGGACTGGGCTCTGCGCTCGTACGTGAAAGCCGAAAAGATTGCCGTGGAGATGAACGACAGCGGACTACAACTGGGCGCCATCTCCGGTCAGGTGATGGTGTATTGCGAGCGGCGTCAGTTGGAAATGGCCCGGGACACCCTGCAAAGAGCCCGCAACCGGACCCACTCTGAACGAGAGAAACGGGGCTACCACCTGATGTGGGGGCTAGTGGAGTGGCTCAGCGGCCGAGAACAAAACGGCGACGAGATTCTGGAGAGACTGGTCAGCCACTATCGCAAGGCCCGAAACCTGCCCGGACTCACCGCCTCGCTGTCGCTGCGGAGCTATCTGCTCTTGACCCACCGAGGGCTGGACGACGAGGAGCACATCGACACCCTGACTGAGTTCATGGGCCTGGTGGCTCGCTACGACCTGTTCGACGTGGTGGAACGCTATCGAAAATTTACCCTTCCCCTCTTCTTGAGCGCGGTCCTCAAGGATATGGAAGCTCCCACCGCTCGAGCCAATCTCACCAAGATGGGCGAGCCTTCTCAGCAGTCACTGCTGGAAAAGCTCAGTACCATTGAGCCCGGCCAGTGGATGGAGCATATGCTCCCCGAACCCGTGGTACCCACCCCCCAGGCCCCCATGCCCCGAACCGTCGACGCGGCTAAATCACAGACCCCATCCGACACCATTCGGGTCAAGACCTTCGGCGGCTTTCAGTTGAGTCGGGGCGAGCGTCAGGTGACCGAAGACGACTGGCCCACCCAAAAAGCTTTGCGCCTGTTCGCTCATCTTGCGATCAACCGCACCCCCGTCACCGACGGTGCCCTGATGGAGATGCTGTGGCCGGAAACCACCGAGGACAAAGCTCGCAACAGCTTGCGAAACGCCGTACACCAGGTGCGAAGCGTGCTCAAGCTGATCGACGATCGGCCCGCCTCCAAGCTTCTGGTCCGAGGACGCAAGTCCGGTACCGCCAAACTCGAGTTCGACTACGTTCTGGACACCGAATTGCTGGACGCGTTTTTGAGGGAAGCCTCCGCCGCAGTAGACGCGGGCGACACTGATCTCGCCATCGAAAAATCTAAGCGGGCCCTCGACCTTTGCCAGGGAGACTTCCTGGAGGGATTTCACGATGAGTGGGTGGAGTCGCTGCGGGTGCAGAATCGAGAGCTTTACATGAAAGCTCTGGGTACCCTGGCTCAGGCCTACTTAGAAGCCGATCGTTTCGAAGAAGCGGAAGTGGCGGCGCGCAAGATGCTCACCCTGGACGATCTCCGGGAAGACGCCCACGAAATCTGTATCCGGGCCCTGGCCGGAGACGGGCGCTCCGCCGACGCCATTCGACACTACGAAGAGACCGTGGACCTCTTTGAGCAGGAGATCGGAGTGAGTCCGGCCTCTTTATCCGGGATCCTGCGAGACACCGGACTCATGCTCTGATTAGGGCCTGTGGACATTTGGCATTCCGAGCCAAACGCAGGACATTTTTCTCCTCCTGGAGTGGAATTTTCTGTGGAATAGTGGACCTATTTGAGGAAAATTTCGCTTCAGGAGGTGGAAA
>JBAYRN010000010.1:0-72090 GCA_041676625.1 Vulcanimicrobiota bacterium
CACCACCATGCGACTGCTGGCGGGCCTGTTGTCCGGCTACCCCGGCCTTTTCATCCTGGATGGAGACGACTCTCTACGCAAGCGTCCCCAGGCCCGCATCATCCGGCCTCTGACCCGGATGGGAGGCAGTCTATGGGCCCGACGCAACGACACCCTTTGCCCTCTGGTGGTAAAGGGCGGCGCCCTCACCCCCTTTCGGGGCCGGCCGGAGGTGGCTTCCGCCCAGGTGAAGTCTTCGATCTTGCTGGCCGCCCTAGCCGCCGGGGTGGAGGTGGAGCTGGAGGAACTCGCCCTGACCCGAGACCACACCGAAAATATGCTCCGGGGGCTGGGCGTTCCGCTGCACAGTGAGGGCCTCAAGGTGCACCTTCCGGCTGGACCTCACAGCTTCGACGGATACCGGTTTGAGGTGCCCGGCGACCCCTCCTCGGCAGCTTTTCTGGTGGCCGCAGCGGTTCTGGGAACGGGCACCCGGGTTAGCGTGGAGGGAGTGTGCCTGAACCCGACTCGTACCGGATTTTTTAACATCCTGGAGCGGATGGGTGCGCGAATCACCTTGACCGAAACAGAACGGCGCATGGGCGAACCGGTCGGCACCATCACCGCCGAAAGCTCGCGCTTGATCGGAACCACGGTGGAGCCAGAGGAGGTACCGTCGGCCATCGACGAGTTTCCTTTATTGGCCGTCGTGGCCACGGCCGCTGAGGGCCACACCGTGGTGCGGGGGGCTGAAGAGCTGAGGGTCAAAGAGTGCGACCGGATTCGCTGCGTGGTCACCGAACTTTCCAAGATGGGAGCTCGGATCACAGAGGCCCCCGACGGCTTCACGGTCTACGGACCCACCCCCCTCAACGGGGCGCCGGTGGAGTGCCACGACGACCATCGGCTGGAGATGAGCCTGGCGGTGGCGGCTCTTACGGCAAAGGGCAGTACCAACTTGCTGCACGCAGGTTGGGCTTCGATCTCTTTTCCGGAGTTCTGGACCTTTTATCCCGGGGAGAGATTGACCTTTGATTGAAAGGGCCGACCTTTCGACTTTGTGGCTCCTGGGAGATCCCGTGAGTCATAGCCTGAGTCCACTCATTCAGAATACCGCGCTGGCTCTTTTGGGGGAAACAGTGGTTTATTTAGCCGCTCGGGTAACCGCCCGGGATTTTTCCAAAGTGGTGCAGAGTCTAGTGGCTCTGGGGGCACTGGGGGCCAACATCACGGTGCCCCACAAACTGCGGGCGTTCGAGCTTTGCGACCGGCATTCGCCCCGGGCTACTCTTATGCAAGCGGTCAACACTCTGCATTTTCGCGAGGGCGAGATCTACGGCGACAACACCGATGGAGTTGGTTGGTGGAACGCGTTGACCCGAGAGTTCCCGGTTGAGTTTCAAAGAGCCGTGGTGCTGGGGGCAGGGGGAGCCTCCCGGGCCGTCTGCCATACCCTGATGGCCAATGGGGTTGAAGAACTGGTGTTGCTGAACCGTACGCCTGAAAAGGCCCGACGCCTGAAGGACGAACTCCCCTCGCCCGAGCGGGTCAGGATCGATTCGTTGTCTCGTTTTTCGAGCTACCTGCAAGACAATACCCTGGTGGTCCAGACAACCTCGGTGGGGCTGAAAGGCCAGGAGTCTCCGGTTCCGCTGCCCCAGGGGTGGCCGGATGGTTGTGTCTTGTCGGAACTCATCTATGGGCGCCCGACCGAACTGCTGAAGCGGGTCCGTTCCCTGGACGGACTGGCCCAGGACGGGCTGGGAATGCTGTGTGGGCAGGCTGCTGAAAGTCTGGCAATTTGGACGGGGCGACCAGTCACTGAGATTCCTCTGGAAAAGATGATCGAGGCGGCTCGAAAGAAGTTATCTTAGCTCGACCCTTGAGGTGAGTTTTTCTGTAAAGAGTTCAGGCCGAGAGCGCAAAAATTCGTGGACCTTTCGGGCTGCAATCAGGGGAGTGAGGTCGGTGGTCTCTAATCGCAGATTGATCTTGCTGTAGACCTCTTCTCGTTCGGCCAAGAGCTTTTTGATCTTCTCCTCGACTTCTTCTTCTGTTTCTCCGGCCAGAAGGGGGCGTTTCGAGGTGCGTTTCAAGCGGCCGATCAGGCTGGTTTGGGTGGTGTAAAGTCGAAGCAGGAGACCACTTTTTTCAAAAGCTTCCAGGTTGACCGGATCCATGATGGTGCCTCCACCGGTACCGATGACTCTGTTTTCGGTGGCGGATAGTTCCAGGGACAACTCCCGCTCGGCGGCACGGAAAGCAGCTTCACCGTCCTCGGCGAAGATCTCATTAACCGACTTACTGAATCGGCTTTCCAGGACTTGATCGGTATCCAGAAATTTTCTTCCCATCGCCTTGGCCAACTCGCGGCCGATGGTTGTCTTTCCGGTGCCCATAAAGCCCACCAGGTACAGATTGTTGCGCGGCATGCTCACAATCCTTTTCTTCTCAGCGGGAGGGCGGTTCCCTTTGAGCGGCTTCCTTTGAACGCAAAAAGGGGCCGCGTGCGGCCCCTTTTCTCACCTATAAAGGGTTAGTGCCCGCCTTCATGGCTTGCCGTAACGGCGCCATGATCTTGATATTCGGCGACACCTTGATCGCCGCCGAAGTAATACATGATCAGCATCAGGCAGAGCATTCCAAGAATCACTACCGGCAGCAGCAGCTTAGCGGAGTTGACGGGTTCTTCTACATGTTCTGACATCGATTATTCTCCTGAGGTTCTAAAAATTACCTTGTAGTTCGCCCAGCCCCGTTCGCCTCAAGGAGTGGACTCCCTTCTTAGGGCCTGCACAGGTCCTCGCACTGCGAAGAGCTCCTGGGCTCCTGACTGAACCTGGTCATCAGTATATTCTATCAATTCTCCTGAGCGGTCAAGAGGCCCGTGCAAGGCTAGCCAGACCGCCGAGCGGGCCGGTACTTCCGGAGGTTCCAAACTGCCGGACTCCTTCAGGCCTTTGAATTTGGCCAGGTCGGACTCGGTCATACCCGCGGAGTCGCGGATCTCGCTTTGCATTCCGGTATCGATCACACCCGGTCGCAACGAAAAGAAACCCACTTCAGGGCACTCCACGGCCACGACCTGAGTAAGATGTAAGAAGCCTGCCTTGGAGGCGCAGTAGGCGCTCCATCCCTGAACCACTTTGACGGCCGCACCGGTGCTGATGTTGACAACCCTTCCTCGACTCTTTCTCAAGTAGGGCAGAGCAGCTCGTATCATCAGCGTTGGGGTGGTCAGGTTCAAAGTGATGGCGCGCGCCCACTCTGCGGAATCGCACTGCTCCAGGGGGTCGATCGGCTGGATGGTCCCGGCGTTGTTGACCAGGCCGTCCAGACTGCCGAACCTCTCCATCGTACGGTTCAGCAGTTTCTCGGCGTCTTGCCACTCCGAGAGATCGCAGGCTGTCCATTCCACGTTAGCAACGCCTTGCCAGAGCTCTTTTAGTCTCTCTTCAGAGCGGGCACAGGCCATAACTCGGTGGCCCAGATTTTGAAGCTGGCGGACAATAGCTTCTCCCAGACCTCTCGAGGCTCCGGTCACTAGAAAGCTCTTCACGATGGAATCTCCTGTTTCTTGCGATAGGCAAATATTTGGGATCCGAGCTGCAGTCGATCTTCCTCCATAAGCGACAGTTCGACTCCCTCAGGTAGTTCGGTTTGCCAGATCAGTCCGCTCTGCTTGCGAAAGACCCGGACGGGAAGGTGGTCGGGGCCCACGCTAACCACCTTGTATTGCTGCACGATCTCGTCGTAGCGAAGGAGCATATTGTAGTAGCTCAGGCCCTGGATGGGCGGTTCGTGCTCAAGATCGAAGGAAACCCTGGGTTTTTCCGGTTCTCCTTCGGTGGACTGAGGCTCCGGTGGTGGCTGGGAGGACCCGACCCGCACCTTGTTTCCGGAGAGTTCGTACTCGGTTCCGTCGTCCGAGGAAAGCACGAACAGCGCCTGCGGTCCGATTGAGACTTTGCGGTTGGAAGGGGAGTAGATCGGTACCGTGGCCCCGGGAATCTTCCGCATGGGCTTGGTCGCTTCCAGGTCCTCTGGAATGGATACGGCCCCGGGGTGATTACCCCACTCCTCGACGGAACTGGTGGTGGCCTTGGACCACCGCAGGTCGGCTCTCTGGACCTCGATGTGAGTGGCCCCCACTTCGATCAAGTCGCCCTCAAAGACTTCCACGTCTTCGGCCACCTCGCCGTTGACGTAGGATGAGTTTGTCGCCGAGCGGTGCAACAGACGAAAGCAGTGCCGGTCGTCTTGCCAAAAGAGCTCGCAATGCAACCGACTCACGGTATCGTCGGCCAGCTTTATCCAACCCGGAACCCTTTCTCCGGGGCGGATGGCTCGACCAATTTTCAGCACGGGTGAATCGACCACATAGGTCAAGCCCCGATTAGGGCCGGAGCGAATTCTGAGCTGGTATCCACAACTCCACTTCATGCGTTTCCATCCTCACTTTTGTTTCACGTGTCGGAAGGCCATTCTGCTTGCACCCGGTTTCGACCCCCCTCCTTCACGGGATAAAGTGCAGGGCTGAACACCCTTCTTCCTGGGAAAAAAAAAGAGCCCGGATAGGCTCTCTTTGGAGTTTGGCACCGAGGCTGTTAGATCCGGACGGTGTCGTAATTTCTGAGGTCGTTGGCAAACCCGCCCTGGGAGACGTAGTTGATCACCTGTTGGTAACGGTTGAGGTCGCTAATGGTACCACTGTTGATCACGTCGTTTAAGCTGAGCTGTCCGGCGTTGATGGCAGCGGTGATCGCTCCGATGGTCTGGACGTCGGTTTGGCCCACCTGGGGATCGTTGATAAACTGGTTCAGCCCCTTGGATTCCAGGAGGCGCTTCAGGCCGGGGTTGTCGTAAAATCCGGGACCGCCGAGCAGGTCTCCCTTGAAGACTGAGGCTACTTGCATAAACAGTTGAGCTTCCGGCTTCATATTACCGAACGCTTGCTGACCCTGGGCCAGTCCCTGGGCCGAGAGGGGGTTGGCCCCGGTAGCTTGAGCAGCGAACTGATAGGCATAGTTGCGGGCCAGGGAGGCCTGCCACATGGTGGGGTCCTGAACGGTTCCGAATCTGGAGCCGGGAATGGCGTCTCTTTGAGCCACACCGGTTTTGCCCTGGAGCGCTCCACCGGCGATCTGAGCCTGAATGTAAGAGGCGTATTCCTGGGGGTCGCTGGGGGGAGGGAGGGCTACTCCGCCGCCGCCACCACCACCACCGTAACCGGTGGAAGGGCCGTTAGGGTTGTAATTTTGTAAATGCGGAAAGTGTTGGCTGGCGTAGTCGAAAGGTTGCTGAGGGGGGTAGCCACCACCGAAGCCACCGCCGCCGAAGCCGCCCCATCCCTGGGAGAGCTGGGCCAGGCTGCTCATCAACTGAAAAAGCAGATTCATGGTCTGCATACCGCCGCCACCATAAGGCCCAAAAGCTGGTCCTGTCTGATACGGTGAAAAACCGCCCGTGGGTGCTAAACCTCCGCCGTATTGCGGTACAAACGATTGAAAGTTTCCAACTAACATTAACGTCCCTCATACTCCTGGGCTTAAAACTCTCAGGAGGCATCTCTATGTTTCTGTTAGACTACTAGAAAGAGAGTCTCTTCGGCAAGGGTTTAACATGGAGTTTACATCTTTCGAACGGATTTAAAACCGCGTGGTTGCCTTGTTTGGACAGTGTCAAGATTACTCGCACTCCTACACTCCGGGCAGCACGCACAGCATCTCAAAGAGCAGATTAGCTCCGACCAGAGCCGTGTTTCCCGAAGGGTCGTAGGGGGGAGAGACCTCCACCAGATCGCCCCCCACAAGCTCCAGGCCCTGGCAGCCCCGAATCAGCTCGAGCGCCTGGATTCCACTCAAACCACCAATTTCCGGGGTGCCACAACCGGGGGCAAGAGACGGGTCGAGGGCGTCGATGTCGAAGCTGAGGTAGACCGGACCGGCTCCCAAGGATTTCACGATCTCCTTCATCATGGGGGCCAGGGAGCGGTGCCAGCACTCCTCGGCGGGCACGACTCGAAAACCGCGTTCTCGCGACCAGTCGAAGTCTGCTGCTGAATAGCCGGAGCCGCGCAGGCCGATCTGAACCACCCGCGGGGGCTCTAGCAATCCTTCCTCAAAGGCTCGCCGAAAGGTTGTACCGTGAGCGAGCTTCTCACCGAACATTTCGTCGTTGATGTCAGCGTGGGCGTCCACGTGAATCAAGCCCAGCCGACCAAAATGCCCGTGGGCGGCCCGCAAGATCGGGAGCGTGAGGGTGTGGTCTCCTCCCAGGGTGAGGGGGAGGCATCCAGCAGCAAAAATGGGATTGTAAAACTCTTCGATCCGACGGACCGAGTCGGCCAGGTTGTATGGATTGATCGCCACATCCCCCAGATCGGCCACCTGAAGATGCTCGAAGGGGGCGGCTCGGGTGCCCATGTTGTAAGGACGGATCAAGGTGGATTCCGCGCGAATCTGGCGGGGTCCGTAGCGGGTCCCGCCACGGTGGGAAGTGCCCAGATCCAGAGGGACGCCCACGAAGCAGGCATCCAGATCCTCGGGAGAGTTTGCGGAAGGCAGCCGCATCATGGTGCCCGGCCCGGCGAACCGGGGCATTTCGTTTCCCCCCAGGGGTTGATTCTTCATGGCTTGTCCTTCGAGTCGAGAGGTTTACAACCCCGCAAACTTCAGGCCCCCTCTTGAGACTATGCTGCGAGCATGAGAATAGGCTCGCTTACCCGCTTCTTACACAACGACGACTTTCGCTCGGCCAAACCAGCCGGTGATCCCAAACCTGAACTCGCCGAAGCTGCCGCCGCCGGCGCGCTGGCCGGAGCCTCCGTGGGTGCTGTGGTGGGGGCTGGAGTCGGCTACCTCCAGGGGCTGAGCAATCTCGCTGATCCCCAGGCTACGGTGGCCGATGAGACCTATTTCAGCACCCAGCCCCGATTGTTGGGAGCGCGCTACGATGATGAGGATATCGTTTACCAATACAACTTCTCCACTGAGCAGTACGAATGGCGGACTGAAGACGACGATTGGGATCCAATCATCGAAAGGGTGCGCCACAAACAGTATTCTAAGCCCGAATATCATACCGACCAGCGCGGAATTGTCGGGTCGGTGGCTCTGGGCGCTTTGAAAGGGGCCGCCATCGGTGGTGTGGTGGGAGCTGTGGGTATGGTGGGAGCCCGGGCGGCTGGTTGGAACGGATTGAGTAGCAAAGAGATTTTTTGGCACCCATCCGTGGCAGCCGCCGTGGGTGGTGGGGCCGGTGCTCTGGTCGGCGGGGTGGCCGGATATCACGCTGGAAAAGTCGCCCATCAAAACGCGCTGGTGGAAGTGCGCACGGCACCCACCTACCAGACCCAGCAGATCGGCTGGCAGCCCACCGAGCGGGCGGCCCGTCAGATCGCCCGGGACTTCAACAAGGGTAGTGGTGACTTCGAATTGCGGTACAGCGAGGTGGGCGATCGTTACGGCGATCCGCCCTTCCACGGCCACGACCCGGTCTATTCTCGGGTTCAAGTGGGAGAGCACCAACAGCGCTACCTGAGCTCGACTCTCACTCCCCTGAAAGGCGCCCTGATGGGGGTCGCCGGTGGCGCCGTCCTGGGAATGGCCGTGGGAGTGGGTGCTTCAGTTTTTACCATGATGATGGAGTCTTAGGGCTCCTAGCACCTAACAAGCCATTTCTACCAGGGAAGACCTCTACCGGATCCCGTAGCTCTCAGGTGTGGACAAAGAGCAGAGAGTTTTGATCCTGGTACTGGGCTGCCTGGCTGCGGTGGGCCCTATGTCGATCGATCTTTATCTGCCGGCCTTTCCGCTGATGGAAGAGGAGTTTGCCACCAACTCGGCGGCCGTGAGCAACACCATGGCGAGTTACTTCGTGGGGATCGCGGTCGGCCAGATGATCTATGGGCCGGTGAGCGACAGCTATGGTCGTCGTGGGCCGCTGTTGCTGGGCCTCTGTCTCTACCTGGTGGGTTCGATGCTCTGTGCGGCCGCCACCACCATCGACTACCTCATCGCGGCCCGGGTGATCCAGGCTCTCGGCGGTTGCGCCGGTATGGTGATCTGCCGGGCGGTGGTGCGCGACCTCTTTGCACCGGCTCAGATGGCCCGGGTCTTCTCCGCGCTGCTCCTGGTCATGGGAATCGCCCCCGTGCTGGCTCCCACGGTGGGGGCGGTGATCGTGGACTGGCAGGGATGGCGCCCGCTCTTTCTTATGATGGCCGGATTTGCCATTCTCTGCCTGCTGGGAACCTTGTGGAAGATCCCGTCCACTCACTCTCGAGTGGGAACCCCTCTGAGTCTGGCCGGAAGTTTTCGGACCTTCGGCGAGCTGATGAGGCACCGCGGCTTTCTGGCTTACTCGGTCTCATCCACCTTCATTCGGGTCGGTCTATTCGGATACATCACCGGCTCACCGTTTCTCTATCAGGACTATTTTCAGATGTCGGCCAAGACGTTTGGAATGGTATTCGGGGCTAATGCTACGGGGTTTATTGTGGGCTCTCAGGTCAACAGCCGCCTGGTAGAAAGGTTCGGACACCAGAGAGTCTACCGGGGGGTACTGGCCTTCACCCTCCTGGGCACTCTCCCGCTGGTGGTCATCGGGGTGATCGGGAGTGGGCCGCTGTGGCTTACTGAGCTTTGTATTTTCCTTTTCATCTCCAGTTTGGGATTCTCTTTCCCCTGCGCCACCACCGGATCGCTGGAGGAGCAACCCACCCGGGCCGGCAGTGCGTCAGCGTTGATGGGCTTGATGGGAAGTACGGCAGCCGCCCTCACGGCCAACGCCGTGGGGCATCTACAGCTTCTCACGCCTGTGGCCATGCCGATCCTGGTGGGCGGAAGCTGTGTGCTGGCCTGGCTCAGCTTCACCCTCATCTTTCGAGCCAGGAGCGCGTCGGAGTAGTCTCCCAGGGGTTATGAAAGGCGGGGCTGAAACATAGTCATAGGGAGCGCTAGACTTATGATGAGATATACTGAGGGCAAATGAGCGATCACCAGAGAATTGACGCCTGGTCTTTAGCCATGATGAAAGAGATCGTGGCAAGAATCGATCGAGATCCTGCTCGTGAAGGCTTGGAGAGAGCGCGAACGACATTAAGAAAGTGGTCCGAGAAAGATAGGAATCCGATCACTGAGGAATGGAGAGAACTCCTCGAATTGCCCTGGGAGGAGCTCAGAGCGTCTTTGCTCGACGAAGGAGATGAGGGGCAGCGACTGCGCTCCAGCGCGCCTTTCTGCGGAATTCTAGAACCCCGGGAGCGCTTAGAAATTTTTCAAGAATACCGTGCGACGCGACCAGCTTGAGCACGTCTTGAGGGCGGCAGGTACAGTAGTCGATGAGGACATCCTAATCGTCATCGGTAGCCAGGCGATTCTTGGATCCTACCCCGACCCACCGTTGGAACTTGCGTTCTCTGTCGAGGTTGATATCTACCCTAGAGACGCTCCTGAGAAAACTGATTTAATCACTGGTTCGCTCGGTGAGTTTTCCTTGTTTCACGAGACCTTCGGTTATCACGCGGATGGAGTCTCACCCACCACGGCGATACTCCCTCCGAGCTGGCCTGATCGTCTGGTTCCACTATCAAACGAAAATACTCGAGGTGTCACTGGATTATGTCTGAGCGCGGTAGATATCGCCATAAGTAAGTTGGCGGCTGGGCGTGAGAAGGATATTCGCTATGTCACTGTATTGATTCGAAACGAGATCATTTCACACGATTCGGTGGAAATGCTCCTCCAAGAGTTGGAGCCCCAGGAGAGAATGTTGGTGGAGGCAGGCCTGGCCGCCGTAGCCGGACGACTGAAGGGCTAGGGCATGGCTGAACGTGCACAAATGTTTACAACTTGGTAACCAATTTTAAACAACAAGCAGTTTCCGGCAAAAATAGCCTCATTCAACGGGTGGGTTTCAGGCTTTAGACTGAAGGCGAGCAGGAGAGAAAAGTGGAGAAAATCTCGATGCTCATTACCGGCTCTTCCAACGGTAGCCAGATAGCGCCCCTCCGGCAAAACTTTTCGAATCAGAGCCCTCTCAACGGCAACGCCGACGCAGGTGCTCTGGATATTTCCGGCCTCAGCTCCGAGGCTTCCGGACCGGACGGCCAGGTCAACCCCGCCATCCTTCAGATGATGTACGAGACGAAGCTGCAGTCCGACCTGCAGGCCCTGGAGCAAGCCAAAGCAGCCGGTGGGCAAGAGCAGTCTGAGCAGGCTTTGCAGTCCCTGGGCCAGACCTACACCCAGGCCAAGCAGCAGCAGATCCCGCTCAATCCGGAACTGGAGAACGCCGTGAAGCAGGCGCTCGGACTCTCCGAAGGATCCGACGGTGGCAGCGGTAATGGAAACCTGGATGCTCTCAACAACGGCGGAGGCGCCGACGGGGGCGGGACCAATGGCCTGGACGGCTCGGGGGCGGATAACTCGGGCGGGGGCGGTTCCGGAATGAATACCGACGGCGGTGCCTCGGGCGGCGGCTCCAGCGGGGGAGCCAACGGTCTGAGCGGAGGGAGCGGTGGACGTTCCGGTGGTGGGGGTGGTCGGGTCGACGGTGACTCTGGTCCTCCCCCTGATCTCAGTGCAGACGACAAGCGCTTTCTAGATGGGGCCATCAGCCAGGACTCCAAGTCGTTCGGAGATCTGGTCACGGCCTGGAGACAGGGTGCTGAAGGCAACTGTTCTACGGTGGCCACCATCAAGGCTGCCATGGACCGCTACGACAACCAGGTTTTTGACCAGGTGAATAAGACCGACAACGGTTACAACATCGTCATGCAAGACGGCTACAAAATGACCCTCAGCAATTCAGAACTTGCCGCGGCCACCCAGGCCAGTCGCTTCAAGGGCCCCGACGGACCGGCTAAGAGTTACGCGAACTTTCTCTACGGCGCGGCGGCCAAGCGTAACGCTCTGGACAACAAGATGTCTCTGCGCGCCTCATTCAACGACCTGAACAACGGCGAGAGCGTGCACAACCCTCCCAAGCTCCTCGGGCTCAAGCACCAGGTGGTCAAGGTCAACCCCCGTACCCTCAACGGCCAGGATTCGGTGGTGGGGGCCAGCAATCGTCACGCGGTCTTCATCGACCGCAACGCCAACGGCGGACACACCACCGATCGCTGGGGCAAGCGAAGCAACTTCAACGGGACCGACGGAGCCAACCGAGGTTTGGTCACGGCTTTTACCTTCAAACCTCGGAGCGGCAATTCGACACCGGCGCGGAAGGGGTAGCGAATCGCTCCAGCCTTCGCAGCACCCACCGATAGCCGATGAGTTCTTGCTCCAGCCTCACCCTTTCTCCGAACCGGTTGAGAATCAGAGCTTGATAAAGCTCCTGCTCCTCTTCGGATAGCCTCTCCAAGTCAGCCGACGTCGGTTGGGGCTCCATCACCCAGGATCGACGATGGGCCTCCAGGGTCTCACGGTCCATGAGCAGGGAGACCGCCTGGGGGAAGTGGGCTCGCAGCCGGTTGAGGATGGCAAAGCCGTGGGTGTCGAGGTCGCCCCAGTAATAAAGTTCATACCCGCCCAGCCACTCTAAGAGTTTGAGGGCTCCCACCTCGTATCCTGACCCGAAGATGACCAGGCTGTGCGGGAGAGCGGGGAAAGCCAGGAAATTGACTTCGTTTTCCACGATGAAGGCGCGCCGTAGGCCCGGATCGAGGTGGGCGAACTCTCCTACTGTCAGGGTCAGGTCGGTGAGCCCCGGTGGGTAGTGAGGGCTGCTGTCGAGTAACCGAAAGCGGACCCTGGCCGGTCGCTCCCTGAAGCCGAACTCAGCCTCGAAGGTGGGTGATCCCTGAGGAAGAGTTGTCCTCAGAAGTCTGAGCAGCCGGGTCAGGGTTTTCTTGTGCTTCTCCAGAAATTTGGTGTCGATCCCGGAGAGGTCCACCTGTCGCAGATACACCTCCGGTCTCGGGTTCTTTTCCATCCATTGCACCATGGACAGGAGATTGGTCCAGTCTTCAGCCAGCGCCAGGACCCGATTTGGGCGTTCGGCGATCCAGTCCAGAAACTCCGGTCGCCGCTCTCGGGTCAGGGCCAGGAGTTCACGAAAAAGAGCGAGCTCCCGACGCTTTTTCAGGAACTCTGCGACCGCGTCCAGGGTTCCGAACACGGCGTGGGTTGGAACCTGGTTGCTTCCGATCACCCGGTGTCGCACCTCTTGATAACTCAAGGGTACCCCGCCGGTCTCCAGGTGCTTGATCCAGTCCGAGACTTTACCGAAGTCGCTGCCCAACTGGCGGGTGGTCGGCCCTTGCAATTTGATCTTGAGAGGGAAAAGTTCCGGAGAGAATTCTGCCTTTAGCAGCTTGCCGCTCTCCCACCAGCGCTCGAGCTTCTTACGCAAATCGGTCGGGGTGGTCCAACTCATCGCCCACGCAGAGCCTTCTGCTCGCGATACTCTTCGATGGTGAGGTTCTGAAGCAGCGACTCCCGCTGATCCGGGTTGGCCACAAACCCTACGCTGGAGACGTAGGGCTCGATGATATGGATCTTCTGCAAGGGAGTCACGATCAAGAGCTGTAAGTCCAGCGTCTTAAAAAGCTCCAGCCCAAAAGTGGCCGAGTCATCGGAAGAGCGCCCGAAGGCCTCGTCGATCACTACAAAATGAAACTTGCGGGCCCGCTCCACATTCCGTTCGAGACCGTACTGGTAGGAAAGACTGGCGGCCAGGATGGTGTAGGCGAGCTTTTCTTTTTGCCCCCCAGATTTACCACCGGAGTCGGCGTAGTGTTCGTACTCCGTGTCGTCCGAACGCCGACGTTCCGAAGCCGAAAATTCAAACCAGCGCCGCACGTCCGTGACTTTTCTCCTCCAGCGCCGATCAAGATCCTGGGTGCCTTCCCGCCCCTTCAGCCGCTCCACGATGGCTTTGACTCGCAGGAACTTCTGTTCTGAGTATTCGATATCGTCCGAGCCGGTAAGGGCCCCCTCGGTACAGGCCGTGAGAGCTACCTGAAAATCCCGAATCTCTGGATCGGCGGTTTTCTGGAGTTCAAGAAAGATATAGCGGCCGGGGTTGTAGTCGATATCCTGGAGCGAAGTATTGATGATGTCGACCTTCTCCTTGATGACCTCCCGTTCTTGATGAAGTTTGGAGTGGAAGCTTGCGATCTCTCGGATGGCGTTTTCGTTCAGGAGTTCTTTGAAGCGGGTCTCAAAGCGAGGCAGATCATCAAGCTCCAATTGCTCCAGCAGTTTTCGATATTCTGAGGCCGCTTCGATGCTGTCATCGATCTCCTGGGTCTCCAGAGGGTAGGTGTTTCGGAACTCTCCCATGGCCGAGACGATTCTGAGCCTCAGGCGAGTGGCACGTTTTTCCATCGTCTCGATCAAGGTGCGTAACTTTTCTCGTACCTCGCGCTCGCTGGATTGGCAGTTGCGAATGGTGAGAGTCTTCCCCGGCAGGCATTCCTGGCGGAACTCATCTAGAGCCGGAAAAAGCTCTCGCTGTTCTTTGCTTGGGACTTCATCTTCCAGTTCGAGCAGTTCGATCTGGTGGTTCTCTTTGTCGCTCTTCACGCCGCCGAGTTCACCGTTGATTTGGTCCAGCTTTTCCTGGACCGATATCAGTTCATCCTCGGTAAATTTCAGTTGCTCTGAAAGTCGGGCCAGTATGTCGGAAGATTCCTGCAGGAGCTTTCGCTCCTCTTCCAGGTCGGCGATCTCCTGGACCAGCGGCTTCCAGTCCATGTCCTGAAACTCTTGGAAACCGGAGAGGGTATTCAGGGCGGTGAGCTTCTCTCGCAGGTCTTTCGTCGAAAGTTGAAGATCATGCAGTCTGGTAATAAGCTCGTAAAGCTCATCCTCCAGTTTCTCTTTCTTCTGAGTGAGCACCGCGATCTTGGCTTCGTTGCTCCAGCCCAGCACGTAGCGGCTTCGGTCGTGCAGATCGTGGCGATCATCTTTCTCGTGTCGCCCCCCGCCCGCTTTGACCTGACCACGCAGGGTTACGGCCTTCTTCTCCCGGCGAAACCCGCTGAGATCTCGGCAGCAGACGAAATCGAAACGCTGTCTCAACTGGCGATCGAGCCAACCGTAAAAGAGAGAGTCTTGTTTGATCTCGAGCTTGTCGGGAAGAGAGTTTTCGGGCAGACGGACGGTACCGGAGGAGCTCTCTTTCTGAACCCGGTAGTACACCAGTCGCCCCTGCAAGCGGGTCTGGTCGACCCAGTCGGAGACTTTTTGGTAGAGGGTCTCCGGCACCAGCAAAGAGAGGGCAAAGTTGTGGAGAATCCGCTCCACAGCCCCCTCCCAGTCCCGCTCCTCTTCTCGGACCTGCAATAGTTCGCCCACGAAAGGGAGGGTCTCCTCGGAGAGCCCCAGCGCCCGGCAGAGTGCTTGGCGAATGGCTACTTGCTTTCCGCTTATGTTGCTGCGGCGGCTTTTCAGCCCCTCGAGTTCGTTATCGAGCTCGAGATGGGCTTGCTTGAGCTGATGATGCCTGACCTTCAACTCGACCCGGCGATTGTCGATCTCGGCCTCTTCACTATTGAGTTTGGAGCGGAGAGCTTTGAACTCGTGCTGTTGTTCTATGAACTGTTCCGGGGTTTGAGGGACGATCCCGTCGACCGCCTTCAGCAGGGCCGCGTACTGCTCATAGCGGGTGCTCCTTCGGAGCCTGGTTTCTGTCAGGGCTGCGATCTGGGCGGCCAGACTTTCCAGTCGGTCTCCACCGTTCTGGCTGATGGCGGTTTGGATCTCTCCTCGTTCGGCCTGCAGCTTGCTTCGGTCTTGCTTCAATTCTTCGATCCGGGCCTGCAGCTTCTCTTCTTTTAGCTCCAGGCGCTTGATCTCCACGCGCACTAGCTGGGCTTTGAGGTGGGAGAAGAAGATCGAGAGGGCTTCGCGTCGGGAGTGAAAGAGTACCAACTCCACGAGCTGTTGCTCCAACTGGTCGCAATCAGAGACCAACGGGGTGAGGGCCTCCACCTGGGCCTTGGCTTTCAAAACGGCGGCGTGAGCCTGGTTGAGGTTTTCGTAGTGGGCAATCAGATTTTCGATCAAAGGGTCCACCTCGAACTGCTCCAGCATGTGCTCTCGCACGAAGTCGGTGAGGTTGCCCACGGTCTTCAGAGACACCGTCTGATGGAAGAGTTCCAGCGACTGCTCGCTGGGAATGCCCAGGTAGCGGCGAAAGCATGCGCTGTACTGGGGAAAGGTTGGAAAGAGTTCTACCCCGTCGGCTCGCAACTGCCGGCGCAGGTCTTTCAACTGGCTACCGAAGTTAGAAAAATGCCGGGCGATGGATAGCTCCTTGCGGGCCACGGCATAGAAGCGGTCCGGCTGGCCTCCAGCTTCCTTCATCCAAAACACTTGCGCCAGGGTCACCTGCTCCTCGAACCCCCGGTTGGAGAAGACGGCCAGGATGACCGAGAAACTGTTGTGGTCCCGGAGAGGCACCGGCTTGGAAGTTCCACCCAGATCCCCCCGTTCGTTCTTGAAGTAACCCAGCACGTAGGACCGCAGGGAACGCTCTCTCTTGTCGGCCCCAGCGGCCCGGTTGTATTGTACCCGGTGAGCCGGGACCAGCAACGTGGTGATGGCGTCGACCAGGGTGGACTTACCAGAGCCGATGTCACCTGTGAGGAGCCCGTTTCGCCCGTCCATGGAGTAACGCCAGACCCGGTCGTGGAAAGTACCCCAGTTAAAAACCTCCAACCGTTCCAAGCGAAATCCGGTTAGTCGAGATTCATTGAGTCCCGGTAGCAGCAAAGTTTCCAAGCCTACTCATCCTCTCGATACTCCAGCATCGTCTGCTCCAGGTCGCTCAGCCACTGGGCGTCGACGAAAGCTTTCAGCACGCGTCTCACTTCGTAGTTGTCCTCTCGTCCCCTCATCTTGCGTAGGAAGCCGAGCTTGACGACCTTTTCCAGGTCGGCTTCCACCTTGTCTCGCTGCCTGGCCTCGTTGGAGCCTATCGGCAAAAACACTCGCATCATCTCAAAGATATCATCGCGATGCAAAATCAGCCGAGTGGAACCCCCCAGGGCGTCGAACTCGACCAGTTTGCGGCGAAGTAAGGCCAGTAGAAGACTCACCCCGTAAGACAGAGGTCGGCGGCTGATCAGCCGGGGTACCGCCTGGTCTTCCTCGCTAAACTCCCGCGATTTCAGAAAAGCGTAACCCTCTGCTTCGTCGATGATGAGTTCCAGTCCTAACACGGTCACGTACTCCCGGACCGCGGCCTGAATGGCCAGCAACTCCTGCCAATGGGTCTCACTCGATTCCCGATAGATCACTCCTTTCAGGAGCGGTATGACCTGATGGGAGAGGGAGACTCTGGGGGCTTCATCATTCATCGGACAAAGGTCAATCTAGGGATCTCCGCGGTTCTGGTGCCTCTCTGGTCATCCTCCCAGGACACCGTTTCGGTCCGCGATTCATCGAACTGAAGCTCGAATTCCGCGCCGTGCAGAGAAAAATAGGACACCAGTTCAGCCAGACCGTGCTCCAAAGGGTTTTCCTGCAACAGATTGGCCAGGGTGATCTGGGGGGAAGAATCGAGGGCCCGGCGCACGTGCGATCTCAGCTTTTCCCGGTCTACCACGATCTGGCTGAAGAGCAGTTCGGTGTCTAGCTCCTCTCGGGCCACCTCGATCTTTTGAGAGTCCAGATTGAGCTTAAGAGGTGGGCTGTAGAGGGGTCTTTCCATGGGGAGCTGGATGTCTGCGGCGAAGCTGTCCAGGTGAGCAAAGGCGCCTCGGGAAGGTGAGCTTTCTTTCAGGGCTACCGCGTGTTTCTCGATCTTCTTTAAGATCTCCACGATCCTGCGGTTTTCCAACCAGGCTTTGTCGTCTAAGAAGCGGCGCAGTTGCTGGGACAGGGTGGAGACAGTGCGCTGGGTGGTGTAGCCAGCTTCCAACCAGTCATAATGAATCTTACGGATCTTACGATCCGGATTCAGGCTGGAGACGGCCGGGATCTCCAGGACCGCTTCCAGCAGTTGGCTAAGCTCTTCCTGGCGTTGATGAGACATCAGAAAGCTCCAGAACGCTTTGAAGCTACGGCCCTGATCGGAGTCGGAGATGGAATCTCGTTCTCCCAGGATCTCTTCCAACAACTGGCCCTTGGTGCCGTCCCACTTAGCGATCTTTTCTCGACTGGCTCGATCCAGGCCACGAAAGTTTTCCTGCACCTCTCTAAAGTCAGCGAGAAGCTCCCGGGCGGTGGTGGAGAGCTGCAAGAAGCGGTCCCGGACCGCCGTGTCGTCCAGCACCTCCAGATGTCCGGCTTCGATCCTTTCGATCTCAGCCTCGAGTTCACGAATTTTGGAATACAGCTCGGCGATACGAGCCTGGGAATCGGTTTCCGAGCCCTCCACGATCTGTCGCAACAGATTGAAAACCGTGAGGATTCTGGATTCGGTGGCTACGAACGGCTTCTGCACCAGCGACTGCAACCAACCCACCACCTTTTCGGTAGCCGGGGTCAGATCGTAGTGGGCCTCATCTTCGCCGTCCGGGTAGAACTTTCGCAGCCATGATTTGTCGTCGCGAGACCAGTCGTCTAGATAGAAACGAGCCGGTTGGGGATACACCTCTTCCCCATGGATCAGTCGCAGTCGGTACAACTCGTCCTCCAGCGCGCCTTCCAGGGTGGAGGCCGGAATCACCCGCAGGTTCGGCTCCAGAAATGCCTTGTTCAGAAAGCTAATGACCAGGGGAGCCAGATCGGCTCTCAGCAGACGCCAGGCCGGGTGGTTCTGACGTAAAGATTCAAGAGTGTCGTGGTCGAGGAGCACCGCGAGAAATTGGGTGAACCGGGTAGGAGGTCCTCTTTAGCCCTTGCTGCTAGGGTTAAAGGTTCGTCAAACGTTTACAGCCCGGCAACGGATCTAGCTTTTGAACTCGCTATCATAACTCTATGATCGATCGACTTCCCTCATGGTCGCGCCCCACCCTGGAAGCTTTGGTGAATCGCGCCGAGATACCGGCGACAGAATCTCACCCCATCGGTGACGATGAGGCCGGCCAACTGCGCACCATGGCATGGATCGTGGATACCTACATTCGCTACGATGAGAACCCCGCCATCGATCACGCTATGAACCAGCCGGGCAGAGTGCTCCTGGAAAAGTCGGAACTCCACTACGAAACGAGCGAGGATTTCGTGAACGCGGCCATGCTGGGTCAGGACAAGCAAGGACGACCCGTGGCCTTCGTCATGAACCGGAGCGGCGCGGAACTGGAAGGATACAGCGTACAAAATTTGGACGAGGTCCTTTACCTGCAAGGAGGGTTGCTCACTCCGGAAGGTGATGGATTCTATCGGTCTGGGGCGGTTGAAGCAGGGCGCTGACCGCGGTGAGAAGACTTAGCGGAAAGAACCTTTATATTTTGCTCTGGCCCAGGATTCGCAGCAGGAAACAACTGTCCAGCTTTACAGTGCCAACTCACCGTTGTCGGAGGAGGAACGCCTTAGGCTGGAGGCGCAGGCAGAGTTTGGTAAGTCATTACTTTCAAGTTATGAGAAGATCGTCGAGAGTCAATCTCGGCTTCTAGCCGTGGCAGAGCAACAAGGCTTTGAGCTGGACCCGATATGGGATCCGGTCAAGCAACAAAAGTTGTTGGAGTCTTATCGAGCACTGACCAGGATGGCCGAGCGGCTATTGGAGCGAAGAATTTAAGACAACATGTTGAGTTAAAGTTTCTCCCCAGGCCAGCAGACCCGAGGATCCAGGCTCTCGCCTTCAAACACCTCTTCAGGAGCCACTCAAAGCCTCTCTGCAGCACCCCTTCAATCTTTTAGAAGTTTCTGTCATCCGCCTCTTTTTGAATCCTTTAGATCATCTCTAAAAAATCGCTCAAACGGCTTGGTTATGCGGTTTATTTGCTGTCTATTTTTTGACCAAGATAACCCGTGTGGGTTAAAATAGGGTATGAAATCTCACATCACAAACCCTGCCTATTTCCGTCTGGACATGCTGCTCACTCTGGGAGTGTCGCAGGTTCATGAGTTTGCCCGCAGAGCTACCGCCACTCTGACCACTTATCGCCTGATCCTGGGGCGCTGCCTTCTGGCCATGCGGGAGTCGAAAGGGTTCAAGAAGTTCGGCTGCTCTTCGGAGATCCACTACGCCACCGCAAAATTAGGAATGAACAAGAGGGCGGCGCGGGAGTGTCGCCGGGTGGCCCGGAGTCTGCTCCATTTACCCAAACTAACACGGGCTGCCGAAAACGGCCTGATCGACTGGAGCATGTTGCGGGAGATCGTTCGTAAGGCCGTCGTTGAGACCGAAGACTACTGGTTAAAGAGCTCGACTGCGACCAGATTCAAAAGTTAGTGAGTCAGACCCCCAAAGGTGGCGTACCCGGTGATGTGTTCGAAGAGTTGGAGCAGCCGACCAGCGAACTGCGCTGCAAGCTTTCCGAGGAAGTGCTGGCCATGCTGGACCACGCCCGACGACTCCACTCCGCAGAGCAGGGCGAAGCGGTAACCACCGCCCAGGTCTTGGAATTTGCGCTGGTCTCCTACATCTCCAATCTGCCGGTGGATCAGGATTCGCTGGATAAAGTGCGACAGGAGATGGATAAGGACTTACAAGCAGAAAAAACAAGAGAAATTCCGCTGGTGGCGGCCGCTCGCGAGATGGCCGTGGAGATGGGTCTTCTGGTTGACCCCGATGCCGATGAAACGACCCATCCGGGCCAAAATCAACCCGCAGAGGACTGCGCGGAAGCTCTCGCTCAGGCCCTCGGTACCGAGCCCAGCCCGGAAGTGGTGCAAGAGACGAAAGAGGCACTCGCCCAAAACACCCGCAGGGGCCATTTTGATGCCACCAGTCTGGAACTATCCAGGGTCGTTGGGCCTGTCCTGGTCGAAGCACTGCAGCGGCACCAACCTCCGGCCATCTCCAACAAACGCATCTGTTTCAGCCCCCAGAACCGCCACACCACCAAAGCCCAAAAGCGAGAACTGCTGCGCCGAGACGGCTGGACCTGTAGCACGCCGGGTTGCTGTCATAAGCTCTACTTACACCTACATCACCTGGTACCGCACTCCCAGAACGGCCCCACCATTGACCGACATTTGGTCGGGCTGTGCTCGAGCTGCCATCGAAACGTACACGATGGCTCGCTTCGCATCTTCCTCCGGCCAGACGGCAAACTGCACTTCACTGACGCCGAGGGAAACTCGGTCGCCGAGGCAATCGCTGAGCTCGAGATCATTGCTGAGGAGCAAGCCTGATATCAACCACTTTCTAGATTCATCAGCAACTCCAGCGGTGCACACCCCCTAAACCATCTGATAAGCGTCGCAGGGAACCAAAGCTGTAACATTTTGTTTTCATTCGCTTGAGGGAGTTTGCAATTCCGATGACGCGCCTCTGATACTCTTTAGTTGTTGAAGACAACAAATGCTCACTCACTCGATAGGGCCCCTCGCGGGGCCTCTTTTTGTTTACAGGGCCAACTTCGCTTTATGGAAAGCCCGTAGTAGTTCGGTGGAGGGCTCCAGTCCGAGTTCTTCCTTCAGATTTTTCTCGGCCACCTCGAATTGGCGCATGGCCAGTTCGTTTCGGCCGTGGGCGTGATGGGACTCCATGGCCAGCAGGTGCGCCCGCTGGTTGCAGGGATCTAGGGAGAGCATCTTTTCGGCCATTTCCACCGCCTCCGGGAACAGGCTCAGGGTGTAGCAGCAGTGACCGAGGCTGTCGTAGAGTTCAGCCGCTGTTCGCTCTAGTTCTCGTCGCTTTTCCAGAGCCCACTCCATGGGGCAGTCTTCCAGATAAGGACCCTTGAGAAGAGAGGCCGCCTCCCGCAGAAATTGGTAAGCTTTGCTTCGGTCTGAGGACTCCAGAGCCGCTTTGCCCTTTCCGTGCAGCGATTCGAAGTGATCGAGATCGTGCCACCACTCCAACTCCTCGTTGATCATAACCGTATCGTGGCGCCGCACGATGGGCTCCACGGTCTCGGGAAAGCCGGCCTCCAGGAGTGCCTTACGGGCATCGGAGAGCACCTGGGAGAGGTTCTTTCGACCGTTTTTTGGAGCTACCCCGGGCCAGAACTGTTCCACCAGAGTCTCCTGCAGGACCGGCCGCCCCTGGCGGCTGACCAGGTTGGCCAGCAAAAACCGGCTCCGGTAGGTCCGCCAGTAGACCTCGGGGATTCGCTCGGCCCCCAGCCACAACTCGAAGGAACCCAGAGAATAGAATCGCAGAGTCGGTAGTTTGGAGCGTTGCTCTCGGGAGAGCAGAGCATCGGCTTTTCGCTGGATGGTCGGCCACTCTTTACGGGTCGCCAGGATCTCCAGCAGACGTTGGTAACCGCTCAGGTTCCATTCCGAGAGCCGGACCAGAAAGTCGCCGACGAAAGACTCGTCGGGATGAGATAGGATCAACCGGGAGACTTGCCGAGGGGCCTCCAAGCACAGTCGGGCCAGTATTTCTCGGGCCTTCTTCTCGCTCTCTCCGCCCGGCCGGTAGCCGAGAAGCCGGGGAAGAAACCAGGTGTGGTATCGCAATAGAAACCGATCGACCTCCAGTTGTTCCGGAGGCGGGACCTCCTCTCCGCTGATGGCCAGGGCCAGTTCGCTCACAGCTCTGGCCTGAGAGAGCTTGAGGCGCTCCAACAAGGGCATGGTTCGGGTTAGAAGTTTCGCCCCGTCCTTTAGGCCGATGCTGAGAGACGCCAGGCCCGCCTCCAGACTCAGCTCGGCGGCAGCCTGGGGGCCCAGATTTCCCACCATGGATAGAGAATCCCGCAACAACTCCCGGGCTCCCGGGGCGTCGCCCTCTCGATGACGCAGCAGGCAAAGCTCCACCATGGCAAGCCCTTTCTCCAGACTCTCCCGCTCGAATGCGGCCGCTTCGTTCAGGGCCTTGCGGGCAGCTTCCAGGCGACCTGAGGCCAGAAGGGTGCGAGCCAGGGCCAGCAGGCTCCCTGGAGAGCCGGAGGAGCCTCCGCCGGGCTCTTCGGCGTTGGCGGCCAGCTTGCTCGACAACTCTTGATCTCCGGCGCTGCGATGGGCCAGTACCGCCAGACCCAGCAAGGAGCGGTCCGGTTCTTCTTGATGGTTCTTCACGGCCTCGGCTCCGGCGGCCAGTCCCGGTGGCAAAACTTCTTCCGAGGAGGGAAAATGAGTAAGCTCCCCCTGTTCGTGGGCCTCATTTAAAAAGAGATAGAGCAGACTGCACTTGAGTTGCCGCACCGCGGCCGGCGAGTGGCCGGCCCCCAGGGCCGCTTCTTCCATCTTATGGGCCGCTCCCAGTCGATCCGTTTGGGACAACTGGTCGAGGGAACCCAGGCACAACTCCAACGACCACAGCATCAAGTCCAGAGCGCTCTGCTCCTTTTGATCCAGGGCTCTTCTCTGGCGGGCGACGCGGGCCAACCGGGCGGTACTCTCCAGCAGTTGCGCCATGGAAAACGGCTTCTTCAAATAGTCGCCCACTCCCAGGCGCAAGGCACGGATGGTGTCCTGCTCGGTGGCGTATCCGGTGATCACGATACTCAACAGTTCCGGGTTCTGGGCCTTGATGTCGGAAAGTACCTCCAACCCGTCCATTCCCGGTAGCTTCACGTCGAAGATGGCAAGTTCGAAGGGAGGGCCGGAAAATTTCTCCAGTGCTTCTTCGCCGTTACCGGCGCTCACGACCGCATACCCGGACTCTTCCAGCAACTCGAAGATCGCCTCTCTCAAGTCCTCATCATCCTCTAACAAGAGGACCCTGATCGGTGTGTTCAATTCCTACCCTCCTTAGGCAATCGGACCGTGAAGGCAGCTCCCCCCAGGGCCGGAGAGGCACCAACTTCCACGCGTCCGCCAAACCGGGTGGCCACTTCCTGGACCAGGTGCAAACCCAGTCCGGTCCCCCGGCCACTCCCTTTGGTGGTGAAAAAAGACTCGAAGATCCGAGATTCCAACTCTTTAGCTACTCCCGGACCGCTGTCCTCAACTCGTAGCACCACTTCAGAGTCGCTCTCCTGCAGGCTCACCGAGACCTTGCGCTCTCCGTCGTGCTCGACGGCTTCTGAAGCATTTAAGAGCAGGTTCGATAGCATCTCGTAGAAGTCGTGCTCCACCCCATACAACTCGGCGGTGCTTTGTACCTGCGCATCGAGTTGCACACGGTGTCGCTTGAATCGGTGGTCGAGAAGCTCCAGGCAGTCGTTGAGGATACCCTGGGGCTGAAAGCGCGAAGGGGGCTGGGAGCCGGAGGGTTTGGAGTAGTAGAGCAGCCGCTCCACGCTACGCCCGGCCTTTTCCACCGCCTTCAGGGCTCGTTCGAGCTTCGGACGGGCCTTTTCCGGGTCGCCGCTCAGCGAGGTCAAGGCGGACTCCACCGACAGTTTGATGGCTCCCAGAGGAGTATTGACCTCGTGGGCCATCCCGGCCGCCAGGCGCCCCACCGCGGCCAACTGGTTCTGGGAGACCAGTTGGGCCTGGGAGCGCTTCAGTCGCTCCATGGCCTCTACGATTTGGGAATGGAGCTTAGCGTTTTGCAGGTTGACCGCCAGCAGTCGGACCAGGACCTGGGCCCCCCGGTTTTGATCCGGGTCGCCGGTTTTTTCGAGCAGGAGAAACCCCAGGGAATCGCCCAGAGGATAGGAAAGCACATTTTCGGTCGAGGCCGGGGGAGCCTCCACGTACTTGTATCTGGAAAATCCCAGGGCACCCAGATACTTACCGGCGATCCTTCGCAGCTCGGGTGCTGCCAGGGTAGAGGCCAATTCGTTGGAAGCGCGCAGCAAGGTTTCCGACTGGGTGAGTTTTTTCTTGCTTTCGTGTAGAGCCTCAGAACCTTTCCGGATACGCTCTCGGGAGCGATTCAAGGCCCCCCGCATCTGGCGGAAAAGGCTCAAGTTTTTGTCCCCCGCCTTGGACAGCCCCACGGCCACCGGCACCAGCAGGATCAGAAGCAGCGGCTCGTACTGCACCAGAGCCAGCGCCGCCACGGCCAGCCCCGGACCCCCCAGTTCGGTGAAGAACGAGGTCTTGAGCCCCGGGTCTTCGGGCTGGAAGGTCAGGGTGAGAAAGAGAAAGAGCTGGGTAGCCCCAAAGAGGGTGATCGGGGTGGCCGGGAACTGACTGCAGAGCAAAGCCGTGAGGGCCAGGGGAGCGGCACAAATTCCGGTGTCCTGGCCCCAACCTCGGCCCGTGCTCAAAAGTAAGGTGCCCAGGAGATAGGCGCCGATGGTCCAGCAGCCTGTCCCCGGAGAGAGCAACGCCCCGGCCAGTGCGAGACCTTGCGAAGAACGGCTCAGGATCAACCGGTCCGGAGTGGAAAGCAGCCAGAGGTCGGTGATGAGGACCGCGGCCATGAGACAAAAGGTGGGCACCGAAAGTGCATCGGCGATATGCCCCAGTTTCGCACTGACTGCAAGCAAAACGCTGAGCGCCGCCCAGCCGGTGAGAGACCTGACCATGCTGCTTGCTTCCTCGGCACCTGCCTACCAGTCCTCTCGAAGGTTTACAATCTCTTAACATCTCCGGGTCAGGGATGCATTTCCGGAGATGGCCCCGGGCTAAGCTGGAGCTATGATACTCGGAGCCAACGCCGTTATACGTAAACAAGGTCTCAGCGCCCTGGAGCAAGTCGAAGGGATCGGTTGCCCGTTTCCCCGGCAGTCGGCGCAGAAAAGCTCGCCGCTCTCGAGTACCAATCTCATCGAAAACGGAGAAGAGCTTTCCCAGGTCGATATCCTGCAAGAGTTTCTTGGTCTGAAGGCGCAACTGGAGGAGCAGAAGGCGCTCGTATATTCCGCCGAGACCGAGGGAACCCTGAAGATTGAAAGGGCCCAACCCGACCGGGTGGTGGGGCCCGGCATCGTGATCAAGGGACGCCTTGGGCGCAAGGTTCTCAATCTCGGTTCCGGTAGTCGAAGGACCGTCCTCAGCCTGGATGAGCAAGGGCGCTTCGTGGCCGATCTCGGTTCAATGAAGATGGAGCTTCTGGAGAACGGAAACGGAACTTATATCACTCTCCACCAGCCCAGGGAGAGCATGTTCTATCACCTGGGTTCGTCCGGCGATGTGAGCTTTGACCGGAAGTCGAAACACGAGATTGCTTGAAGGCTGACATGATGGTATCATTTTACACGATGAAAAAGGACTCCAGACCGCCGGCTTTTACTTTGAGAAACTCTCTTTTTGCGATCGTAGCGTGCCTGGCCCTGTTGGCCTGGCCGGCCCTGGCTATTTCGGTGGGTGGAACCGAACTCAACGCCACCGATCTGGGGGGTGGCCTACCTGGCGGGACGAGTGCTGCAGTCCTCCGGCCGGGGGGCAACATCATTAAATCGAAGCCGATCACGCTAAGTCCGGGGATTCAGCCTGACACGGGAGATGAGGAAGCGGGTGAAAAGACCTTGCTCAACATAGGCTTCCCTACGCCCCTCATCGAGGGCCAGGGCATGCAGGGCATAACCCTCCCTGGCCTCCTCACCATTTCCCCTGACCTGGATGCCGGATCGGAACCAGAGTCGGGCTCTGGCGGGGGAGTCCATTACGGCCCCGCAGCAAGTTTCGGACTGGTGGAACGGCGGCCGGATTTTCAATACCGGGCCGGCTCCCGTGAATTCCAGGCTACTCCTACCTACACCATCGGACAAAAGGGGCTGGGTATCGGGCCCGGTCTGGGGAGCAACCACACGAGATATTCTCCCCTCGGCGAGTTCTAAAAGTTTTGCTGGGTCTTCGCTCAAGACTCGCTGGAGGCTTTAATCTGGTCGAGGTCATGGGAGCCGGGGTCATTCTCACTCTGGCTCTTTTCGCGGTGATCAGCGTGAATTCGTACATCCTGAAATCCACCGTTGCCGGGGAGAAACGCCAGATCGCCAACACCATCGCCTGTAGCCAGCTGGCGGTGGTTGAGAGTATCTTAAAAGTCAACTTTCATGCCCCAACCTCGGATATCGGTACGGAGGTACTACAATCTCCGGAGTTTCCCGACTTTTTCTTTCGGATCAACGACCTGGGTTTCGAAGACGACTCACTGGGTTCCGAGACCGTTCGGCCCACGCTCAGAGCAGTGTTGGTAGAAGTTTTCTGGGAAGAGAAAGGGGAGGTACGCAGCTATGAACTCGAGACCACTTTCTATGGGTACTAAAGTTCGCGGATTGACCCTGGTGGAGATGCTGGTCACCGCCACCCTTTTTCTCGCCATCAGTGCCGCCACCGGGGCCATGCTGTTTCAATCCCAGCGCGCTTCAGAGAAATCGGTTGCCACCAACGACGCCAATTCTAAAGCACTTCTACTTTTCGAGAAACTCCGTCTGGAATTGCGTAGCGGGAGAGTGGTGGACAATCCCTTGCCCGAGCAACTTCATTACTGGATCTATCAAAAGGAAGACGGGGTTCCGAAGTTCAAGGCACCGGGTAAACTGGAGTTTTTATCTGAATCGGGAACCGACCCTGATGTCGCCGAAGTCTCAGGGGAGGGGGAGAACCTGGTTCGGACCTTTCAAGGGAAAAAACGTATCCTGGCTTCCCTGGGAAAGGACGGCGAGGTGCGTTTTCGCTGGCTGGTGGGCCTGCAAGCACTGGTGGTAGAGGGAAAAGTCGGAGAAACTCATTCCAAGAACTCCATCAGCAGCAAGAAAGAGTTCCATTTTATCCTGGCCTTGAGCAATGTGGAGTAGTGATGAAAAATAGAGGAATAGCATTGATGACCGCTGTGGTGGTGGCTTTTATTCTCTTGCTCTGGTCCGTGGCAGCCCTCTACCGGGCAAGCTTCCACTCAAGCTCGGTGATGTTCGGGCATCGAAAGTCGGAGTGCTATTACCTGGCCAAAAGAGCGATCAGCCGCTCCATTTTCTTTATGAACTCCGGTCCGGCCTGGGTGGCCGCTCACACCGGCCGGGACAACGCGGACGATTATACCGAGGGAGCGCTCTGTTGGGTTGAGGTGATCGATTCTCAATTGGTGTTGCGGTGTGAAGCGTCGGTAGGTGCCCAGTCTACTCAGCTTTCCGTACCCATGGCGACCAACTCGGCTACCGATACTCACGTGTATTCCATCTCCGAATCTCTCAATGGAGGCCCCGACCTGATCTCATGGACCACCCAGAACACCGAAGATTGGAAAAGTCTTCCCCCCATCCCCAACGCCACCGAGATTCAATCAGCGGTGGGAACGGATACCGGCGATGTCTTCGCAATTGCCGGACTCGACGGCAACACGGTGCTCTGGCGATATCGGCAAGGAGGCGGGTGGGTGCAGATGCCGGACCTTCCCGCCGGAGTGTCCATCTCCGGTCTTTCGGTTTCGTCTTCAGAGCGCTTGATCGCGCTTGGCTCGGACAACAGCATGCTCATGCTTCCTATCGATTCGAGCCTCTCCTGGGAGCAGATCGCCGCACCCACCGGAGCCGACCTCAAGAACGTCACTCTGCCCATAACTTCTTCAGAACGCGCCTACGCGGTGACCGAAACCGGGGGGCAGACGACGCTTCATCAGTACGGTTTTGAGAGCGAGAACTGGAGTCAGTTGCCTCTTCCCACGGCCGCTCATTTCGACCCGGCGACCGGTGTCCTGACGGAGCAGAGCGGCTCGGTGCCAAACCTCGAAGGGGGGATCGCGGTCAATCAGAGTGGTCAGATTTTCGTGGCCTCAAACCCTCCGGGGGAACCCTCGGTGGTCTACCAGTTTCGGGCTGACACCCCGGGCAGCACGGCCGGCACGTGGAGAGTCCTGCCCCCGGTACCGGCATTCCAATGGGTCAGCGATGACACCGTGAACGTGACCGACTACTGCACCCAACTCCAGGACCTTCGGGTCGATGACCAGGGATTGCTATGGGTTCAATGGCAAGATCCGAACAGCGCCAGCTTTTCAACCATACAGATCGACCCGGGTGACCGATAAGGGCGTCTTGAAGAGTTTCGACGCTAGTGATATCGCTTATCTAAAGACCGCCGACCTGAGCTTGTTCATCTCGCAATTGGCCTTGACGCTTCGTTGTGGACTACCGCTGGCTAAAGCGCTGGAAGTCCTGGCGGACTCGGGCAATCCGACCTTCGAAAGGGTGGCCAATCGCTTGCTCTTCGATATCATGGCGGGATTTACGCTGTCCGGGGCGATGGCCCGTCAACCCCGGAGTTTTTCTCGATACTGGTGTGCGGCCGTGCAGGCTAGCGAGGTCTCAGGCCGTCTGGTGGCGTGTCTGGAGCGTTTGGCTGAGACTATGGGAAAGCGCCTGGCGCTGTGGCGCAGGCTCAAGGGTTCGCTGGTCTATCCGTGCGTGCTTGCTCTGGCCTGTTTTTTGATGGTACTCCTGGTTCTCTACCTGGTTTTTCCCATGGTCGTAAAAGTCACCGCCCAGACCGGAGTGGAGCCGCCTGCTCTAACCGGATTATTGATCAAGTTGTCCTCACCGAACATTCTCTTCGCAGTAGCGGGCCTCGGGTTTCTCCTCATAAACGCCATGGTCCTGATTTTGAGGGATGAGGGGCGGGCCAGTGGTCTTCGTAGGTTGGTAGAGATGGGGACTCCTCCCGGCCACTTACTGACTCGAAGCCAGGTGAGTGACGCTCTGCGCCAACTCGCACTTCTGATAGATGCTGGCATCGATCTCGGAAGAGCCCTCCTGGTGGCAGCTCAGGTGGCCGAGAGAAGTGTTCTGGTCTCCGAGGCGGTGGGGTCGATTCGAGGTGCCGTCATGCAGGGGAGCGAACTCTCCGCGGCCTTTGACCAGTATGCGGTTTTCCCCTCGCTGGTAGGCTCGCTGGCCAGGGTGGGAGAGGAAGGGGGAACTCTGGCCCGTTCTCTGACTCAGGCTGCCGACTTGATCGAGCAACGCCTCGAACAGCAGGTCGAGGTCCTATCCAGTCTGGTAGAGCCCACCCTGATGGGGCTGGCAGGGATCTGCGTGGGGATCGTACTGCTGGGAGCGTTTATGCCGTTGTACAATCTGACCGCGTTATGAGCGAACCGAAAGCGAACCGGAGTCATAGAGCACTTCGGCTTCCGACCACCGACCTTCCAGGTCGTAGAACTCCCGCTCCTGGGTGAGAAAGACGTGGACCACGACCATTCCGTAGTCCAGGAGAATCCAACTGGCTTCATCCCGCCCCTGGATCCGACTTTTTGTTTCCCCCGCAGCCAAGAGCGCTTGCTCCACTTTCCTGGCGATATCCTTGGTTTGGACCCGGGTGGGGGCGCTGGCGATCACCATGTAATCGCAGACCGTGGTGAGTTCACGAACATCTAAGAGGAGCACGTTCTCCGCCTTTACGTCGTGGGCCGTGTGGGCCGAAATTTTAGCGATTTCGAGACTTTCCAAATTACTCTTTTCTACTCGGTTTTCCGAGGTTGTCTATAATATCCCGCTCCCATGAGCATACGGTAGACCGGCTCAGGAATCAAGAACCGGACAGCCTGACCGTTGCGAATGCGGGAGCGGATGGCCGATGAACTGATGGAGATATCAGGAAACGGCAGCAGTCGCACCTTTGCCCGCAAGGGGTTGGGAAGGTCTCTCAGTTGCTCCGGCATTTCGAAAGGAAACCCTGCTCGATTGGCCACCAGTAGGGTGTCTAACCGTTCCAACACCTGGTCCAGCCGATACCAGTCGGCCTGGAAGGCGTCGGCTCCGCAGATGAACGTGAGTTTCAACTTTGGAGCGAATGACTCCAGGGTGTGGAGGGTGTAGGAGGGGCCCTCTCGTTCGAGTTCGACCCGGGAGAGTTCAAATTCAGGGACCTCTTTGATGGCTTCCTGCAGCATGGCAAAACGGACTTCCGCGGGTACGTCCGGTTGCTCCTTGTGCGGAGGTATACGATTGGGAATGAAAACAACCCGATCCAGTCGGGCCACGTTCAAAGCTTCCAGGGCTAAGAACAGGTGGCCGTTGTGGACCGGGTTGAAGGTCCCTCCGAAGAGTCCGAGCTTCACCTTTGGTAAAGAGCCTATCCCTTGAGGAAGTTCCTTAAGACCGCCTGTAAGATACCGCCGTGGCGATAATATTCCAGCTCGGTTTCGGTGTCCAGACGGACCTTGGCCTGGAAGGTCTTCTTGTTGCCATCTTTATCGGTGGTGGAGACGGTCACAACCTGTCCCATTTTCAGGTGCTCGTCGAGGGGGATGTCATAGACTTCGTGGCCGGTTAAACCCAAAGATTGAGCACTCTCACCGTTGATAAAAGTGAGCGGCAAGACTCCCATCATGATGAGGTTGCTGCGGTGGATACGCTCGTAGCTCTCGGCGATCACAGCCTTGATCCCCAGCAAGAGGGCACCTTTGGCTGCCCAGTCCCGGGAGGACCCCATGCCGTAGTCGTTGCCGGCCAGGACCAGCAGAGGGGTACCATCGGCCTGATACTTCTGGGAAGCGTCGTAGATGGACATCTCTTCGCCACTGGGTAGATAGTAGGTCACCCCACCCTCGGAACCCGGAACCAGCAAGTTGCGCAGTCGTACGTTGGCAAAGGTGCCTCGAGTCATGACCTGGTCGTTTCCTCGGCGCGACCCGTAGGAGTTGAACATCCACTTCTCCACGCCGTGCGAACTTAAATATTGACCGGCCGGAGAACTTTCGGCGATGGAGCCGGCCGGAGAGATGTGGTCGGTGGTTATGGAGTCGCCCCCAAAGACCAGGACCCGCGCACTCTGAACCGGGCGAATCGGCTCGGGCTCCCGAGAGAGGTCTTTGAAGAACGGAGGCTCCTGGATATAGGTGCTCTGGGGGTTCCACTCAAAAACAGCCTGATCGGTACTGGGGATCTCGTTCCACTGCTTATTGCCGTCGTACACGTTGCCGTACTGTTGCTTGTACAGCTCTGGGGACAAGCAGGTCTGCAGGGTTTCTATGACTTCTTGCTGACTGGGCCAGATGTCTTTGAGGTACACCTCGTTGCCGTCTTTGTCTTTGCCCAGAGGTTCGTGCTCCATGTCGATATCCACAGTTCCGGCCAGGGCGTAGGCCACCACCAGCGGAGGGGAGGCCAGGAAGTTGGCGCGCACATCAGGAGAGATACGACCGGCGAAGTTTCGGTTTCCAGAAAGCACCGAAGTGGCCACCAGATCAGCTCCGTAGACCGCTTCTTTGACCGGGTCCGGAAGCGGCCCGGAGTTGCCGATGCAGGTGGTACAGCCGTAGCCCACGGTATAAAAGCCCAGTTGGTTTAGATACTCGGTAAGACCGGCCTTGTCCAGATACTCGGTCACCACCTTGGAGCCGGGTGCCAGCGACGATTTCACGTAGGCGGGACGCTCCAGTCCCTTTTCTACTGCTTTTTTGGCTAGCAGTCCGGCACCCACCATCACGCTCGGGTTGGAGGTATTGGTGCAAGAGGTGATGGCAGCGATGACCACCGCTCCGTGACCGATTTCAGTGCTGCGGCCGTTGTCTTTGATCAACGCCTTGGCGCCTACCTCGGAGCTATCCAGGGCGAAACCCTGGGGCCCCAGAGGGGCGGTCAGGACCTGGTGGAAAGTCTTTTTCATGTCCTTGAGCAGGACCCGGTCTTGAGGGCGCAGGGGCCCGGCCAGACTGGGCTCCACGGTGGAGAGATCCAATTCCAGGGTTTCGTTAAAATCCGGGTCCGGGGTGTCATCGGTACGGAACACTCCCTGAGCTTTGGCGTAAGCCTCGACAGCGTCCACCAGGTTCTGCTCTCGGCCGGTGCGCTCCAGGTAGTTCAAGGTTTCGTCGTCAACTGGAAAGTAACCCATGGTGGCGCCGTATTCGGGAGCCATGTTGGCGATGGTGGCGCGGTCCGGCAGGCTCATAGTAGAGAGGCCGGCGCCATAAAACTCCACGAACTTACCGACCACACCCTTCTTGCGTAGCATCTCGGTGACCACCAGGACCAGGTCGGTGGCGGTGGCCCCTTCGCTCAACTGGCCGGTGAACTTAAATCCGACGACCTCGGGCATGACCATGGAGAGGGGTTGTCCCAGCATGCAAGCTTCGGCCTCGATGCCTCCCACACCCCATCCGAGCACGCCCAGGCCGTTGATCATGGTGGTGTGGCTGTCGGTACCCATGAGGGTATCAAAGAGGGCCACTTTCTCACCCTTGAGCTCGGTGAACTGCACGGTGGTCGCCAGAAACTCCAGGTTGACCTGGTGCACGATGCCGGTGGCCGGGGGGACGACCTTGAAGTTTTCAAACGCCTTCTGCCCCCAATGCAGGAACTCATAGCGCTCGAGGTTTCGTTCGAATTCGAGCTTAGAGTTCAGGCTGATGGCATCCAGGCGTCCGAACACGTCGACCTGGACGGAGTGGTCGATGACCAGGTCCACCGGGACGACCGGATTGATCTTCGCCGGGTCACCTCCCATCCTCAGCATGGCGCTGCGAAGTGCCGCCAGATCCACGACGGCGGGCACACCGGTGAAGTCCTGAAGGACTATCCGGGCAGGTAAAAAGTTGACTTCCACCGGCTCATAAGCAGTGGGGTTCCAGTTGGCGAGGTTTTTAACGTCGGCTTGCGACATGGACTTGCCGTCCATGTTGCGGAGCACGTTTTCTAGTAGCACGCGAATGGAAACAGGGAGTTTCGCGCCTCTCCCTATTCCCTGATCAAAGAGCTTGGGAAGCGAGTAATAGCTGTACTCTCCCAGTGCGGTCTTGATCGTGCTTTTCACTTGAAACGGGTCCATTAAGATCTCCTAAAATCTTTTGTATCCTATGCTTTTAAGGCCGGTCAGGAAACACCTTGCTTCGAGCCGCGCCCTAAAAAAAAAGCCGCCTCTGAGGCGGCTTCTCCGGTTAGGCTTGCGAGTTAGTCGGCCGGGCCGGCTCCAGACCAGGCGGTATAAAGAGCAGCCAATACGCCACCCAGTTGCGCGACGGGTACCGTCAGCACGAGACCGGTGAAGGTGAACCAGTCCATAAAGGGGCAGGTTCCACCTCCCAGAAATATGCCGGCCAGCAGCGAGAGACAGCCGACCGCTGAGGCGTGGGTCAACTCCTTGTTGGGCACCATGCGTCCACAGACGAAACCACCCAGGGCGGTCAGGCTAAGCCCTCCGAGTAGGCAGACCCACTCGATGATTCCGGTCCCCATGATCCTTTCGGCCATGGAGGCATCGGAGCTTCCGGGATCGATGAGCACCACCGAAAGGGTGGCGGCGAACAGACAGGTTGTCGTGATATCGACGAGGAAACCCCGTCCTATAGCCCGATAATTCAGCATGCAGTACTCCTTCTTGTGACTAATACGACAGTAAACCGCCCCCTACCTCCGAACCAGTCTTTTCGTCTCAGTCGGCCTTATAATCCAGGTCGCACATGAGTTCTTCAGCCAGACTTTCTAGCCCGTCCCGCAAGTCGTTTTCATCGGTATCACCGTCTATGCTGATGGTGTAGTGAGCCTCGAACATACGCTCCCCGCTGAAGGGGGCGCTGCGGATGTGGCTCTCCACTTCTTCCACATTCGCCCCCCGACCGGCCAGTACGTGGGAGATCTGTTTGATGATGCCAGGGCGATCGGCAGCCAGAATACGGATATTGGCCTGTCGCACTTTGCGGCCGGAGTCATCGGCCGATTGGTACTCCTTCCAGGAGCAGTTCAGCGACTCCACCTGACCAGGTAAGTCGGTCGGACGGGAGACAAACTCCACCGACACGATTCCGGCAAATTGTCCTTCCAGGCGGCAGAGCCGACTTTGCAGCCAGTTTCCTCCCAGGCCCTGGATGGAGGTAGCCAGGGCCTCCACCAGGCCTTTTTTGTCGTCTCCATTGACGGTCAGCAAGTATCTCATCGTTTGCCCTTCTCGAGACTTAAGGTCTCGGGCCAGCAGCCTTCTCCTAGAAAAAAAAGCTCCCTGCTTTTCGGTCAAGCTTGACAGACTAACGAGAGCGACCTGGAGGACAAGATGGTTTATTTGTGCTAGTATCACCTGAAAGAAAAGAATCTCACTTGAACTCTATGCACGATGTGGTTTTATAACGTCTCGAAGAGAAGCCGCACAGCCAAAGGCATGCTTTTGGCGGAAGCGATAATCGCTTCCTTTCTGTTGTTGTTTGCTTTTATTGCCGCTACCCAGCTATTCGATGCCTCGCTGCGCTGGGAATCCTCCAGCACCGGCGAACGCCTAGCGGCCCTGGTGGCCGAGCGGCGCATGGAAGATCTCAGGGGCTGGGTGGCCGAACAATGCCAGAGTACCGGATTCGATAATCTCAACTGGACCAGCCAGGAGGTCGTAGATGACAGCTATCCGGAATCTCCCGCCTTTTTGATCACCGTGAATACCACCGATCAGATTGAAAACACCCCGGCAAGACCGGCAACCGGTCGAGTTGATCCCGTGCCGGGCTTGCACAGCCCCAGCAGTACTTTCTACGCCAGGGCCCTCGACGCCAACGACGATCAGCAAAGAAACCAGGAATGGCAGAGCTTTCCTTACTCCCGCGACATGACCGCTTCGGCCAGGTTGGTCCAGATCACCGTGACCTGGTCCAACGGCCGATACGAGTATCGGCTGGTTTCACTGCTAACAGACTCCATCGAACCAGCCGCAACCCCTTCCACCGACTTTACAACTTCACCGGTCGTCGTTAGCGGTCCGGGGAGCGTCTCGGCCGGTGGCTCGGCCGACTATTCGGCGCAGGTTCGCCTCCCCAACAATCAACCGATTCCCGACGTGACGGTCCTGTGGTCGATTCGGCCCACCAGCGGCGGTTCGGCTTCGATTCGCCCTTTGGACTCGAGTGCCCGCACGGTGCGCATAACCAGGCAGTCGAGCGGGGCCATCGTTTTAGTGGCCAAAGTGAGATACCGGGGGAAGGAGATCGTGGGCTATTCGAATGTCATCAACTAAGAATGGTTTCAGTTTGATGGAGGTTATGGTCATGATGGGCCTGGCATCGATCATCCTTTTTGGAGTGGCGCAACTGACCCAGCGCACTTTGGAAACCCAGAAATTCCTTCGCAAGAAGTCGGAGTCCATTCAGAGTGCGACCCTGGGCTGCGAGCGCCTGGCCAGCGAGATGCGAGAAGCGGTTACAACTCCTTCGACGGGGGACACAAGCAGTTGGGATAAGGTGATCCCCAGCCAGACCGAGGTCATGGGTATCCCGGCTCCTACCTTCGAGTTGACTCCCTCATCCCCAGGCTGGAGCAGAGCCTACCAGTCCAACCAGTTGATCACCGTGACCTATAGTGTGGCCGGTACAAACCTGCAGCGACAGGTGACAGGCTCGATCGCGGCCCCGGTGGCAACCGACGTCAACACTTTCGAAGTCACAGCCGTTTCCGGTCGAGACAAGACCTTTCAGATCGAGTTGGCCATCAGTGAGCAGAAGAGGGTCCAGACCTTCGTAACCCAAGTTTTTTGTCCGGGGGCTCCCTAAAGTCGTGGTAGGCAAGCACTCCGAAAAAGGTTCTTTGATCGTCGCAGCTTTGCTTCTGTTTACAGTGTTGCTTTCGCTAGGTCTTGGTCTCATGTCGGCTCAGGTTTCCCGCATGAGAGCGGCCAAAGCTCAGGCTCTTTCCATCCAAGCTCGGGCTCTAGCCCTGGCAGGATGGGAGGACGTGCGCCTCAAGCTGGGTAAGGACATCCTGTTTCCTCGAACTTCCGACACCCAAACTTTCTTTTCCTACTCTGAAGACGTGTACGACTTGGATGGTAACTATATCGGGAACTATACTGTAAAGATCGATACCCGCTGGGAATCGATAGTTCTCGGGCCGGACTCCTCTGGAAACTTGCCGAACCTGGCCAATCCGGCGGGGCACGAAGCCGTCATCAACATCCCTCAGAGCATCTACCCCATAACCATCATTGGCAAGGTGGCCGAGCAGCGGGTGGGCGATATTTTGGCCGAAAGAATTCTGTACATCGAACTCGATATGGTGAATTGGAGAGTGATCCGGTTTGAAGACCGGGGAAGCTTGTAGAAAAAACTTGTGGTATGATAGAAAGCAACTGGAGGGTATCCACTTGGTGAGCAGGTTGAGAAATCAGAAGGACCGTGGCCTTACGCTATTCGAGCTTTGCGTGGTGGTAGGTCTGGTCATTATGGTCATGGGCCTTTCCCTTAGCGCGATGAAGCCTACAGCCCAAAAAGGGAGTACCTTGGGCTTGGCTACCGCGATCAAGGAGGAGTTTGAAACGGCCAGGCAACTCGCCATGAGAGGTGGGCACCCGGTTGCTCTGGGCATCCCCACCCAGGGGAGCTTGGCGGCAAATTCTCTCTATCGCCTCTCCGGTTGGAACACCCCTCACGTGAATTGGTCGGTTGGTTTTAACGGCGACTACCCTGGCCTGGGCTTTGCAGCCTCTCTTTGGAGTGGTGCGCCAGGCGTAGGCACATCTATCGGACCACCGGCCACTGCCAAGTTTTTCAACTTCGGGGAACCTCAATTGGCGGCGTGGCTTACCAGCAACCCTGATCACGACTACAGCAACGACTATATTTTCTGCTACCTCCCGGACGGAAGTCTCATCACCAACGGGCTTCCCACTTCCGACGGACGCTACCCGGTGGTGGTAGCGGCCAACCCTACCTTTGGAGGTTCGGCCCCCCAGAGCGTTCAAATCAATTCCGGGACTAACCCCTGGACAATGCTGATTTCCCCTCAGGGTGCGGTTGATCTGGTCAAGGGTACTCCAGGCGGCGACTTGGCGCTCGGAACTGGTAACGGTGTCGCGTCCAGTCCGCAAATCAGAACCCAGAGCAAGCCCTCGGATGCTGAGATCTATCTTTCCGATCTAAATATCCGACCCATTCCGGAAATCACAAGTCCTGACGAGAGCATCTGTATCCCCGGTGAGGTGGTCACCATGGAGATCTTTGCCTATTGCCCACAAGGGGACGAACTTTACGCCAACTGGCTCCAAGAGGCCGGCTCTTCCACCGGTCTTGAAGGTGCCTTTACTTATCCCAACCAGGTTGGTTCGGCCCTGGCCAATGAGGCCGACCGCATGGAATATCTTCCACCCGAGCGCATCCCGACGGAAGATGGTTTCAAGCCTGTATGGAGCAACAGCCCAGATCCGCCTGCTAATGTTGGAGTTTGGCGGGCCCAATGGAGCTGGACGGTTCCTTTGAATACCGAACCCGGGGAGCTTTTCAACGTCACCGTCAACGTGCAGAACGCCCAGGACGATGCCACGATCATGACCAGTCCCATTCCCAAGCTTGAAATGAAGCCATCTCCCAAAGGCAGCATGATCGTTGAGCGTCGGGTAGATGGACTCTGGCAGCTGTGGCGCATGAATCCGGACGGAACCGGCGAACGCTTACTCTCCCCGGAAGGGGTGCAGGAGATGATGCCCTCCCTGGACCGCTACGGCACCCAAATTGCTCTGATTCGTCAAGGGCCGGGTGGCCTCGGTGATCGTCACATCGTCATTCGCTCCATCGACGGCGGTTCCGAGACAACCATCACCGATACCGCGGGAAGGTACACCTCGGTCTCGCTCTCTCCCTTTGGAGATTGGGTCGCTTACAGAGACGAGGATGCGAACGAGTTGAGAGTGGAACGCACCGATGGAGTGGGGAGCACCATTTCCATCCCTCAGGCCGATACCAGCGGTCACGGATACGAGGTCAATAAACTGCGAGCCGGGTGGTCTCAGGACGGAAACTACCTGCTTTACGAGAATCAACTGACGATCCACTCACGCAACCTTACCACTGGTACTGACACCCAGATCTGGGGACCCTATACCCCCATGTCCAACGGCAATATTCCGTGGCTTTATGCTCCGACTTCCTATACTCACAATGGGAAAGAGTATGTCATTTTGAGCAACACGACGAACAAGCCCTTCTTGCTCTCCTTTGAAGTTATCAACTACGAAACGGCGCACGATAGTAGTTTTGATGCCGTCACTAGCGATAGGAGGGTGCGCGATTTGGGGCCCAATCCCGGCCAGTGGTCTACCGGAACGAGCCAGAACTATGCCGATGTCTCACACGACGGTAAGCTGGTCTATACCGAAAGTCCGGGCTGGACCATAGGGGATTCCGAATCCGGTGAAGAGAGTGAAAATATGAAAGCTTATGTCTTATCCGGCATCACCGCCGATGGAGTCTTTTTCGGCCCGCCCACGATCACTAATCTCCAGGACGTCCGCCGGGCCATCTTTATTCCACCGAGCGAGTAGGTCTCAGAGGTTTTTCAGACCGCGGATTTCCTGCTGGAAAATCTCCCTTGACATTCGACCCAGAAACGGCGAGAATAGCGCAACAATTTAGCTAGGAGAGCACGGAATGGCTAAGAAGAAAGAGAACCGAGTCATCATCACCCTCGAGTGCACGGAAGCACGCAAGGAGGGGGTGCCGCCGTCTCGTTACACCACCACCAAGAATCGTCAGAACCATCCTGAACGGCTCGAGGTTAAGAAGTATAACCCGTACCTGAAAAGGCACACCGTCCACAAAGAGATTCGATAGAGACTATCGGACGGCAAAAAAAAGAGAGCTTGAGGGCTCTCTTTTTTTGTGAACTCAGGGCCTCTAGTCTTCGGGCGGGGACCAGACGAACTTTTCCCGGTCTCCCATGGTTTGGCTGACTTCCTCAATTTCATTCTCATCTTCAATGGCATCCAGTTGCTGAAGGATGGTTTTGGAGAGATTGAGGTTTTTGCGATCGCCGAAGACGGACTCCCATTCATCTCGATCCAACCGCAAGATGAGAACCCCACCGCACTCTACGCAGTGATAACGGATACTGTTAGGGCTGAAGCCCGAGAGTTTCATATCCTTGATCTGACATTTGTGGGGAAATAGCTGATTCGTAGTCCGAATTTTCATAGTTGATTCTTCCATTTGGTTATCCATTTGCCTTTTTTTGTGGTCTGAAGCAGTCGATGAACTCTGCTCTGGTTTCCAGACGCGGACCTTCCAGCAGATCGATGCAGTACGGTACGGCCGGAAAAACCGCCCGCAAACAGTCGTCGATAGCCGAAGGCTTACCCGGCAGATTGATGACCAGAGTCTTGTCTCTGGTCCCTGCCATCTGGCGACTCAAGATAGCGGTTGGCACGACCTCCAGGGAAGCCCTCCGCATCTGTTCGCCAAAACCGTCTAGAATACGATCGCAAAAGAGCTTCGTGCCTTCGGGGGTTACATCTCTGGCGGCGGGCCCGGTACCACCGGTGGTCAGCACCAGGCAGCAGTCTTGAGCAGCAAAGCGGTCCAAGGCATCCACGATCTCGGTGATTTCATCGGGTACTACCTCTTTCAAGAAGCAGACGTCGGGGTTGCTGAGAGCGGCCCTCAACCAGGCCTCCATGGCCGGCCCTCCCAGGTCTTCGTACTCGCCCCGGTGAGCTCGGTCTGAAACCGTCAAAAGTCCGATCTTGATGCTCAAATCTCTTCCCCATCCTTATTGACAAAGACGGCTTTCTTGCGAAACTCCATCAAAATGTCAGTGCCTCTATTGAACTCTTCCTTGATCGCGTCGAAGGCGTAGTCCAAACCGTTGTTGAGGTCCAGTCTGAGCCGCCTTCCGGCGGCTTCTAAAATATCCAGCCCGGTCCGCATCATGGTGGCCACCTCGCTGTCATCGGTGGGATCGGTGCTATGCTCGAAGCGGTCGCGCAAGGCCAGCAATAAAGTTTCGTAGCGGCTCAGGGTCGAAAGGGTGGTGGATGCGGGTACGGTCCCGGCCTGGTAACGTATCATGTCCAGGAAAAGATGCTCCAGGGGATCGTCGGGTACCTGGCTTGCTTTGAGGCTCTCCAGGTCGGTGCGGAGGTTGGCGATGGCGGCTACCAGGAGGGAGTCGTTGAGTTCTTCCTCGGAGAGCAGTTCGTCGGCCCTTCCCAAGAAACTACTCAACGGATCGTGGTACTTCTCTCGAGTCCCGCTCTCCAGGGTTTCGGACTCCAGGGTGGCGAGCTCTTCGACCAGGGTCTCCGCGTCTTGCTCACGGTCGAAGCGCTGCTCGATGATGGCGAGACAACGCTCGATACTCACCGCAGCATTCTCTCAATTTCGTCGATGATGTCGGAGGAGTTGGGTCTGACCAGTGCCAGAATGGAGGCGTGTCGAACGACCAGGAACTCGTGCCCTTTGTACTGCATCTCCACCGCTTCCCGCTTGAGAAAATAGGCGAAGTCACCCACCTCGGCTTGCAACGGGAGGTAGCGCACCGACTCGTGGGGCTTCTTCCACGGCTCGGACTCGGAGTACTCCGGATTGGCGGTCAAGTAGCCGGGGCCGACTCGGATGATGCGTCCCCCCTGGACCTTGTCCTTTTCCGTAACAGTCGCAGGGAGCACCAGGCCAGACTCGGTCATTTGCTCACCCGCCAGGGGCTCGATCAAGACTCTGTCCCCCACCACGATTAGATCACTCATGGGGTGCGCCATTCCCCAGTTACCGGCTTAGGGCCTGTTGACAATCAACCTTCAGTCGTCAAACTTGTCCATTTTCCACCCCCTGAAGCGAAATTTTCCTCAAATAGATCCAGTATTCCACAGAAAATTCCACTCCCGGGGGAGAAAAATGTACTCGTTTGTCTCGGAAGGCCGAATGTCAACAGGCTCTAAGAGCCTGACCCCTCGCAGGATCCTTTGGCAAAGCAGTTTAACCCGCCGGTATGGAAGCAATTCGTAAGAAAATGAAAAATTCGGGATGCAGCGCTGTACAGATCGACCGATTCTGTAGTCGGGTGAGCAAGGTCTTGTCGGGAGAGCGAGCCGACATAGCCGAGTCGGATATCAGGCCGGTCGAACGTCTGACGGCCCTGGAAGAGGTAGACCCGGATGTCGATCTCCTAAGGCAGGTGGCCATCGTGAAGCTCAACGGAGGGTTGGGTACCTCCATGGGGCTGACGGCTCCTAAAGGGCTCCTGCAAGTCAAGCGCGGTCACGATTTCTATAGCATTTTACACCACCAGGTGGAGAGTTTCGCTCGAGAACACGGCTTTCGGCCGCCCCTTATCTTCTTAAACTCCTTTAGCACCGAAGAGGAGACCCGGGCCCGCTTGAAAGAATTGAATTTCGAGCAGAGCGTGCCCTGGGGGTTCTTGCAGTCGCAGGTGCCAAAGATCAGGCCCGATGGGTCGCTTCCAATTGACGATGAAGAGTGGTGCTGGTGCCCTCCCGGGCACGGCGACATCTACGCCAGTCTGCTGGACTCCGGCCTGCGGGAAACGCTCCTGCAGGGTGGTTATCGCTATCTCTTCGTTTCCAACATAGATAACCTGGGGGCGGTCCTGGACAGCCGCGCCATAGCTTATATGGTGCGCGAGAAGCTGGCTTTCTTGATGGAGGTCACTCGCCGGGGTGAAAACGATCGTAAGGGAGGCCACCTGGCCCACTCAAACGATGGTGGTTTGCTGTTGCGAGAGGTTGCCCAATGCCCGGACCACGAACTCACTCACTTCCAGGATATCTCCAAGCACCGCTACTTCAACACCAACAATCTCTGGCTCGATCTTCAAGCGGTGGACGAATCCTGGACCGAGCTTCCCCTGATCGTCAACCGCAAGCCTCTGCGCCCCCACCAGCCCGAGAGCGAAGAGGTGCTCCAACTCGAACAAGCTATGGGAGCCGCCATCAGCGTGGTGGGCAATTCGAGCGCCATCGAAGTAGGACGAGACCGTTTCGCACCGGTCAAGACCAGCAACGAATTATTTCTCCTGCGCTCGGACCTTTTTGAACTGGGAGAGGATTTCCATCTGCGTCAGACCGTAGACGATCTGCCTCGGGTCGATCTTGACCCCAAGCACTACAAGCTGATCAACGATTTTGAAAACCTGGTGAAAGGGGTCCCCAGTTTGAAAGATTGCCGGAGCCTGAAGGTAGAGGGGGCGGTCACCATCACCGCTGATATGAGATTGGTAGGCGATGTTCTTCTAAAGTCTGACGGAGGGATCTGAGCGGGCGATCATCTGACAAAACATCTCTGCCAGGAAGGGGTCGAACTGAGTCCCGGCGTTTTGCTGAATCTCCTCGACCGCCTGCTGATTGGTCAGACGATCGCGATAAGGTCTACTCTCGGTCATTGCATCGAAAGAATCCACGATGGCCAGGATGCGGGCGCAGTGGGGTATGTTGCTCCCCTTTAAACCGTCCGGGTAGCCGGTGCCGTCCCAGCGCTCGTGGTGATTTCTTACGGAAGCTCGAACGGTCGCGGAGAGCTCGATGGGGGTGAGCATGGTTTCCCCCACCAGCGGGTGGAGCTTAACGATCTCATACTCCTCTGCGGTGAGGCGGTCGGGTTTGTTGAGAATATCCTCGGGGATGGCCAACTTGCCGATGTCGTGGAAATCTCCGGCGACCGCTGCTTCTTCCAGAAACTCTTCAAGCTCAGCTTCATCCATGGCCGAGACGGTGAGGGCAAGGATTCCGGCTTCTTTCAGTTCGGCGCTGTCTTCCAACTCATCTTCCAGTTGCTCCGCCTCCTCGCCGTCGAGTTCCATCTCTCGAGCCAGCCGAAGAGCAAGATCCCCGACTCTTCGGCAATGCTCAAGACTGGAGGGGCAGAGGTCCTTCATCCCTTGAAACAAGGCTGCCTCGGCGTCTAGATGAGGATACAACCGTTGCAGGACCTCATAGGTTCGGACCGACATGTCCTGAGCCGCCCGGGCTAGGGCCAGCCCCAACGGGACCGAGGTGTCTCCAAACAGGTTCAGCTTGAGCTGGTTGGTGGGATCCTGGCCGGCCTGGGTTGCCTCCTTGCTGAGAATAACAGCACGAGCAACCGGCTGGTCGGCCCTGGGGGGGTCGGCTTGGCGCACCGGCAGTGAAGCGTTTGGTATAAATCGAGTAGGGCCAATCTGGCCAGCGGGGTTGGTCAGTTGGCCTCCCCCGTAGGAACTTGGATGTGGTGCATTCGAGACCTAACTTTTGGTTTTAGGGCTTCCCCTCCACTCGTCGAGCTTCGCGAAGCATTCAGGGTGATCCTGGGAGATATATGTCCTAAGGATTTGCTCCTAAACCAATCCTTCTAAGACCGGTAGGGACACGCTGCGGTGCCTCTCTAAGTAAGCCTCGAGCCACTCCTGTAGTGCTTTTTCTTCCTGCAATTCTTGAAACTGTGCCAACTCGCTCGCAGCCAATCCTGTCCTATCGATCCGGGCCCGGTCGGCCAGGATCATCAAGCCTGCCCGAGTCTGGTTCTGGGTGATCACGATCAGTCTACCGTGGCGTCGCTGCTCCCGTCGGAAGACGTCGACGTCCTGCTCGGAGATGGTGCCACCGCTGAGGGGCAGGCGACGGTACAACCAGGTGTCGGGAGCTTTATCCAGCTTTTCTTGCTCCTCTTCAAAGGCGGTGCGGATATCCAGTACCGAGACCTTGCTCTCACCATCGAACTGCTTGGCCAGTTGCTTCCACTCCGAGGGGGTTCCACAAACCGTAGTATAGTCGGGCTGATCATAAACTTTCATGGGGATCGGGCTTCGGGTCCGGGTCAGATGGCTCCTCGTCTGCGCTAGGAAGAGCTAGGAATCCGCTCGGTCCCCCGGGCGCAGGTTGGGCAGTCCGATGGCTTCCCGGGCTTCGTTGTTGCGGCGGGAGTCGGTGAGGGTGCTACCATCCAACGAGTTGATCTGGGATTGGGACAGATCCAGGCGTGGAGCAAACGCTTTCTTGTGAAACAGGGCTACCAGTTCGTCCGGGGGATCGAGAATCTCTGGCTCTTCTGCTTCCTCGGCGTCGGGGCCCGGAGTCTCCGTCGGCTGAGGTTTTTTGGGCACTTTCTTCACCGCGTCCACCGAAACTTCGGCCATCAAGGCTTGCTGGGGGGAGAAGAGAGCAGCCGACAGTCGGCCGTCACCGGACCGGATCTTGACCGGGTAGCCTCTCTCATCGGAATGGAATCGGGGACTGTCCAGAATGGCCGAGGCGATCTCTTTAGAAACGGAATCTCCATCAGACTCGACCCTCACCGGAAGGCTGATATCCAGATGCCGAAACATGGCCGGTGCGGTATCCAGGACCCGAGTTCCGTACTCCATGGCTTCTTCGAATCGACTCTCTTCAAAGAGGATCCCGGCCAGCCTGGCCTCCGCCCGAGCACGCAGAACGGCTCGGGCTTCACCAACTTCGGGAATAGCCTTTTTGAGGATCTCAATGGCTTCGTCTTCATCCCCCCGAGCCCAGGCGACTTCCGCCCTCACGACCTCCAGGGCCGGGCGCTCGGTCTCCATGCTTTCCGGTGGCTTCTGGTAGATCTCGTGGAGGGCCTCAGAGGTCACACCGGCCCCGTATACCGTGACCAGATCGGGGCGGTGCCAATCGGTCATGATGAAGGTACCCGGGGCGTAGTAGGGCCGGAGAGACTTGGCCAGTCGACGGTGGTTGGAGGCCAGTGCTCTCACCTTGATGGTGGCCATGCGGGCGTCGTTTAGCAGTTTCCTTCGATAGACAACCGCCTTCCACCATTGCCAACCCGATTTCCAACTGAGACTCTCTTGCAGACGAGCCGCTTCGGCCAGAGTGATGGAGCGGTATAGCATCCAGATACCGGCCTCCTTTTGATCCCGATGGATGGAGTCTCCACCCTGACGGTCCGGACGGCGGGTGATCATCTCGGCGATCTCAAGGGCTTTGTCGGTCTCGCCGAGATGCATGAGAAGCTCGGCGGTGATGTGCATGTCCTGCGCCCAGGTCTGTTGGGCCAGAAACGACTTGACCGAGAAGCGCCACTGGTGGGTCTTTTGCAGGGAACTCACGGCCTCCGGAAAGCGTGCCTGAGAGACGTACAGAAAAGTCAGATCGAACCAGGGGTTGGAGTAGGTGAGGGGGTTGAAGTAGCGGGTGGCTTCGGAATACAGTCTCTCGGCTTCATCCCATTGGCCGATCCCTGCGGCCGCTTCACCCAGATTGCGAAGGTAGGTGGAGGTCTGCCCCCAATTGTTCGCTCGCACTTCCTCTATCAACTTCTTAAAGGCCGAGTACGAGGCCTGGGGATTGCCAAACTCCATCTCGAGAGCGCCCAGGGTATTGAGATAGGTGGTTCGAGTCCCCTCGTCGGGATAGCTGGACACCAGGGCCAGCTTGGCCCGGGCTTCTTGCTCTTTTTCCAGCTTCATAAGAGGCCACGCGTAGGACACGGAGATGCTCGGGGCCTCCAGATTGAAGAGCCGCCTGCTCAAGCCCTGGTAGACGTCTAGAGTCTCGACCTGCTCCTGATAGAGGTCCATCTCGGCGTTGATCTGCACCATCTCCATGAGGGCTCGCTCGTACCACCCCCAGGGGCTGTCGATAGAAAAATTTTGGCCATGCCGTTGGAGAAAGTATTCCAAGCTCTTTTTGATGTGGAATTTGGCTTTGGGAAGATCACCCTCGTTGTTGTGCAGGGTGTAGCCCATGATGTAATGACCGGCGTAACTCTTGGGGTTGTCCTTCAAGATCTTGTGCGCCTCTTCGCGTGCTTTGACCAGTTCATCGGTCTCCACGTGCATCAGGGCGTTCTGCTCGGCGGTGGTGCCCGCGAACCGTGGGTTCTGGGCGATTGCGGGGGCCGCGAAAAGCAGGATCGCAAGAATTATGAGAAGGACTCTCCTCATCGATTAAGGCTGCTCCTGTTCAGGGTTTCCAGAGGTTCACGCAGGCACTCCTTGATCACCGCGTCGGCGTTGTCGATGCCCGGGGCTAACTCCACTCGGTGTCGAAAGATGTGAGGGGCCAGCCATTCGATGTCCTCGGCGATCACGTAGTCGCGCCCATTCATAAGAGCGGCCGCCTGGAGAGCGGGCAGGGCTAGGACCAGGGAGCGGGTGGATACTCCCTGAGCCACCTTGGGGGAAGAGCGAATGGAACCGGCGATGTCCACCAGGCAGGTGTGGACCGCCGGGGCCAGGTGCACCTGCTGATCGATGGCGTAGCGGGCTCCCAGGACTTCGTCGCGACTGACCGGGGCAAACTGGTGGGGCGGGGGACTCCGGCGGTCCTTGTAAGAGGTGAGCACCTCCAACTCCGAATGGCGATCGATATGGACCATCACGATCTTAAACAAAAATCGGTCCAATTGCGCCACCGGAAGCGGGTAAGTGCCCACTTGATCCCGGGGGTTCTGGGTGGCGATCACAAAGAACAGATCATCCAGCGGATAGGTCACGTTATCTGCGGTCACTTGCTTTTCTGCCATGGATTCCAGCATGGCCGCCTGCACCTTGGGGGAGGTCCGGTTGATCTCGTCGGCCAGCACCACGTAGGCAAAAAGCGGGCCGGGTTGAAAGTGAAAAGAGGCCGATTTCGGCTCAAATACCGAGACGCCGGTGATGTCCGAGGGGAGCAGGTCCGGGGTGAACTGGATCCGTCTAAAAGAGTGTAAGTCGGTCTCGCCCTGGGACGGCGTGATCGATTCGCCGAGGGCCTTGGCTAGCGTCGTTTTGCCGGAACCAGGAAAGTCTTCCAGCAGTACGTGGCCGTCGGCCATCAGTGCCACCAGCAGCAGATCGGTGACGTCGTCCCGGCCTCGAACGGCGTGGGTCAGGCGACCTTTGAGGCGGCCCAGAATATCTCTAGCGGCGTGCAGGTCGGTGGCAGACGGGAGTTGTCGTGGTGCGGTTTCTAGCATATCAGGGTGGTTCGTTCCTTACCTTGTAAATATCCAACTGAGAGGATTGAGAGCGCCCAGGATACGACGCCACAGCGGCGACGCTCCGGAGAGTTCCCGATTGAAATTTTGGTAGTCGCTAGCAAGTTTGGCCAGATCAGGCTTAACCTGGCCAGGCTTACCAAAAACTAGAGAAAGGTGAGCTTGGGTGAGAGCAGAGAGACTCGGTAGTGCTCCGGACTGCTGCTCGGCAAAGGAGAGGCGACCCTGGCCGCGACCCCGCCGGAACCCGGCGTCGTGCGCTTTGTCCAGGGCCGATAGATAATAGGCATGGACCTTGGCTTCGTCTTTTTCAAAGAGTGGCCGGAAGCGGCGCTCCAGCTTGAATCCGTAGGCCAAAAATAGGAGCCCACCCAGCAGGAAGGGGGTAAATGCCCAGAGGGCCGCCAGCAGCTTGTTGAGGAGGTCCCGGAGGTTCACCTCCTTGATGGTCTCATACTCTTCTCCCTCTTCCCGTGCCATCTCCGCCAGCATAGACTGCAGGTCGTAGTCCGGAGGCGGAATGGGGGGATCCAGATAGGTCTGAGGGGCGACGTCCATGGGAAACCAGCCCAGACCCTCGATCCAGACTTCCGGCCAGGCGTGGGCTCTGCTGCTCAAGATCATCAGGGCCGAGCCTCTTCGATCCCGGCCTTCCACCGCGTACCCGGCCCCCACCCGGGCCGGGATCCCGGCTGCTCTGAGGAGATAGACCGAGGCGTGAGAAAAGTGAACGCAGTAACCGGTCATGTCGCCAAAAAGAAAGTCCGCGGTGGGATCCTCGGAGCCCGCGACCGGCCTGCTTCGGGTGGTGTATTTGCCCTTTTCACCCAGGTAGAGGTTGATCGCCAGTACTCGTGCCACCGGTAGATCGCGATACTGCTCAGGGATACCCTCCAGGATCTGTTCGACCAGCTCCTGGTAGCGAGGATCCTGGGGATACTGCAGATAATGCTGCCTGATTTCCGAAGACCAGGCGGGATCCACCAGCGGGCTCCCCAAAATGTTCTCGTATTCACCGGTGAAAACGTGGGATTCCACTTCGTAGGCGCGTTCGAATTTGTCGGGGTTGGGGTTGGACACGGGGACCATCTGAAGCGGCTTTACCAGACCGAAGGGTTCGGTGTGAGAGCTGATGAGAGCGACCCGGGTGGCCAGTCTCATGGTCGGTACGATCGGTACATCGGTCGGTGCCGCCTTGCTGGTGGAGGCGGTGGCGAATCGGCGGAAGAGATCTTCATCGGCTTTTCCGGTGGTGTCCTTGACTAAGCGAAAGCCGTTGAACTGGCTGAACGCCGTCTGGCGGAAGTAGTAGTAGCCGTCCGGTGAATCGTAATCGTCTCGGAAGATGACCACCGCTACCGGCTTGGGCTCGTCGGGTTCGGAGGACTCGAAAGGAAACGGGTTGTCGTTGGAGCTGGCTCCGCTCTCTCCGGCCAGGCTATCATCCTGGGAGGAGGAGCCGCCCTGAGGCTCAAGTTTTTCCCCTTCTTGCGGTTCCCCCGTGAGCCCGCTGGCTGGAGGGGGTTCGGCCATATACTCCCGCACTTTCTCTTCAGGAAGCTTGGCGTAGAGAATGATGGCCAGGATGATCAAAAGGACGATGTCTACCACCGAGGAGCGCTGGGTCGCCCGCCCCACTGTGAGTAGGATCAGGCAGATCGCTACCACCAGCCCGATCCATTGAAAAACCGGGACCGGATCGATGCCCCGGGACCACAGCGGGTCGATCAGAAAGTAGGGCCGGTTGATGAACCCATCTCGGTGGGCGGCAAAGGGCGAAGCCAGAAAAAGAGCGACCGTGATCACTTCTATCGAGATAAAGACGTGATAGCGGTTGGAGAGAAATTGTAGAAGCCCCACGAAAAGTATAGAAAAGGCGCCCCACCACAGGAGATCGGTGGTGAAGACCAGGACGTGAGCGCTGGGAAAGAAGCCCGCCACCAAAGGGCTCCGGTTGGGAAAGTCGGCCAGGCTCAGGATGATCGGCCCAAATAGGAGTACGGCCAGCACCACGCTAGGAGTGCGAAGATTGGTATAAGAGAGTCGTCTACCCAGAAAAAAAGCCAAGAAGGCGCCGAGCGTGGCGGCTCCGGTGGCCGCTGGAGTCGACATGTTGTAGGCCAGGACCATCCAGGCGAAAGCCCACATGCACGCTGAGCCGACGTCCAAGAACCTCAGCCGTTGCATGGCTTTCTTTTCGAGCGCACTCATGTTGGTACTGCCCCCTGGGCGCCCACCCTCAAAGGTATCAGGCGCGACGTTTCCGGCTCGTAGGTGAGCCAATCCGTGACCGTTGATGAATTTAATCGCGACAACAATTCACTGGGATCTGTCTTTCTCACTTCTTCATAGAAAACCCACCGATGCCATTTGGGTTCTTGTTCCAACTGAGAGACCGATCCAACGGTCAGCAGAGTGATGGAGAGGGGGGAGCGACTGATGGAGGCCGCGACCTTCTCTACCCACTCTCCCTCGATCGGGGGGACTAGGACCAGACAGGAGCCGAAACCTTCGTTGTGGGCGTGGTTTAGAAAGGTGCTCAATCCCAGGCCGGTGACCACACCAGGGTTTCCGGAGCGGGCTATGAGTCGCAACGCCTGCTCGCGGTGCTCTACGCTCTTGTCCGATCCATCGGCCCCGAAGCGCCAACCCTGGCCCAGCAGATTCCCATCCACGATGGTTCGAGCCAGGCTAGCCAGGACTTCGTCGCCCTCACCTGCTACCAGGTAGGCGCAGATCCGGGGAGCCGTGGTGATGGCGTTCTCCGGCATTCGGACCATCAGCTTTCCGGTTCGAGCGTAGACCTTCCAGAGCAGCAGTCTGGGTGGATCTCCAGGGGTATACTGGCGCATGTCGACCCGATCACCCTTGGGCTCACCCCGGGGATCGGGGATGTCGTCGCCGGTAAAGCGCGCTCTCAGCACACTCTGCGCTTTGAGCGGCAGCGGTTTGGGAGTGACCACCAGCGAGACAGGTTCCTCTTGCTCCCAGTCGATGCGGGAGAAACCCAGCACATCTTTGACGATGATCCTGCGCACCAGCCTGAAGTTTTCTTCGAGCAGACATCGCTTGCTGCTGACCAGCCATTCCTGCCGGCGTTTGTCGGGGTTGCGTTTCCATTGGCAATCGAAATCGGGGGGATTGAGGATGTGCGTGGAAGCCTCGACCAGGGGGGGTAGAAATCGGGGTAGCGTACGGGCGCTGGGGATCTCTATATCGGTCATCATTTCCAGGCGATATCCCTGGGCCAGATGCTCCCGACTCTGCTTGTGGAAAGAGTAGGCCAGAAACAGGCTGGTCAATAAGACGATGAGAGCGTCCAGAGCGGCTGCGCCTAAGAGTGCGGCCCCGGTGATGAAGATCACGTGATCGTTTTGCTTGCTACCCAGGTAGTAGGTACCGAGACCTATGGTGGTGACCAGGATCAACCCCGGAATGCTCACCGGCACAAAACCCCACAAGCGGCGCAACAAGCGGAAGAGTTTCTTGAGCGGCCCGGGCATATGAAAGCGCGATTTCACGCTTTTTTGTTCGCTCTTTACGGCCGATTACCCCTTTCAACAGTTCTCTTCCATACGCTCGGCAGAATGCCAGAGTGCCGCGATCTCAAGCAAGGTTGCTTGCTTGCTGGCCGGATCGATCCTAAGCGCCGAATCCGAGGCGGGTCCTGTGATAGAGTTCGATCTGTTCGGTGGAAGGCTCCAGGTTGTACTCCCGGTCGAGAAAAATCCGGGCCGTCTCATAATTGTGAGAGCATGGTCGTGAAACGTGAAACGCTCGATCATGAGAATATAATGACACTATGCAATACACCAAGTGTTTTTAGAGGAGCTATGGATTTTGCCCGAAGCCTATAGAATGCAGAATCTTCCCGCTCAGACTCGTTACTTTTGGAAAACAACACTCTTGAAGGTTCGGGAAAACTCAATCAAACTCCATGCTTGTCTTGTTGAATCAACTCTGGAGAATATTGATGAAGTCATTTACTTGAGTCTTCCAAAAGGGTTTTCTTTTCAACGAGAGTTTATCGAGAGTGAGAAACGAGTTCTTTTTGAAGCAGCTGAGGTTGTTTTTCAGAGAAAACTCCGAGAGCTTAGAATCTCCGAGTCCCGAGAGTAGCTGAGAGGGTCTAAGCCGAGAGGGAGCCGACCGTGCCGGTCCTCAAGCATTCCAATTTTCATGCACGCGCAAAAGGGCGAGAGACTGGATCCTCGGGCCTGCAGCCGACCAGCGAACTGCGCTGCAAACTTTCCGAGGAAACTTTATTCCAGGTCAAAAGAGAAGGAACTAGAGCATGTTTTTTTGTCCTGAGTGTGAATACGCAAAGTTGATCCCCGCAGACAGCGAAACAAGTTGGGGTAGCGACTTTTTTCTCTGCCCTACTTGCGAGAAAACCTGGGTTGGGAATTACGATCAGGGCACAGTTGTAGAGTACGTGGGTCAGGATGTTGACGTTGATACCATAATCTATAGCAGCGGGCCACGCCGCAACAAATTGGGCCTACGGTTCCAAATCCAGACTGAGGAAGATGTAGATTCTGAAGATTTCAAACGGGAGAATTAATCCTGGCCGATCACGGGCTCCTGGCTTCAGCCAGTAGTCTTCGGTCTCAAGGAAGGCCTTGCCAACGATCTCCCGCAACATGCTCCACTCGATCAGACCGTTTTCGGCAGCCCGTGTTAGTTTGGGTAGAGACAGAAGCCTCTGGGCTACTCGGCGGCACTCCCGCGCCGCCCTCTTGTTCATTCCCAATTTGGCGGTGGCGTAGTGGATCTCCGAAGAGCAGCCGAACTTTTTGAACCCTTTCGACTCCCGCAAGGCTAGAAGGCAGCGTCCAAGGATCAGGCGATAAGTGGTCAGAGTGGCGGTGGCTCTGCGGGCAAACTCATGAACCTGCGACACCCCCAGAGTGAGCAGCATGTCCAGGCGGAAATAAGCGGGGTTAGTGATGTGAGATTTCATACCCCATTTTAACCCGGCCGGGTCGTTTTAGTTAAGAAATAGACAGTGAATAAACCGCATAGCCAAGCCGTTTAGACGGTTTTTTTAGGGGTGATCTAAGGGGGCTAAAATGAGGCTGATGACAGAAATTTCAAAAAGATTGAACGGGTGCCACAGAGGGGCTTTGAGCGGCTCCTGAAGAGGTGTTTGAAGGCGAGAGCCTGGATCCTCGGATCTGCTGGCCTGGGGAGAAAAATATCTACGCCGTCCTTCGACCAGTTGAACACCGGAAGGCTGGTGGACATTTGCGTGTCGTGGGTACTACCTTGGGGCTCATAACATCTGCTTCGCAATAGCAAAGGAACTCAAGCCCGCAAGAGTGCATACCGCACCAAGTCCAACACTTGTTATAGGGGGAACGTCCATGAGTAGGCGGAGCGATGGAAGATGGGCACAGGACCTGAGGTGGTGCAAGAAGACGCGAGAGTTGAGAACGGCTTGTTTAGTTTTTCTTTTGATGAGTCTCGGATGCGGACGGCCGGTGCCTGCCACCTCGCCGGCCTCCACGCCGGCCTCCGCGCCGGCCTCCGCGCCCTCCCTCGTCACTCATCTCCCGGGTCAACAACCGGTCCCGGAAACTCCTACTCCCAGTGCTTCGGTCGATGAACTCCAACTCGCCATAAAGGCCTTTGAGCCTCCCCCCTCAGCGGTAGTGGCCTCTACCACCGCCTCCAGGCCCCAGCAGCTCTTCCCGGACTCGGTGAGTAATCTCCCCCTGAAACTGCCGTCGGAACTCCAACTCCGAGCTATCACCGATGTCGAGCTAGATTCCCTGCGGGCTCTGGCCCTTGCCAGCCAGTCCGCCGCCGATTGGCGAAAGGTTGCAGAACGGGCGCTCTTGTTGGAAGACTTTGGATCGGCTCAAGAGGCTTTCCAGCGCGAGTCAGACATCTACCGGGCCAAGGGTCACACGCAGGCGGCTCTGGCCGAAGCCATCAAGGCCGCTCAGTACTCTACCAAGCTTCAACTCTACCGCTCCATTCCTCCTGAACCAGCCGCCAAACTCGAGCGTCTGGAGCCGGCTTCCGGATGTTATCTGGGCGCCTTCATCGATCGCGACGACGCCCTGCAGGCACACCAGTTCGGCTCCCAAATCCACGGAGATATCGAGCAATTCAACGAACTCGTAGAAAAGCCACACGCTAGCTTTTTTATGTATCGTGCCTACGGCACTGATTTTCCGACGCGGTGGGCCGAATACTGCAAGGAGAACGGTGCCATTGTGCACATCGCCTGGGAACCGAAAAACTTGGAAGAAGTGAAAGAGGATCACTACCTGGAAAAGTTCATGGCCGAGGCCGCTCGACTCGACCACCCAGTTTTGCTGCGGTTCGCCAGTGAAATGAATGGAAAGTGGACACCCTACAACGGCGATCCTGAGGCCTACAAGCAGGCCTTCAGACTGGTCCACAAAGCCTCTCGAAATGCGCCCAAGGTGGCTCTGATGTGGTGCCCCAATACGGTTCCTCAGGCAGAGATCCAGGACTACTATCCGGGACACGAATACGTGGACTGGGTGGGCGTGAATTTTTACTCCGTCCCCTATCTCGACAACGACCCTGAGCGCTCCGGTGAGTTGATCCACCCCACTGACCATCTCAAGTTTGTCTATGACACTTACTCGGTTAGCAAACCCATCGCCATCGGCGAGTGGGCAGCCAGTCGCGAAAGCTCCCTCAGCCCAGACGACCTCACCGACTTCGCGGGCGGCAAGTTGGCCCAGCTTTATTCCGACCTGCCCACCGCTTTCCCCCGGGTCAAGATGGTGAACTGGTACAACTGCAATAACATCGTCAAGGCTCGCCAAGAGCGGCAACTCAACAACTTCCAGCTTACCACCTCAAAGCCACTGCTGGAGCGCTACCGTCGGGCCATTGAAGGCCCCTACTTTCTGGGGGCCGGTGCCCAGGCGTCCCCGGTCGGTTTTGAAGTCGCCCGGAGCGCGGTGGCCCTCAGCCCGGGCGATATACTGAAGGTCAGTCTCAAGAGCTACGACCCCTTGCTCAAAGTCTACTTCTTGCTCGAAGACCAGGTCATCCACGCTTCCAGCGATCCGCTAGAATGGTATGTCAGCGGCCGCCAACTGGGTACCGGCGCTGAAAGCGTGACCATCGCCGTCTTCGACTCCCGGGACTGGTTTGTGACTTCTGAGACCATCCGAGTGGAGAGATAGAAAGCCCGAGCCGTTGTCCACCAGGTCCATCCAGAAACTCATCTAGGAGCCCTGTTTGGGTAAGCAAGGTTGCTTGCTGGCCGGATCGATCCTAAGCGCCGAATCCTAGGCGGGCCCTGTGATAGAGTTCGATCAGTTCAGTGGAAGGCTCCAGGTTGTACTCCCGGTCGAGAAAAATCCGGGCTGTTTCATACTGGTCCAGGGCCTGGGCGTTTTGCCCCAGGCGGATATGGGCCCGCATTTTCAGAGCGTGGGCGTCCTGTCTGTAGGGAGCGATCTCTAGGCCTAATCTTGTGTGTTCCAGGGCTTCGGCCATGTCCTCGAAAGCCATGGCAAGTTCGGCGGCTTTCACAAAGTTGTCGACCGCTGCTTCCTCGGTGCGGGTGCGATACTGGGCCGCGAACTCGAAGAAGCAGCCTTCCAGATAAGCCCCCCGATACAGCCTGGCGGCGGTGCGGCGATAGCGGCGAATGGCTTTGCCGTCGCCCGATTCGGCTTGTTCCAGATCCCGGGCCGAGGAGATCGCTTTTTCAAATTCATTGAGATCGTGCCAGCGATGCAACTGGGGATGGAGCTTGAGACCAATCGTGTCACGCACCAAAGGCTCTTCGAAATTGGGCAGCAGATTCTTGAGAATGTTTCGCAGAGTGGTGGTGGCCCAGTAGAGGTTTTTCTTGGTGCGAGTGACGTCTTTCGGCCAGAAGGTCTCCATGATCTGCTCTTCGGGAAAGCTTTTGCCCCAGTCGGTGGCCAAAAGTGCCAGCAAATACTTCACCTTGCGGGTTCTCCACTCGCTGTCGGCCAGAGGTCCATCCTGGCCCGCCATTTCGAAGGCACCGAAGGAGTAGAGGCGCAGAAGCGGTACGAAATCGGCGTTCCCCATGCGACTCTTGAGTTTGAGACCGATCTCTTTGACGGCCGCTTCGGCATCGGCGGCCAGTAGTGACACCAGGTTGTCGGGGAGGTGCTTGGAGTTCTCCAGCAAGTGCGCAACGGTCAAGCGGCCTTCGGCCGTCAGGATGGCAAACTGTTGCTCGAAGTCCTTGGGAAAATCGGTGACCATGCGAGACAAAAAACGCGGCTCCTCCAAGCGCTGGTCGGTGGCTCTTTGAAAGAGATGCCCGAGCAGCCAGCGACGATGCTTGTCCAGTACCTGAAAGGCCGGGGGGGAGAGCAGCTCCTCGTAGTCTTCAGGGGTCGGACCCTGGCCGGCGCCGTAGCTCCCCAGAGCCAGCGCGATCAGGGAGGATTCCGTCTCCAGGTCGAGTTCCAGAACAGATTTTTTGACCAGGTTCAGAGCCTTCTCGGCTTCGGCGGCTTTCAGCCGGTCCAGCAAAAGCGCGGCCTCCAGGCCCGTGCTGGAAAGAGCAAACGGGCCCTGCCCCTTCGCCTCCTTGAGAGCGGTGAGGGCGAACTTACGGGCTTTCTCGCTGTGTCCGGCCTGGCTGTAGACCCTGGCCATCCCCAAAAATCCTTCGGTTCTTTCCCGAGGGGTCAGCGCGCTCGAGCACAGGTTCTTGTAAGCCTTTTCAGCGTTGGCCAGATCGCCCACGTCTTCCAGAGTTTTGGCCAGGGTGACCAGACTGTTGCGAAGACCCGCCGCCGGTGAGGTGCCAGTCGAGCGAGCCGCTTCGGGGCTCGTTTGAACCGCTGCGATAGCGTCTTTGAGGCGGGGGTCGAGGGCTTCGGAGGGAGTTTCACACAGGAATACACTCTGCACGGCGTGGCGAATGGCCTTGATCTCGATCGGGTCTTCCTCATCGGGCTCCAGGATCCGGGAGAGCATGGTGGAGAGGGTTGGATAGGCGCTGTTTGGAGGCAAGATGAAACCGGGCACCTCGATGTTGGTAGACTGCCGCAGGCCGTACACGATGGCCACCGAGGGGGCCGAGTCGATCGCCGCTGGAGCGGCCTCCAAGAATTTACAGAGTCGCTGCGCCAGTTCCGAAGCCTTGACCAGAGAGCCCTCGGCGCTGCGGGTTTCATCGAAAGCCTGGGCGGCGGTGCGGAGTGCCCATTCAAAGCTCTTGAGGTAGATCTGCTCTTCTTCTAGATCCTTGGAGGCAGCCTCCAGGTGCCCGAGTTGCTTGCGCACGTAGCCCAACAGTTCTTGCATCTTGAAAGGCTTTTTCAGGTATCCGCCCACTTCTAGATTGCGGGCTCGGGAGGTCTCTTCTTCGGTGGCGTAGCCGGAGACGATCAAACTTCCGATGTCGGGGTTCAGTTGCTGAGTTTTTTCCACCGCCTCCAGGCCGTCCATCCCCTCCATGCGAATATCGGCAATGATCAGTTCAAACTTGCCTCTGCTCGCGTGAGCTACGGCATCGGCCCCGTTGGAGACGGCTACCACCTCGTAGCCTTCGTCCCGAAGCACTTCCTCCAACACCGCTCGTAGATCGGCGTCGTCTTCTAGTAACAAGATTCGGGCTGACATACTGGAAGGTTTCGAGTCATCCCCCGGATCCCTCCGGCGCAGGAGTATGATCCCCGTTTGCTAATTTTGCGAAATGGCGAGGATCTATGAAGAAGGAGACCGCACGTGAGAATCGGTGCGCTCGGCTCTTTGCCGGCGATTGGTCTTTGTTTCATCGCTCTTCTTGGGCTGGGCCACCGGATACCCGAGCCGGCTAGGCAATGGTCGCTATTCTTGCTGGTCCTGGCGACTTGCGTTTTGGAGCATCGGACCCTGGTTCGAAGACCGGTGGACTTCTCTGCGGGTTTCGTGTTTCCCATGATCGTGGCAGTAGCGGGTTTACCGGTGGAAGCGGGGGTGATGGTTCTGGTCGCTCTGTTTCTGCGCCAACTCCAGGGTAGCGCTTCCTATCCGTGGGACCTGGCCGCCCTGGTGCCGGGGCTGCTGTTGCTCGGATTTGTAGACCGGCCGGATCTGTTCTGGGCGGTGTCGGCGGTAGCTATAAACGCCCTTGCCATGCACGGGGTCTCCCTCTGGTCACGCCGCGCCATAGACGGGGACTGGCTCGCCCGGGCCACCGAACAACAGTTTGCGATAGCCAGGCTTCTCTTACTGCCCCTTTGCCTGCTGGGTATTCTGGTTCCTCCGGAGGCACTGTGGACCACGGCGATGCTGCTTCCAGCCCTTTATCTGGCCCTGAAGTTCAGTGGCGACCTGGGCTTCCGCCTGGAAGCGCAGGCGGGACAGCGGGCCCGTGAGGAAGCGGCCGAGTCCCGCTCCAGTCTGGTGGAGGCACAGAGCCAACTGAGAAGTCTTTCAGAAAAGCAGCACGTGGTGGAGAAACTGGTCCGAATCTTCAAGGAGCCGCTCGGTCCCAGGGAGGCCTTCTCCCAACTCCGGAAGATCACGGCCTCGGTCATCCCTTACGACACCCTGTTTTTTTTGAAGGTGAATGCCCAGGGGGAAGTCCAGGTCCAGGATCGCTTTTGCCTGCACGACCGATGGAGCCGGGAGAGCCGGCTCGGGCTTTCCCGGGAACCCCTGGTGGAAAAGGCTTGGACCACCGACCGGGCCATCAAAGGGCAGGCTGGTCGAGCCCTGGTTTCCACCGATAACCACGCCGTGGTGATTCCCTTGAAACCCCTGGGGGTTCTCTACTTCGGCCGGCGTTCCGAGGCGTTTAGCAAGGAAGAGGCGGGGCGGCTTCGGTTCGTGGCTGAGCGGGCCGAAGGAGGATTGAAGCGGGCTCAGGAGCGGGCTGAATTCACTCAAGCCCTGGCGGAAGAGAAGCGGGTCTCTCGGCAACTGCAGTTTCAGGTAACCTTATCCTCTCATCTGCTCGGTGCGGCCCAGAAGATCCTCAGCGCACCGAACGAACAGGCGGTTTTTGAGACCTTGATCGGCTCTGTCAGGCAGGCTGTTGAACACCGGTGGGGGGCGGTGCTCGCGGCCGAGAATCCGGACCCGGTGGTGCAGTGGGGAAGCCTACCTGAACTATCAGCCCAGGACCGTTCCCACTTTCTTTCTCTAGAGTCGGTGGGGGTTGCACGTCGGGTCGGGCCGGATCTGGTCTATTCCTATCCCGTCAAGGGAGAGGCGGAGTCGTTGGGGGCGATGCTGATCGGCTGTGAGCAGGCCGGTCGCTTGAGCGGGGAAGAGGAAGATTTTCTGGGAACCCTGGCATGTCTGGTGGCAGGCGGCTTGGAGGCCTTGCGCCTCAACCAGAAGTTGCAGCAGGCTCATCAGCACGTCTTGCAGGCGGCCAAGCTCAGTGCCATCGGACGACTGGCGGCAGGCGTCGCTCACGAGTTAAACTCGCCGCTGGCCGCCATCGGGCTGGCTTTGGAATCGGCCATGATCCGCCCCGAAAAGGCCGGGGAAAAGCTGGAGAAGGCGTCCGGTGCTCTGGAAAGGGCCAGAAAGATCGTAAACGATCTGCTCCAACACAGCCGCACGACCGGGTCGAAGCGGGTGGTCGTCCATTTGGCAGCCGTGTTCGAAGGTTTGATGGAAGCGGCGTCGGCTCAGCTAGAGCAAAGGCATCTGAAGGTCTCGAAGGTTTGTCGAAACCCCGAAGCTGGGATCTTGATCAACAAAGCCGAATTGAATCAGATTTTAATCAATCTGGTCCTGAACGCGGCCGACGCCAGTGAAGACGGACAAGAGATTCAGGTTGCGGCCTTTGCCGAGGAGTTGAAGGTTATCATTGAGGTGCGTGACCAGGGGGCCGGAATACCAGATGAAAACAAGAATCGGGTCTTCGATCCATTTTTTACCACCAAGTCGGTTGGCCGTGGTACCGGTCTGGGGCTTTCCGTCTGCCGGGAACTGGTCTTGCGGCATCAGGGCGAGATCGGCTTCCAATCGAAAGTAGGGGTCGGGACCACTTTTCGACTGGTCTTTCCCCGTCAGGATACCTGGCCTTGAGAGAGTTTACATTTATTTAACAATCGTCCGGTGGTTTTCAAACAATGCTCATTTTCGGTGTCTGGCAGAATACGAGTATGAACAGCGCCGCAATGAACTACAAGTTTCTGGTCCGAGATCTCAAGCAGGACCGTACCATCACTTTGAAAGTGGCCGCCTATCGGGAAGAGTCGGCCCGCAGAGAACTGCGCCTGGCGGGTTTTCAACCCCTCACCCTGGTTGGGGTGGAAGCTCGCAACAATCGGTCGCTGGAGACCGCCGCCGGACAAGCGCAAAATTCCGGCAGTCTCGGTCACCTGCGGGTGAGGTTCAGCACCATGGTTTCGGAGTTTTTTGCCCCCTTCAACCTGCTTGCTATCTAGCTTGTAACTTATTCGCAACGAATAGAAACCGGCCGAATGGGTAATATAAGAACCATGGAGATTCGTGAGCTTTCAACCGAGCAACTCGTACAAATGGCCCTGCGCTATCGCGGCGTCTTGAACTAAGTGCTGGCTGCCGCCGTCCAGTTTCGCCCTGAGTGGGGCCAACCGGACCGAAATCGAGCCAAGCTTCTCTTGTTGATCGCTCAGGCCGCCCGGACTGGCGCCGAGCTCGTGGTCCTTCCGGAGATGTGCACCACCGGCTACATCTTTGAGAATCCAGATGCCATCCGCCCCTATTGCGAGGACCGCCAGGGGCGCTCGGTTCGTTTTTTTCAAGCCCAAGCCGAGAAGTATAATCTCACCCTCTGCTTCGGTTGGGGGGAGATCGAACCGGACAGTGGCCGACTCTTCAACTCAGCAGCGGTCTGCCGTCCTGCTCAGGAGATCCTTTTTTACCGTAAGCGCCTGCTCTTTGAAGCAGATGAAACCTGGGCCGAACCGGGTGATACTCCGTATCCGATGTGGCGGTCGAAGGAAGGCCTTCTTTGTAGTTTGGGGATCTGCATGGATCTCAACGACGACGCCTTCATCGCCCACCTTATAGCTCATCAGGTCAGAGTGGTGGCCTTCCCCACCAACTGGTTGGAGCAGGGTTTGAGGGTCTGGGACTACTGGGCTTGGCGGATCACCGGCACCCGCACTTGTTTGGTGGCCAGTAATCGGTATGGCACCGAGCAGACCACCACCTTTTGTGGAAGCAGCGCCGTACTCGACGGCCGCTTGCTACTAGCCTGGACCGAGCGTACCGGAGACGCGGTGGTTTCGGCTTTTGTTCCGCCAGATCCCAGCCCCCTTCCCGATGCACCTTGAACCGTGGCTCCTGGAGCGTCTGGAGGGTGAGGCTTCGAGGGCCGCACCCCTGGAGTGCTGCGGGCTCCTGTGGGCCGGGGACAACGGCGAAGTACGAGGTTTCACCCCTTATCCAGGACCGCTCTTTAGACACCGATTTGTCATGGCCGATGAATGGCTACTGAAGCAGTACTACCTGGGCCGGGCCCGGGAGGAGCGTCTGGCGGGTTACTACCATTCCCACCCCGATTCTGCACCCGACCCGAGCCCGGCTGACCTGCGGGGCCACCCTCCGGGTGCGACTTTCTTGATCCTTGGTGCCGGTGGAACCTACAAAATCGTACGCCTTCTAGAGATCCCGCCAGAGGATCGCACTGATGGTGGCCAGGTCCTCGTTGACCATAGCCGACTCGATGAACTGCTCGAAGTCGCCTCCGTTGTTGACGTTGAGCAGGAAAGTGATCTCCCGACCTGAGCGGGTAGAGATGTAGCCGGCCATGGCTCGGCAGCGAATGCGGATCAGCCCTTCGGGGGTCCCGGAGGCGAAGGTACCGGTCTTGGCCAGCACGTTTCCTGAGGCCCCCACCAGTGAGGGGTCGGTCTGGTACTCACTCAGGATGGAGAGGGTACCGTCGACTCCCAGGACCGGTAGGCTCTCTCGAAAGATGGCTGCGGTGGGTCGACTGGCCATGGTTTGGAGAAAATCGACCACCGCCTCTGCGGTGGCGGCAGATTCCCCACCTCCGGCCCCCTCAAAAAACAGAAACTCTTCGGATCCGATCCTGAAGTCGCCGGTCAGGGTCTGGCGCTCAGCCTCCAAGGCCTCGGCCAGAGTGGCCACACCGTGGGCCAGTCCGAACTGCATCAGGGTGGTGTCGGCTCCGAGGTTGAAACTCACCTTCAGGATCAGACGCGCGTATTGGGAAAAAGGGAGTGAAGTATATCGGGCCAGTTGATTGGCATCGGTGAGGGCCTCGGGAGCGGGCAGTAGGCCGCTGGGATTGGGAGCAACGAGGTCGGCTTGCACGGTGACTCCGGCTTTCTGCAGTTCTTCGATAAACACGGTTCGGACGAAGCTGGTGGGGTCTACCATTCTAAAGTTGGTGACGATGGGGTAGTCCTCGGAAAATGGCGGAGCGCCATCGACGGGGAGTTCTCCACTGACCGTACCGCCGCAACCTGGAACACCGATGCAGTCTGGAAGAAAGGGGTCCGGCTCCAGCAGAGCCGTGCCCGAGCCAGCCACTGTCATGGCGGTGGATGTCACGCTGAAGGCGGCCGATTCGGGGCGCACCTCCAGCACCTCGGCAGGGGAGCCCGGGATGGTGGGCTGCAGAGCTACATCCACCAGGTCCTCATTGACGAAAGCCGGGGTCACTTGAAATTGCCCTCGGAAGTCGAAAGGTTCGAAGAGACGGTCGTCCACCACGACTTCACCGCTGATCTCAGTGACTCCCAGGTCCGCGATCTGCTGGGCGAGTTGCCGGTAGGCCAGACGGGGGTCGGTGTTGGTCAACTCGGCTGATCCCACCGCGACCGCTTCGTTGTGATCGATCCGGGTGATGGCCATGGTTTCATCGGGCAGGCGCCGCAGGCCCATGGTTACATCTCCGGAGGCCCGCAGGACCAGGTCGCCATCGAGTATTCCGGCGTTGACTTCCCCCAGCCGATGCACCGTGGTTATAAACCGGTGCTCGGGACCGAGCCGCTCCAGAGCAGTACCTACGCTAAAGAGTTTTCGAACCGAACCGATGAGCAAGCGCTCGGTGGAGTTCAGGTTGTAGATGGTTTGTCCGGTTTGGCTGTCGACCACCAGCAGGCTCCAGGTGGCCTGGCTATAGTTGGGCTTTGCCATCACCGCCTGGATGTTCTCCGGCAGTCCGGTGAATGGCCTCAACGGTTGAGGCGTGGAAGTGTGGCTCTCGCAACCTGCCCAAATAGCGGCGGCCAGGAGCAACGCTGTGATTAAAGATTTTTTCATGGAACTACTCTCCGGAAATGATCGCCGAGCCTTCCTTTTTCGGTTCCATAATCCTGGAAAGCCATCTGTTAACATTTTTGTAACACTGAAAATTTTCAGTAACACGTTGGGAACTAAGTGAGCTGCTAAGTTATGGCTAACAGCAAGCAAGGAGACTCACAACGTGAACGTAGTAACCATAAACAGCATCAGCAGCCCCTATTACAGCGCAGCAGCAGCCCCCGTGGCAGCAACCCCCACCTGGGCCGCCCCGGCCCCCGCGGTCGACCCTTACGCGATGAGCGCGTTGTTCCAAGCTATGACGGCCCTCAATCAGTTGCAAGGCGGCTGGGGCGGGTTTGCCGCACCGAATTTCCAAGCCCCGGTGGCACCCCAACAGTACAGCCAACCCGTTCAGGCCCCGCTAGCAGCCCCCCAGGTAGTAGCGCCGAAAGATGAGAAATACGGCAAGTCCGAAGGTGGTCTACTGGGTGGACTGCTGGGCGGAATCCTCGGCGGCGACGGTAAAGATGACGGGAGATCCCTGGGTGGTTTGATCGGGACCGCCGGTGAGGCTATCGGCAGCTTGCTGGGCGGAGACATCGGTGGTGCACTGCACGGCGGGGCAAACCTGATCACCGATACCGTGGGTTTTGGTTTGGACCTGTGCCTCAAGCTCTGCTCGGCCATCTTCCCCGGGCTCTACAAAGGCGACAAAGATTACGGCAAGAAAAAGGAGCCGGAGGTCAACGTCAATATCGATCCCGCCCCCCAGGCTAACTACAACTATGGTGCACCCACCCAGAACTATCAGAGCGCCTATCAGGCTTACCAAAATCATCAAAACTATCAGGCGGTCAGCCAAACCTATCAAAACTACCAGGCTTTCCAGGCACAGCAAGCCTCCTCTTACGCCTACGCCCAGGCCGCCGTTCAGGTGCAATACGGATACGGAAGCCCTTACTATCAGGCGCCGACCGTTGGACAGTCGTACGCAGTGCCCACCAACGGTGGAAGCTGGGCCAAAGCGGTCAACCTGGCCGGTCACGCTCACTTCGAAGGCGACGGCCACCAACACTAGGAGCCTGCAAGCAAACAGCCTGAGGCAACTCAGGCTGTTTTGCTTTCCAGGGAATACGTTCGGGTTCGGTAAAGTCGCATTCATGACTTTCGATTGGGCGGGCATCCGAAGCCGTCTAGACACTTTTTGGGCGGCTTTGCCTCCAGAGGTGCGGATCCTGAGTCGCTGGAGCCAGAGCCGCCGGTTTCCCGAAGTCACCTACCTTCGAGAAGAGCTGCTCGGTAGCTACAAAGCCCGAAAGTACCTGAGTCTTCTCCCCTGGCTCGAGGCTCAGGGACACGCCAGAGTCCTGGTCCACGGCTCGACCCACTCCGGAAACGTCACTCAGTTGGGTCTGGAACTGCGAGAGCGAGGGCTCGAACCGTTTTTCCGCAGAGGAGGTCGGGGGGGGCCGCCTGCCGGAAACCTGCTCCTGTCTCAGCTTGTCTACGGTACGAACTTCGATTCTGCCGAGCCCGGAGTGGATTTCGAGATCCCGGAAGGCGGGAGCTGCCCCCCGGCTCTGGCCGGAAGCTTAGGACTGGTGGGTTCTCTGGTAGAGCAAGCTCTAGAACGGAAAATTTGGAAACCCGACATTTTCATCGATTCCGGGACCGGTTTCACGGCCGCGGCATTGCTATCGGGGTTGGCTTATTTTGAACTGCCTTGCCGAGTTGTGGTGGTTTCCATGACCGGGCAGAGTAAGAGCGAGCTGTTGGAGCAGTTGCTGGCCCAGCGGCCGGAGTACGAAAGGCTTCTTCAGCGTCCCGCCTCGGCGGTCGATTTTGAGGTCGTCCCACCGCCTGTGGGGCCGTCCTTCGGCTCGCTACCGACGGCGGCTCTGGAAGAGGTGGCCGAGTTCGCCAGGTGGGAGGGGATCCTGGTGGATCCCCTGTACGCGGCTAAGCTCAGTCTGCTTTACCAATCCCGCCGAGACCCGGAGCGCCCGGCCTTCATTTTCGTCAGCGGCGGGGCCAGGGAGCTCTTGTGTTTTCAGGGGCCGCTGCGCAAGTGGTTGACCTCTAAACCGTTGCCGACACAACCTTCATCTGTTACAAAGGTTCTATAAACCGGGACCATATCCGTAAGGAATGGTACCCACAAATCTAAACCATATCGTTCATTCAAGAAGACGAGATTGGCCCCTACCTGAAAGGAGGGTACCGACATGTCGACGGTTCTAAGCAACGGTGCCGGCAGGCGCCGAAAATTCAACTTGCAGCAGTTTGCCCGTTTGAAAGCAAAGGGCGAACCCATTGTCATGGTCACTGCCTACGACTCCACCAGTGCCAAGCTAGCCGAAATGGCGGGGGTGGAAGTGATCCTGGTGGGAGACTCGGTGGCTATGGTCTGTCTGGGCCATCAAAACACGCTCCCCGTGACCCTGGAGGAGATGCTCCACCACGCCCGGGCAGTTTCCCGGGGAGCCCGCACCCCGTTTCTCATCGGAGACCTTCCGTTTCTGAGCTACCATGGCACTCCCGAAGACGCGGTCCTGGCGGCCGGACGGTTTCTGAAAGAGGCCGGCATGGACGCGGTCAAACTGGAAGGCGGAAGCGAGCGCCTGCCGGCCATCGAAGCCATCATCAAGGCCGGCATCCCGGTCATGGGCCACTTGGGGCTCACGCCTCAGAAGATTCACCAATTCGGCGGCTTTAAACCTCAAGCCACCACGGCCGAGAGCGCTCGTACCCTGCTCCAGGAAGCTCGGAAACTGGAGTCAGCCGGTATCTTCAGCCTGGTCCTGGAATCTGTGCCCGCCGAAGTGGCCGAAGTGGTGACCGAAGCCCTGAGCATACCAACCGTCGGTATTGGTGCCGGAGTCCAGTGTGACGGACAGGTTTTGGTCTGGCACGACTTGCTGGGGCTGGACGAAGATTTTTCGCCTCCCTTCGCCAAAGCGTATCGACTCCTGGGAAGGAGCATCGTGGAAGGACTCCAGGAGTTTTCAAGCGAGGTCAAGGCGAAGAGTTTTCCTGGTCCGGCTCAGACCCGTACCATGGCTCCCGCAGAGTTGCTCGAGTTTCAGAACGGGATTAAGCCATGCTGATCGTGGGGACCGGCGCGGTGGCCACCCTGCTGGCCGAGCAGTTTTTTCAGGCCGGCCTTTCTTTTCAAATATTTGGGGGGCCGTCAGAGAGGTTGCGGGCCCTGGAGTCCCGTTTTACCGGTTGCACCGTGTCCTCCCCCGAGCAGGTCCAGCAGCGGAGTCGCTGGGTCGTGGCTGTGAAAACCGGGCAAAATTCGGAAAAGATCCGACTTCTGACCAGAGCCCCCGCTCCCGAGTCTCTCCTGGTCCTGCAGAACGGCTTCAATCCGGAGCAAGAATGGAGAAGCCTCACGCCTGAAGTGGAGAGGGGAGTCTCCACTTACGGCGTAAGAACGGTCCGGCCAGGTGCGGTGGCCGGGGGAGGGCACGGCTGTCTGACTCTACCCACCGGCTCTGGCTTTGCCGAAACGCTCCGCCTGGCGGGCTTTGAGGTGCTCGAGGTTGAGAATATGGCAACGGTGATCTGGCAAAAGCTCGCGGTCAACGCCTCTCTGAACGTGGTGGCGACTCTTTATGGGGTGACCAACGGACGCATCCTGGAGATTCCGGAGGCCCTGGAGAGCGTTCGCCGGGCCAGTCTTGAAGTGGCTCGCGTGGCCACAGCCGCAGGGGTCGATTTCGGCCCGCGTTCAGCCTGGGAACTCACCCGGAAGGTCGCACTCGGCACCTCGGACAATGTGTGCTCCACTCTGGCCGACTTTCGCTCCGGGCGCCCCACCGAATACCAGGCCATCAACGGCGAGGTCCTGCGCTATGCGCAGAGGTTAGGGGTAGCGGTACCTACTCTGCGCAAACTCGATCATGAGTTTCGGGCGTTACTCTCTTCACCGGTGGAAGCTGCCTGATTTGCGCCGAGTCGAGCGTCTGGAGGAGTTGCGGAAAGCCCGTTCGGAACTCCCGGGAAGTGTCGGTTTCGTGCCCACCATGGGAGCACTGCACCAGGGGCACGGTAAGCTCTTGGAAAAAGCTCGCAGCGAATGTGAGGCGGTGATCTGCTCCATCTTTGTGAACCCCACCCAGTTCGGACCGGAGGAAGATTTCGCGGCCTACCCCCGCACCCTGGCCGAAGACCTGCAGACCTGTGAGGCGGTAGGAGTGGATCTCGTCTGGACTCCCCGTTCCGAGGACATCCACCTTCCTGGTTGTGAGACGGTGGTTCAGGTCACGGGGCTGGGCGGTCGCTTCGAAGGAGTGTCTCGCCCCGGCCATTTTCAGGGGGTGGCCACGGTGGTGACCAAACTTTTCGGTGCGGTGGCACCGCACCGGGCGTATTTTGGTCAGAAGGATTTGCAACAACTGATCCTGATCACACGAATGACTCGAGACCTCTTGATGCCGATCGAAATCGTGCCGGTAGAGACCGCTCGCGATCAGAACGGTCTGGCGCTATCCAGCCGAAACCGCTACCTCGACCAGCAGCAAAAGGTGGAAGCAGCCGCGATCTATAGAGGGCTGCAGAGGGTTGCCGAGGTGGCGGCCGGAGGGCAGCGAGAGGCTTCTTATCTGGAGGAGGTTTTCCGCCATGAAGTGAGCACCCTGGAGGGTGCCGGGATTGAGCGTTTCGACCTGTTGGATCCTGGTCTAACCCGAACCTTTGAGAAGGGAGAGTCGATCACGGAGGGGTTTTGTAGCGTGGCGGTTCGATACGCCGGCGTTCGTTTGATCGACAACATCAAGCTTTGCTCTTGACCATCGATATCGGTAACACCAACGTGACCCTGGGGGTTTTCGACGGGGAAACCATCCAGGCCGATTGGCGGCTGCGCTCTTCCCGGGAGGCCTCCAGAGATGAGGTAGGCATGTCGTTGATGGGGCTTTTTCAGCACGCTGGACTCCGAATCGATGACCTGGAAGGTGTATGCCTGGCTTCGGTCGTGCCACCCCTCACCGGTACCTATGTTCAGGCTTGCAAGCAGTACCTGAAGTCGGACCCTCTGGTGGTTGAGACCGGGGTGAAGACGGGAGTCAAGGTGATAGTGACGGAGCCACGCTCGGTGGGGGCTGACCGCATCGTCAACGCTTGTGCGGTGAAAGAGAAGGTGGGGGGGCCGGCCATCGTGGTAGATTTCGGAACCGCGACCACCTTCGATGCGCTGGATAAAGATGGAAACTACCTGGGGGGGGCGATTGCACCCGGTCTGGAGATAGCCGCCGATAGTCTCTCCGGCCGCACCGCCAAGCTGCCCCGTGTGGAACTGGTGGTTCCTCCCAGGGTGATCGGAAAAACCACCATCGACGCCATTCGTTCAGGCCTGGTTTACGGCTATGTGGCTCTGGTGGAAGGGATGATCGAGCGCATCTCCGCCGAACTCACTGAAGACCCTGTGGTGGTGGCCACGGGAGGGCTAGCCGGGCTTATCTCTAGTCTTACCGATTCGATCGACCGGGTCGAACCTAACCTCACCCTTGACGGATTGCGGATCATTTGGAATCTTAACAGGTGAATTTTTTACGGATAGTTTTTGTATGTCGATAACTAAAAAGCGGCTGCTCCTGGTAAGCCTCAGTTTACTTTTCACCCTGATTTGCACGGAGATCGGGCTTCGCCTAACTGGACTCCCCAAAAGTGAATTTGCTGGCTGGAAGGCCAAGAATCACCCGGAGTCAGAACTCAATCAGTTCGGATTTCGGGGCAAGAAACTGGAGTCCACGAAAGATGATTTTGTGGTGGTATTGCTGGGGGACTCTTTTGTAGAGTGTGTTTCCAGTCCCATCGACAAGATACCCGAACGCCTACTGGAGGATGAACTCAAGGCGCTTGGTTTGCCCGCCAAGGTTGTCTCTCTCGGTGCCCGAGGTTACGGGCAGGATCAGCAACTTCTGGCACTACGAGAGTTTTTTCAGGACCATCGTGCGGATCTGGTGCTGCTCTGGGTTGTCCCCGACAACGACGTCTGGAACAATATCTTCAGAACTCACTACGGAGGGCGCCCTCCCAAACCCACTTTCCGGCTAGAGGGAGATGAATTAGTTCCACCGGAATGGGAATGGTTGAAGAGATTGGAGCCGGCGGGACTGGCCTGGGCCTGGCGTCTTGTCACCAGTTTTGAAGGCTACGATAAGGATTGGGAAAAGTTTTTACCCCCACCTTATCAGCCGCCTTCAGAACCGCCGGGATCGGAGCCTGACCTGGATTGGCAAAGGAAATGGGACGACGATCCTTACTTCCGGATGGAAGAGTTCAATACCGATCGGCATCATAAAACACTTCATCTCGAGCCGCGGAGCGAGCGGGTTTCTTACGGTGTTCGTTTAACTTCAAGGCTGCTCCAGGAAATTCAAAAACTCTCTGAGGAGAGGGGTGCAAGTTTTTCTATTCTATACACTGGAGTCTGGGAGGGTGATGCCTTCGATCGACCGATCGACGACCTCCACTGGTACGAGCTTAACGGAAAATTCTATGGCTATTCCATGGTGGCTTATTGGAAGAATCTGCGACAATTGTACGATCCTTTTCCTCGATTCATCATTCCCTGTACGGTAGAGGATTGGAAAGTGAGCGAAAAGGATCTCCACTTCAATGAGAAGGCCAATGCTCAGCTTATGAAAGACCTGGCGGCTGAAGTCGCTAAGCGCCTCTCGCTTAGAGGATAGCTTCCGGGCTACCAGAAGTTGGTAAGGCGCTCGAATTAGTTTCTCCCAAGGAGCTTTTTAATTAATGGTCTCCGTTGTCGTCATCGGTGCCGGTCCTGCCGGACTGACCGCAGCCTACGAACTCTTGGAAAACAAGGTCACTTCCACGATTTTGGAAGCCGATCCCGAGAAGGTTGGTGGTATATCGAGGACGGCCGAGTATCGCGGCTACCGATTTGATATCGGGGGGCACCGCTTTTTTTCGAAGAACAAAGATATCGAGAATCTGTGGTCGGAATGGCTTGAGGATGAAATGATCTCCGTGCCGCGGATGTCTCGAATCCTCTATAACGGGAAGTTCTTTGATTATCCACTCAAGGCGATGAACGCATTCTTGAACCTGGGTCCGGTGGAGACCGTGCGTTGCGTTCTGAGCTACCTTTGGAGCCAGCTAGCCCCAAGAAAATCTGAGCGTTCATTCGAAGACTGGGTGGTCAACCGCTTCGGCCACAGGCTTTTCTCAATCTTTTTTAAGACCTACACCGAGAAAGTCTGGGGTATGCCCTGTCATGAAATCTCCGCTGACTGGGCGGCCCAACGAATCAAGAATCTCAATCTCTGGAAGGCAGCCATAAACGCCCTGGGCCTGGGTCGACGGGACCAATCGATAAAGACCCTGATCGATGAATTTCGCTACCCTCGCCTGGGCCCTGGGATGATGTGGGAGCGTCTCAGCGAGAATCTCTTGCAGGGAGGCTGTACTCTTCGAATGGGGCACCCTGTGACCCATATTTCTCGTGAGCAGGGTAGGGCTATCGCCGTGGAGGCCAACGGAGCGCGATTTGAAGCCGACCATTTTATTTCGACGATGCCCCTGCGCAACCTGATTGAAGGGCTTGAACCGGCCGCTCCTGCGCATATTTTAGATGCGGCCCGGGGGTTAAAGTATCGGGATTACCTGACGGTGGTTCTCGTTTTAGCCGTGGACGAGCTGTTTCCCGACAACTGGATTTACATCCATGACCCTTCCGTCAAGGTGGGCCGTATTCAAAACTACAAGAACTGGAGCCGGGCCATGGTACCGGAGGACGGCTATACCTGTCTGGGCCTCGAATATTTTTGTGATGTGGGAGACGACCTTTGGGAACTCTCTGAGTCTGAACTTATTGAACTCGGGTTACGAGAGATTGTGCAATTGGGCTTGGCCGTTCCTGACCAGATGCGAGACGGGACGGTCGTCCGAATGCCGAAGGCTTATCCGGTGTACGACGATGAATACCAGCAACGGGTCGATTTATTGCGTGAGTTCCTCGAAACAGAAGTTCCCAACGTTCACCCCGTGGGACGCAACGGAATGCATCGTTACAATAATCAGGACCACGCCATGCTCACCGGTATTCTGGCCGCCCGAAACATTCTGGGACAAGGTCCCTTCGACCCCTGGCTTGTCAATGCCGATGCCGAGTACCTGGAAGAGGACGATTCTCCTAAAGACAGTCGTCTCGTACCCAGGCGACTAACGGATTCGGATTCGGTTTCCCCTCCAGGCTAGGAGCGCCAGAATGAAAACTGCACAACCGCTGGCCAGGGCCCCTTCTCGCCATCCGGAAGCTTCGAACTGGAGGGTTAGTTGCTCTCCGCCCTGGACCGGCACTGCCATAAACATTCCGTTGGCTCGAAAGACGGGGCGCAAATGCTCGCCTTGCCTGGCCGTCCAACCGGGATGGTAACCTTCCGTCCACACGATCCAGCCGTTCGAGGCCGGGGGAGCGATCACGATTTCATCTCCGTGAGGGCGTCTGAATTCAAGGGCAATGGGTTCCCCAGAACCTTCCGGATCGCCACCAGTCGGAGTAGCCTCCACCACCATCGTTCCCGGCCTCCAATCCGGAGACATCAGCGTCTCCAGTGCTTCTTCCGAGGAAGTTACTCTCAACACATCGGGAACCCATAAGATGTGTGGAATAGCCTCCGGGTTATAGAAAATTGGAAGGCGAGTATGATCGGCGAGGCTCCAGGGGGGACCGGGCTCGACTCCAGGATAGGTGACCAGCCAGTTCACCGAAGCCAGGTTGGCTAAACGCTGATCAAAGCTGGTGATGGGGAACGTTTTTATGGAGAACCGAATTTTCCAGTCCCTGGGGTGGCGATTGACCATGGCGTTAGCGTAGTCTTGCGTGGCCCTGGGGTACAAGGACTCATCACCCTCAAAGGCTGGAAGTTGGTAGGCGAACAGAGTATTAGGACGGATCGCGGCCAGACTCATGGTGCGGGATTTGTGTTCAAAGTTACGGGCCTTAAGGAAAGACACTTCTGGGGTCAATGGGTAGAGGCGCTCGGGGGGCGTGGCCGTATTAAACCGCAGGGAATAAGCAGCCGGATCAAGGGCCGCCAGGGCGAGCAGTGCCCACAGCGCGTACTTCGAATGAGGTAGCGCTCTCAGCACCAGGAGGCTTAACAGCAAGACCACAATGGGCCACCAGAAACTGAAATTTCCTAGGGCATAGAATTTATCGAAAGCAACCTGTGCGGCCGCTTCAAACTCTGGAGTGATCTGTGGATCTGGTACTCGAACTCGCTGTTGGGTGAACCAGTGGGAGAACATCTGCGAGCGAAACGAGGTAAACGACGCTATCATCGTGACAAAGACCAGAAATAGACCAGCCGCCCCCCACCCGGCTCGAACAGACAGACGAGTATCCGTAAGAGCAGCCTGAAGTCCATAAGCACTCACAATGCATAGGCACAGGGGCCAGAAAATTGCCACTCGGGTTATGATGGTCTTGTCGAGTCCCGGGACCAAAGTATGGGCCAATAGAAACAGGGGGGTGGAACACAGCAGGACCACCAGCAAGGGGAGAATCGCGAAGAAGCGACACTCGAAACGGTCTCGGAACGCCCAGGCCATGGGAGCCAGCACGAGTGGTAATAAACCCGCGTAAAGATAACTTTCAGGATAGATCCAATTCCCTCCCAGGCTGACCCTCTGAATATGAAATCCGGCCGCAGGATTGCCTGCGAAATCGGGCAGCCAGGCCGCTAACGGGGCTGAGAATAAGAGTTCGCGGAAGGCACGGGTTTGATAGGACCAGGGTATGACCGGCCGAGACTTGTCGGCAAGATCGAGGAGCTGAGGCCAGATGGCAATGGAACTCACCGCCAGTGCGGCTAACCAACTCGCGAGTAGGGCAAACAGGACCGATATTTCGCGCTTCCTCCACCAGACGGCCAGACCCCAGATGCCGCACAGGATCAGGGTATAGGCCCAGAATTGGAGCATCCCCACCGTTCCCAGTGTCCCCAGGAGTATAGCAGCAAAGCAGAAGTGTCGAATCGAGGACCGTCGTAGCGCAAGTTGATAGCTGTGAAGTATCAGGGGAGTCCAGGCACAGTAAACGAGAACGTGTTCGTGCTCGAACCAACCTACGGAGAACCCGCTAAACTGATAGGAAACTCCAGCAAACATGGAAGGAAAGGACTGAAGACCGATACCACGGCAGAAGATGAAGAGCGACAACCCGGCGAGACCGAGATGAAGGAACAGGAAAAGATCGTGTGACCAGGGCATGGGTGTGACCAGGTGGCAGAGCAACCGTGGGGGGTAATAAAATCCGGAGTGCCCGTTGGTGACCAGACTATGGCCACAAAAACTATAAGGATCCCACTGCGGAATTCGCCAGTTCAGAAGGCTCTCGTGTAAATAGGCTGATTGGGGATAGAAAATGTTGATGACGTCGAAGAGATCCGGGTTCTGGACCTGGGATACTCCGTCATAGAAAAGAGGGTAAGAGGCCAGGATATCGGCGGGATAATGAGTCTTTCCCAA